>JAFTIN010000037.1 GCA_017456895.1 Clostridia bacterium
CTATTGTAACTTCATCGTACTGAATGATTAATAATATTTCAATAAAAGGATTACCAATGATATACTCAGTGAAATCCGCATAAAAATCAATAACATTTAAAGAAGAAATAATGGGAGGTTTCATGCTTTCTATTTTACTATTATCAACCTTATATTTTTGGCAATACCATAGAAAGATTTCACTATCCGCTTCATCTGAATGTGGAAATAAAAAATAGATTTCGCCAGACGGGCCAAACTCCTTGAAAATAACATCGTATTGATCTATATTGTTATATTCATTATATCGGCTACAAGCTGAAAATGATATAATTAACGACAATATTAAAATAAAGCTAATAATAGGAGTTGTAAGTTTTTTCATTATCATCCTCCAAAAAATGATTTCAACAGTTATTTTTCAATTAATTGTTTCAATCTTGATAATGATATTATTACCATTATTATTGAAGTATGTTATTTTTACAAATTGGCCTTCATGTGTAATGATAGCTCCTTTATCTCTTTTCGGGATGTCGTATCCTATGGA
Source organism: Clostridia bacterium (assembly GCA_017456895.1). Classification (GTDB taxonomy): domain Bacteria; phylum Bacillota; class Clostridia; order Oscillospirales; family CAG-272; genus UBA1740. The sequence goes on from JAFTIN010000037.1 coordinate 530, forward strand.
TGTATCAATTGTAGGATATTTAAAATATACATCGTTAACCGAAAATGAGTCCGAACCATTTGCTGAGCAAACAAAGTTTTCCACTTTTCCTTCAACAACTACAGCATTCATTTTTGCGTGTTTAAGTTCAGTATACCGATCGTTTATATTTAGTAAATTGATTATTACTAAAGTTGCTATAACAAAAATACAGACGATTTTAGCAACTTTTGAATTCGAGTTGGAAAGAGTGTTTTTTAGAATGTATACACAATATATTACAACAACTAAGCTAATTATTAAGAAAAGTGTTGCACCGGTTGAAAACACCCGCGCTTCCCAGACTTTTTCCATTTAAGCCCCCATTATTCAATAGTTTTAAATGCTTTTTAGCTTTTTTAAATATAAAATTATAGAGAGAATTTACAGCACAAATTCGCTTGTTTAAAAATTGCAATACATATAATTGCTTGAGGTTGCATCTTGATTCATGCATCCAATATTATTGTACTCGTAGACAATAGTCTTGTCAAGTTATTTATTGTCCTCGCGTATAACCTCCTTTTTACTCTGAATGGATTATAAAGCATAATTGAGACAATGGTTGTCATGAATAAAAAAACTCCGCACCTCAGATTGAAGTGCGGAGAAAATTGATTATATAAGGACGGTTGGTCTATGAATAAAAGAGTTGCAGTTTAAGATGAACAATATTAAGGATCGGTCTCAAACATTAATTTGCATTGATAGAGCAATTTATCGTCATCCTCTAATGAAAGAAACAAGATGAGAAGGTAAAATAAAGAAGCAAATATCAATCCAGTAGAAATACTAAGTGATACATAAGTGACACCAAACGAAATGATTAGGAAAATCATTATGCGAATATGAGGATCAAAAAAAGCTAAACCGGAAAACTCGTTGTTTGAGTTTATAATGCCAATTCCGAAAGCTCTATGCCTTTGGTATCTAACTGCGGGTCCTTTACTATAAGTAACCTCTTTCACAATTGGTGTTTTTAATGAGAAAAACCAAAGTTTTTCTTAAAACGAAAGTTGAAAAGCCAGCCATTGCTATCTATATTTTTATTGTCAAGAGTTCCTTTCTTGAATCTGAAGTTTTTCATAGATGGTTCCTTTCAATTTATTATGTAGCCGCTTTTACGATGTGCGGGAAGATAGGAACAAGTGCTGCTGCGGCCGCTCGAGCCGTGGAGCGTATAGAACCAATAATCTTTGCAATATATGCTGCTACAGCCGGGTTATATATGCAAGCGATTCCTACAGCAACGGTTGCAACTGCCAACAACCATGTGGGAACCGAGATCTCCACATACGCTCCACCATAGAATCCAGACCAACCCCTTGACATGGCAAGTAGCTATCCAATTTTGATATACGCTTTACTCCAAGTTATTCCTGCGGAAAAGCTAAAGCATAAACAATTTGATATACCGAAGAATGCTGAAACCTCTAATGTTCCTTTTTTGAACATACCGCCGAATAAAGCATTTTTATTTGTTTGAGCGGCAATACCACACGAAATAGTAAGTGCTAAATTCGTAGCTCCAATTCTCAGTAATTGCTTTTCTATACACAAAAAATCTTGAGTATAGAGATCGGGAATGGATTTTTCTAATGCTTCAACAAATTTATTAAGTGTATTGCTTCGTGTTCTGAAGGAAGCATATCCAGAGGAATCAAAGTCATTTGTCATACTATTATCGCAGTATGCAAAAAGGTTGAAGTTCAAGGAGTTAAAGAAAAATGCAACCGAGGTATTGTCAGCATTCAAGAATCGTCCTAAATCAGCATCATAATATCTACTCTGCAGATAATACAATTCAATCTCTTCATCGTAGTAATAACCACGGTATCTGAAGGGGTTAATAGTTGCGATGCCAACAGAATCCTGTGTAACGGTACATACACCCCACGCATCGTAGGAATATCTTGCAACTGTTTCAGCGTCCTTGTTAACGATAGCAATTACGTCACCCTGCAAATTTTTGATGAAGTAGTAGGGGACATTGTTGTAAAGAATGCCGCAAACTCCGTCCTCGTTATCGTAGAGAGGAATGAGCGTATTGCCGTTCCAAGTCTCACGGAGAATCTTAGTACCGTTAAGTGTATATTCGTGCTTAACATCATTTACGGTTTTAGAAGTACGAATACCGTTTGCGTTGTAGGTGTAAGTATTGCCATCAAAGCTCTTAAGCTGGCGTCCCTTCTCCCAAGTCAGTGTGTGACCGAGATAAGATGTGGGGTTGCCCTGAGCATCGTACTCGATGTTCTTGCCATCAAATCCGGTGAGTAGATCCTTCCACGTTACATCGCCATAGGTGTAAACTTTACCGTTCTTTTTGAGTATGTTACCGTAGTTATCATACTCCATAGAGTTGACAACAGTTCCGTTAACAGTCTCGGTAAGAAGCTGACCAAGTGCATCATAAGTGTAGAGCGTGGTGTTGGTTACAGTAGTTTCATTAAAAGTATAGGTCTCAACCACGGATGTAATACGCTCCTCAGCATCGTAGCCGTAAGAGAGGGTAGTGCCGCCCGAGAGAATGATCTGACTTACAAGCTGAGTTGTGGGAGATGACTTAACCTTTTCATTTTCCTTGTGCTCGTCCGTAACCTTACCTGCGTGGTAAACGAACTGTCTGGAAACAAAGTCTTTTCCAAGCTGGAGCTCGTCGAACACCTTACGACCGAAGGAGTCGGTCTTGGAGTGGCTTGTTACCGTTCTGTCACCTGCCGAGAACTTAACAACAGTGTTATCGTCATTGTTCTCATAGAAGACGGTCTGGGCAGAGCCGTTTGCAGGAGTGAACACCTTCTTGGTCATCTTACCTTCGTTGTCATAATAATACCTAACGGTATTGACGATAACTTTGGAGGTTACGATCTCGCCGGAAAGGGTAATATCTGCCTCGGTTGCGCGAACAAGTCTTCCCTCTTCGTATTCATAATTATACTCCTTTTTGCCAAAATGTCAATAGAACGGGAAATATTGTAAAAAAAGAAACTCCACACTTGAAAGTTTCAGTCCAAGTGTGGAGAAGTATTTGCTTTTTTATTTGGCAGGGAAGAGCGTTATCAACACAGAGAACAGTCACCCGTTCTCTTATTTTACTTTTATGTCAACATAGGTAGAATACTGTCTTTCTTCGTTTCCTTGGCTTAGAAGTTCGTCTGAAATAACGGTCGTGGCACTTACTTTTATTAAAGCTGTACCAGGTTTTAATGCAGTAATGGTAAGACCTGAAATAGCAATAACATCAGATCCCTCTATAATTTCTACAGTTTGATTCTTCCATCCATCTACAATCAACCCATCATCAGGATAAACAATGTTAATCTCTACGGAATCACCTACGGATAAAACAGGGAGCTTTTCCACTTTCAATTTTCCGAGGGGATATTTTGGATCACAGCCAGTTAAGATTATTAAACAAATCAATAAGAAAAAGAATACAGTTTTCGCTTTGTTGTTCATATTGAGCCTGCTCCTTTAAAAATAATTTATTGAGATTTTCTTGTTTTTATACACCGCAATTGGAAAAATTCTACCATTTATGATTTTAAAATATACAGTTAAACTTATTTATATTTGAATTTATTATATAACAAATTGTGAAGCAAGTCAAGAAAAAACTCCGCCGGTGTATTAAATAACACTGACGGAGAAGCACAACTGCTTATAAGAGTAGTATTGTTTTTATTCTTTCATTTGCAAAACTTTGAAATGTTGATAATAAGCGAATGCCATAATTGTGTTTGCGGTGATTAACAATAGCATTCTGAGAAACATATTATCTGTTTCTGTCGTTCTTATTGCATTTATGTTGTTGTAAAGAATCGTTAAAATGAATATTCCCATGCATCCTAACGTTATCAATATTACTGCGACAAGCAATATCCGATCTTTAATTGACATCATACCGGATGTGGCATCGGCATCCGGAAACCATTGATCGACCGAAACGTCAATGACAGCAAACCCTATTATTAATGAAACAAAGACAATTATGGAACTTATTCTCGTAAGCACAGGAACGAATTTTGGTATGCTATGTTCTGCATAGTTAGTGACGAACAACACCCCGAATAATACTGCAAATAAGCATCCCAATATGCAAAATAATAGACATAAAAACTTTTTCATTTAAGGTTTCAATCCTTTCGTTTCTTTATTAACAAGATTCTTTATTTTGTTTGGCAATGATATGCAACCTCTATAAGTATAATATGAATAAGTTGCTGACATTTCGAGAGATGAGGGCCAGACAAAACCAATACCTACACTAATTAAATTACTCCAGGAAGATACATATAATTATTTTTTTATTTTCTTTTCCGAATATTTTTCAAGCGCTTGAATAATGCTTTTTCTTTTGTCTAGATATATTTCAGTTCCATCAATATTTTTAATTCTTATAGCTGGACTTCTCATATAGTTAGCTTCTTTAATAACATTAATTTCGTGCCATTTACATTCTTTGATTATTCTATTTATCAAAATGATTCTAATTCCATTATCATCAATAATAACTTTTTGAAATATCCAATAAAATCCTAATAAGAAGTATAAAATAAATAAACTTAATGGAGCAACTAACAATATCCATCCCAAATCACTTTCATATTTAATGCTTTCGATATATCCGAATATGCATGGTATGTATACTATTGATATTCCTCCAAGTATTGATAATGATAGAAATAGATTTTTATAAAATGTGTTTTTTAACATAATTATTAATTACTCCTGATAATGTAATTTTAAAAAGCAGCTATTAATCTATTTATTTTGATTCATGCATCCAATATTATTGTACTCGTAGACAATAGTCTTGTCAAGTGACTTATTGTCCTCGCGTATAAGCCGGCCGTAGATCTGCGCGACGCAGCATAGCGGTGAGGGGGTAGGCTCCCTCCGAGAGGGAGCTCCCACGGAGTGGGTGAGGGAGCTTGCGTGCCGTTCAGGGTACGAAAAAGCCACCGATAGATAAACAAACTAACGCGTGCTCCCTCCGCCTCGCTTTGCTCAGCACCTCCCTCCCGGAGGGAGGCTCCTTCAACCTTCCCCCTTGGGTAACGTAGTGAAACCGAGAGTGTTAGAAAACGATTGAGTATCGTTTTCCCTCGAGGTGCCCGAGCCCGCAGGCGAGACAGGGGGACCACGCAGTGGTGGATGAGGTGTCCCACGCACAAAGCTTTACTAACTACTCATCCGTCTTTTGCTCCGCAAAATCCACCTTCCCTCACAAGGGAAGGCTATGTGTGCCCGAGCCCGCAGGAGAGACCAGCGAAGCAAAAGCGAGTCTTGGGGTGATTAAGCAAGGGAGCCTTTGGCACAAAAATATTTTGCGCTGATTTATATTTACATTATGTTTATCGGCATTAGCCTCTTTTCACCCCCCAATGCGGCGGTTTTTTTGCTATTCAATAAAAAGCAGGCGAGTCAAAGCTCGCCTGCTTAACTGCTGTATTTTGCTAATTTTAATTTACAAAAGCCTATTAAATAAGAATATTCTTCTCGGTCGCGGTATCAAAGAAGTGCATAACCTTACCCTCAAAGGTCACGTAAATTGTGTGACCGTGAACGAGGCTGTGTCTTTCCTCATCATCAAGAGAAACGGTGGGGATACGGACAATGAGTCTGTCGCCGCCCTCTACCAGAACGTGGAGGTGAAGCTCGGAGCCCATCATCTCGTTTACCACGATCTTGCAGGGGATAGCCGCGGGATCATCCTTATCAGCAAGGACGATGTGCTCGGGACGTACGCCGAGAATAACCTCGCCGGACTCCACGTTCTTTTCACGGAGCATATCCGCCTTCTTGCCGTCTACCTCGATCTTCGCGCCGTAGGGAGTGACGTAGTACTTGCCGTCCTCAAGCACGAGTCCGGTCTTGAAGGTATTCATCTTGGGAGCGCCGATGAACTCTGCAACGAAGAGGTTCTCGGGCATGTCAAACACCTCGGTGGGTGTGCCGACCTGCTGGATGAAGCCGTCCTTCATAATAACGATACGGTCGCCGAGCGTCATAGCCTCGGTCTGGTCGTGAGTTACGTAGATGAAGGTGGTGTCGATCTGCTCACGGAGGAGAATGATCTCTGCTCTCATCTGGTTTCTGAGCTTGGCGTCGAGGTTGGAGAGAGGTTCATCCATAAGGAACACCTTGGAGTCACGGACCATAGCGCGTCCGATAGCAACTCTCTGTCTCTGACCGCCCGAGAGAGCTCTGGGCTTTCTGGTGAGGTACTCGGTGATGCCGAGGATCTCTGCCGCCTTGGTAACCTTCTCATAAACCTCCTCCTGAGGAGTCTTCTTAAGGCGAAGGGGGAAGGCCATATTCTCAAATACCGTGAGGTGAGGATAGAGCGCGTAGTTCTGGAATACCATCGCAATATCTCTGTCACGGGGCTGAAGGTCGTTTACAACAACTCCGTCGATCTCAACGGTACCGTCGCTGATTTCCTCAAGACCTGCGATCATACGCAGAGTGGTGGACTTACCGCATCCCGAAGGACCTACGAAAACTATAAATTCCTTGTCGGCAATATCGAGGTTGAAGTCCTGAACCGCAACCGTATCCTTGCCGTATATCTTTTTAACGTTAGTTAATTTAACTGTTGACATATATACTTATTATCCTCTCTTTCATTAACCCTTAACAGCGCCGCCGGTTACGCCCTCTACGTAATACTTCTGCAGAAGAAGGAATACGGTCGTAACGGGAACTGCAACGATAACGCCCGCTGCACAGAACATGGTGTAATGGGTATTCATATTAGTTCTTGAGAGCCACTCGTACATACCGACCGCAACGGACATACCCGCGCTGTTCTCGTGCACGATGTAGCTGGCCATCATAAAGTCTCCCCAGGGAGCCATAAAGCCCATAAGAATGGTGTAGATGATTATAGGCTTGGACAGAGGCATGATGACCTTGTAGAATACCTGCCAGCGTGTCGCACCGTCGACTCTCGCCGCCTCGTCAAGGCTCTTTGGAATAGTGTCAAAGAAGCCCTTGGAAACGTAGTAGCCCATACCGGAGGACGCGCAGTAAACGATAATAAGACCTAAGGGAGCCATCTGCATGGTAAGACCTGCATCCGAGAATACCTTATAAATAAGGATCATAGTAAGGAAGCCGGGGAACATACCGAGGATGAGCATAAAGTTCATAAGTCCCTTTCTGCCCTTGAATCTGAGTCTTGAGAGAGTGTAGCTCATCGCAAGAACAAAGACGGTCTGCAGGACAGCGGTAGCAATACCCATAATTGCGGTATTTCTGAACCAGAGGAGGAAGTCGGTCTCCTTGAAGAGTCTGACGTAATGGTCAAAGCCGAATTCCTTCGGGAAGAGGTAGGGAGTCTGCATCTTGGTCTCGGTCTTGAAGGACTCAAGAAGGATACCTACGAAGGGGAACATCCATACTATAGTCATAATGACGAGCATTACGTATACTACGGTGTTGCCGAGTCTTCTGGATGCCTTAGCTCCGAGGAGAGATTTCTTCATGCTTTTTTCTTTTTTCATCACTTGTAGTCCTCCTCGTTCTTGGTGGAAGGAATTACGTTATAAACTATAAGCGAAAGTACGGCAACCACGATGAATACGAGAATACCGATGAGAGACGCCATATAGTACTTACTTTCCGTAGATCCGAGAGTCATCTTGAACAGCCACGTGATAAGAAGGTCGGTGTGTCCTATCGAAGCACCGCCCGCGGTTCCCTTTATGGGGTTACCGCCGGAAAGGAGGTAAATAACGTTGAAGTTGTTAAGGTTACCTACAAAGCTGGTAAGGAGGTAAGGACCGGTTACGAAGAGCATGTAAGGAAGGGTGATCTTCGTGAACTGCTGAACCGAGCTCGCTCCGTCGATCTTGGATGACTCGTAGAGGTCCTGCGGGATATTCATAAGAATACCGGTTGCCATAAGCATGATGTAGGGGATACCTACCCAAATGTTGATAACGATAAGAAGTATCTTGGATACTATGGGAGAGTCCCAAAGAGATACGTAGTTATTAACGTCGAGGTAATTATAAATAGATGGTATCTGGTTGAGCACACGGCCGATAAGACCGGATGTGGTAAAGAGCTTGGAAACGTAAAGAAGCGATACGAACTGAGGGATCGCTATAGTCATAACGAGGATGGTACGCCAGAACTTCTTTATCTTAATGCCCTTCTTGTTGATCATGATAGCTACGAACATACCGAGGAAGTAGTTCGAGAAGGTAGCGAAGAAGGACCACATAAGAGTCCAGGAGAGTATCTCACCGAAGGCGAGACCGAGACCGCCGTTACCGAAGTTGAACAGCTCGTTGAAGTGGTCAAGTCCAACCCAAGAGAAGAGGTTGGAGTAGCCGTCGTGCGCCGCGTCGTAGCTGGTGAAGGCTATGAGCACCATGAAGATGATGGGAAGCACGGTGAAGGCCAAGATACCGACGAGAGGAAGCGAAAGAAGAGTCTTGTGGAACTGATCGTCAAGGAGTGACTTGAGATCGTCCTTACCGCTCTTTACCTTCTTACCCTTTGCGGTAATATCCATACAGATACGGCACTGCTTTACCTGCAGTCTCCAGGTCCAAATGAAAGCGATGATGAAGATAACGGTGAGGAGACCGTAAAGAAGGACCTTTACAGAGTCGTCACCCGCAACCCACACGTCGGTGTCATAGACGTAATCATACTCAAACTTACCCTGCACGGTACCGACGGTAGCGCCCTTCTCGAACCAGTTACACTTGCCGAGCCAATACGCGCCTCCGCTGGGAAGAACCATGTAGACTATGAATATGATCTCAAATAACAGGAAGAAGACGCCGCGAAGCACCTGTCCGTAGAAAAGGTTTCCAAATCCGAAGATAAGGAAGGACAGCTTAACTGCCCAATTACCTCCGGTAAAGGTGTGGACGATATCCATCACCTCATCCTTCACAGCTATACCGCAGGACTTGATGAAGTCCCAGATCTTAAGACCTACGCGCTTGAACCACGCGGGGATAGCGAAGAAGAAGAGCTGCAGCTTATACCAGAAGGCCTGAAGCTTATTCAGCTTCAAATACTCTAAATCGTTTAATTTCTTCATAATCAAGATATAAACCGAGTTTATATAACTCCTTTTTTATATTGAGAAGGCATTGTTAGTCGAAACACAAGAAAACAAGACAACTGTCGTCCTTGTATGTCGGCTAACAATGCCTTATTATCCGAGTATGGGTGAGCCCAAGCGGGCTCACCCTAAGTATTACTCGAAATCGTTAGTGATTCAATTATGCAACGGGAATAAGAGTGATGGTTACAGAATCGTTCTCACCGAATACAAGCTGAACCTTGTAAGTACCTGCGGTCTCAACAACGATGTTAGCGCCGCCCTTTTCGCCGTTTGCGCCGTAGTTGTTGTCCCAGGAGAGACCCTGACGAACCTTGAACTCCTGACCTGCTGCCATCTCGATCTCAACGGAGGTCCAAGTGCCTGCGGGCTCCTCGGTCATGGAGAAGTCAACGTCCCACTTGGTGTTGCCAACAGAACCGATAACGGTCCATGCATATCTCTTCTCCGGAGGAATGTCGAGCCATGCGCCGATGGACTCGTCATACTTGTTAAGAGCGGTCTGGAGAGCTGCATCGTCTGCTGCGTTCTTAGCGTCTGCGCCAAGTACCTTAGCGATATCCCACCAAGCGCCGCCGATCTGACCCTGAGGAGTAGCGTAAGCGTTCTGTGCTGCAAGAGCTGCAAGAGAAACGTTAGCCTGAACTGCCTCGGAAGCCTGAGCGTTCTTGTTAGAGGGACCCCACTCGAAGGACTCGAATCTCTGCTTCTGGCACTCCTCACCGGTGAGGTACTGAGCAAGAAGAGAAAGAACTGCTGCCTTCTTAGCGTCGCCCTGAGGCTTAACACCCATAAGCTTGTTACCGGAGTAAGAGCCGAGGTGGTAGGACTGGCCGTCAACAGTGAAGGAAGGAAGATCGGTTGCGCCAAGGTTAGCACCGAAGTGATCAGCTGCTGCGCCTGCGTTCCAGATACCGGTTACGATCGCGCCTGCATCGGTGAACTGATCAGCGTCGGAATCGTAGCAAGAGGACTGAGCGAGCTTCTGCATACCCTTCATAGCAGCAAGACCCTTGTCGGAGTTGAAGTCGTCCTCAATACCGATGAACTCGCCTGCCTCGTTCATGAGCCAGGTAGAGGTACAACCGGTTGCGAAGAAGAAGGAAGCGGTGTACCAAGCGTTCTCAAGAGCGAAACGGAACTTAACGCCTGCCTTCTCACAGTCAGCGATGATCTGCTCAAGGCTATCGGGATTGGTAACGATGCTCTTATCGTAGTAGAGATAGTAACCGTTGTCAGAGGTCATAGGATAAGCATAAAGAGTACCTGCAACGGAAGCTGCTGCAACGGAACCTGCGTCGTTGGAAGCCTTGATGTTCTCGGTTGCTGCCTTACCGGGAGCAAGGAGAGCTGCGGCCTGAACAAGACGAGCGAGCTGGTCCTGAGCGAAGCAGTAGATGTCGGGAGCGGAAGCAACGTCAGCAACAACCTTGGAGCCTGCGTCTGCCTCGGTAACGCCCTCGATAGAAGCGTTAATGGTAATGCCGGGATTAGCGAGCTCGAAAGCGTCGATCTGAGCAAGGAACTGCTCCTTTACGCCTTCCTTCTCGGAAACCCACATAGTGATGTTATAAGTACCTGCGAGAGCGTTTTCATTGCCCTCGTTACCCTCGTTGCCATTGTCGGGCTTCTTACATGCTACTAAGCAAGAGAAGAGCATAACAAGTACGAGAACGAGAGATAAGATTTTACTCATTTTCATAAGAGTAAGTCCTCCATTAAATTGTTATTATTGCCTTTAGGCTATACTATGATATCATTGTTATGCATTTTTGTCAATAACAAAGTTGTGTTTTTCCTCATTTTTGGCGTATTGAACAAAATAGAATGAATGATTTTTTACAAAATGCGAATTGACTTTCTATCTTTCCCGTGCACGCGCGCGCAATTTTACAAATATTTACCATTCTTCCCTGCTTTGGGCCAAAAAGGCAAAAAAACGGAGCGCCCGACTCACGTCACAGCGCCCCGCTTTTGAGAAAATCATCAAGGTTTCTCTTCATTATAATTTATAGGCATCAAACGCCGGGAGCTTTCTTCCCTCGTAGTCGAACAGGCACTGATTTGCCCACTCGTTTGCGGTGGATTTGCCCTCCTCGTGGATATACGCCTGTCCGGCCTCGGAGGCCCAGCATATTCCCTCTCCCGGAAGCCATAGGGGCTCCCAGTAGTATACGCCGGATATACCGTGCTCACGGGCCTTGTCGAGGAAATCACGCACGAAGGACTCCTGCCCCTCGGGTGTCACGGGATATTTCTCGGTAAAGCCGGGGATGTAAGCTCTCTCGGGGTCGATAACGAGGCGTCTTTCCTCTCCGCCCTGGACGTAGCCCTTGGTGGTGAAGCCGTAGCCGAGCTCGACCACCATCAATTCCTTGCCGAACCTTTTAGAGGCCTCGAGGTTCTCAAAGAGCTCCTCGGGTGTGCCGTGCCAGTAGGGATAGTATGACGCGCCTATTATGTCGTAGTCTATACCGGCATTTGCCACCTTAGTGAAGAATTCCCTGTATATGGCCTTGTCGTTGCTCCTTTCGAGATGGAGGATTATCCTTGCCTCCGGTACTGTGTCACGGCAGGCGCGGCAGCCCGCATCAAGGAGTCTTAAGAGGTTCTCGTAGTTCCCTCTCTCTCCCTCTCCCTCGGTCAGTCTGCCTATCGGCCAGAGTATGCCGTTGGTGATCTCGTTGCCTACCTGGATATACTCGGGAGCTACCCCCTCCTTGATGGCGGTAGTGAGAATTTGACGCGTAAAACCGTACACGGCCCCCGCCATCTCGTCGATATCGTAGTCTCTCCAGGCCTTAGGTATCATCTGTTTTCCGGGATCTGCCCAGAAGTCGGAGTAGTGGAAATCAAGCATTATGCTGTAGCCCTTCTCCTTCGCAAGTCTTGCGAGCTTAACGTAATTGTCAATGCCGCAGCTACCCGCAAGGTATGGCTCTCCGCTCTCGGAATACGGATCGTTCCATACTCTGATTCTCATGGAGTCAACGCCGTTTTTGATAAAGGCGTCGAGCGGATCTATCTCTTTATTTCCGTCGTAGTATTTTGCGCCGTGCTCGAGCTCCTCGAGGTAGGTGGATACGTCAATACCGAGTATCATTGCTCGCCTCCGATATGGTCGCGGAAGATTATCGGCTCGTTGTCCTCGCCGAAATCGACGACTCTTTTCTTCATAGCGCGGTAACGGTATCTGGCCATCTCGTTCAGACGGAGGACGTCCTCCTCCGAGCCGTTGAAGCTGCAGCGCAGACAGTAGTATTCCTTCTTCTCCCCGTCAAAGAACATATCTATATCGATATCTCGCATGAAGCAGGAGGGACAGCGGTAGTTTAATTTGCCTTTCGTAGATTGAGCCATGTCTTGACCGCTCCTTTGCTTATAGTTTTGCTGAGGCTGATGTGGTATACGGGCGAGAAGGCGATACCCTCCTCTACCGACATCTCATCATTATCTCCGCCCATCTCAACAACGGTCATAACGTCGGGGATATTTACGTAGGCGGCGGTGGCGTTTGCCTTGGTTATACGCTTGCCGTGGTAGGAATAAGGCATACTTTCCCCGTCAACTCCGAGAGTGAGCGAGGTCATATCCGCCTGGTACTCGGTGGTACCGAAGCCTCCGGTGAAATACTCGGTAAAGGTGACCCTCTCGTCGCCTATATCGTTGAGTATCCTACGCTCCGTAACTACCCTGCCCTCGCCCTCGAGAACGGTGTATGAGGACTCTATCACGACCTCAATTCCGCCGAGATTAAGCGACACGGGGTTGGTCGTCAGCCTTACTCCGCCCATGACTCTCTCGTGTCTTGCCATAGTTCTGGTGAGGCAGAGATCGGCGCTCTCGCCACGGCAGGTGACCTTGCAGGATTTTATTGTTCCCGCGCCTGCATAGTGGGTGAAGACGCCCGCGCGGTAATTGATCTGAATAAGGTAGGGATAGGAGGCGTCGTACACGTTCTTGGTGCCGATGCCTGTGGACTGAGGAAGTCTTGCAATATACGGACGAAGGTCGATCATAGCTCCGCCCTGGTTGAAGTCAAAGCAGGTACGCATAGCGGGATCGACGTACCAGAAGTACTGCTTGCCCGAGCCGTAGAGTATATCCTTCCACAGAGCTCCCTCGCCGCGCTTATAGTCCTTGTGTGTATCGCGATAGAAGTCTGCAAACTCGCTCATGGTCATATCTATAAGCTTGCCCTCGCTTTTGAGCTTACCGTAATACTTCATGCCGTCGTCGTAGGACTTGGCGAGCAGCTCGTACGGAGCCTCCCAGCGTCCGCGGCGGTTAAGCCAACCCGGACCTACGAACATCATATTATAACTGTAGCCGTCGTTGTACTTTGCAAGATGGCGGTACTGGTCAACGAGATTGTAGAGATAGGGGTACTCATACTCACCGTCGTTGTAGTATATCATACCGCGCAGAACGTTCTGCGGGTGTGTACCGAAGTTGGAGCCGTTACCGTCAAAGCAGGCCATAAGGTCACGCGAGAGGTGAGGTATGGCTACTATGCCGGAGTCGTCCTGCTCGTCCGAGGCGGGACAGTGGGAATTGACCTTGGAGGGTATCCATGGATTCCATGGGCCTCCGTCCATAATGGTATACCATGAGTTGTTGCAGGTGTGATAGGCCTTTGGACCCTCCTCCCAGCAGGTGGCGACAGCGCACTTTACACTCGGGTACTTCTTCTTGATATAATTGATCGTGTAGGCGTCGAGGAAGTAGCTGCCCGTAGACTCCGGCCAGAAGCCGAACTTCTCGTAGAACTTGCCGAAAACGTCGTCGACGATCTCCTCCTTAGTCTTCTCATCAAACATCCATATGCAGAAGTCCTCGGTCTTATATTTGGCCTTGAACTCAGGACAAGGAAGGCCGAGAAGCGAGAGGCCTATCTCGTCACCGTACTTCTCGTGCTCCTCCTTGGCAAGAGCGATTATAGTATCGGAAAAGAGCGACGCGTAGGTTATCTGTATAGTGGTCTTAAGACCGTATTTGTGCGCGGTGTCCTGCTGGAATCTGAAGATGTCGAGCGACTCGTCGCGCACGCCCTCACCCTTTCCGAGAGCCTTCTCCGCATATTCGGGCGAAAGCTCGGGACGGTGAATAATGTTTACAATAAACTTATTTTCCATAACTTTACTTTACATTTATTAGGATTTTCTTGATTATTCGATAATAACGCTCGTCTGCGCTCCTATGGTGAGCACCGTTCCCTCGAGCTTTGCGGAGCCTGATCCGATGTAATCCGCCAGCTTTGAGAATGTGATACCGGAGAGCTGCGCGCACTTAGACAGATCGTAGGATAGCTCCTCGGTCGAGGTGTTGTGGAAGATGATGATATTCTTTCCCTCGTACTCTACGATGAAGCCTCCGATATTCTTGCCCCCCGTGGTCAGCGAGGTATACTTTCCTCTCGCTATTTCGGGGTGCTTGTGACGGATGGCGATAAGCTTGCAGTAATAGTTATAGAGACTGCCCTCATCCTCTGTCTGCGACTTGACCGTGGTCTGTATCTGCTTGTCGTCGGGATAGGTCGAGCCTACGGGGTTTCTGATGATATCCTCGTCGCCCCAGAGCATTGCAAGACGGCGGTTTGCATCCGTGTTTGCCGAGCCCCTCGAGCCCTTCATACCGATCTCCTCACCGTAGTAGATGAAGGGAGAGCCGGGAGTAAGCAGGTTAAGATTTGCAGCCATTCTCATATAATTTTCGGTCACGAAGGTGCCGGCTATTCTGTCCATATCGTGATTTGAAAGGAAGGACATTAGCATAGCGTCCTCTCTCTTTGCAGAGGTCTGCGACTGCCACTTCTCAACGTACTTTGTGTAATTGGAAAGATAGGAGTTACCCCTTGCCGCGTTGGCTATAGCTCCCTCCTGCTGAGAGAAGGCAAAGCCGAAGCAATCAAGAGCGCCGTAATAATCGATTATCTCTGTGTCACCCGACCAGCACTCACCGACGGCGTAGATATCCGGCTTGATCTTTCTGAGCTCGGACATATACCAATCCCAGAATTCAACCGTCTTTGGAGTATCGCCGTAATAGATGTACTTGATAGCGTCAAAGCGGAAGCCGTCCACTCCGAGCTCGAGGTAGTACTTAGCTACGTTGAGCATCTCCTCCTTGACCTCGGGGTTATCGAAGTTTAATTCGGGCATATCTCCCGAGAAGTTGCACTCGAACCAGCAGTCAATACCCGCTATCTTCTGATAGGTGCGGCCGCCGACCTTCTCCTCGGTGGTCACCGCGGTATAGTAGTCGAAGTACTTGTTATCTACGTCGTCCTCCATTCTCGCCTCCTTGAACTTTAAGAACCAGGGGTGCTGGTTTGAGGTGTGGTTGACAACGAGGTCGAGGATGACCTTTACGTTTCGCTCATGACACAGGTCGATGAGCTCCTTAAGATCCGCCTCGGTGCCAAAGCGCCAGTCTATCTTGTAGTAATCGGTCGTATCATACTTATGATAGGAGGGAGAGGAGAATATCGGAGAGAGCCAGAGGCCCTGCACTCCGAGGCTCTTGCCGGAATTGATATTACCGTCGTTAAGGTAATCCATCCTATCAATTATTCCGCGCAGATCGCCGATACCGTCTCTTGAGGAGTCGGAGAAGGAGCCTACGAATATCTGATAGAAGGTCCTGTAGTTGTCGTCGATGGGATCTACCATAGCCGGGAGCTCCTCTTGTTCGTCTTTCTTGTCCTTCTTACACGCGCAGAGCGTGAGAAGTGATGATATGATCAGTACCAATGAAATAATCTTTTTAAGTATATTTGCCATTTTTGTAACCTTTTATTTATCTATTTTATTCTTTAACAGAGTTAAGCATAGCGTCATCGATCTTGCCCCATGCGCCGGGACCGGAGCACTTGAAGTAGATGCCCACTATAATCTCGTCACCCTCGGTGTACTCGATATTCTCGATGAGGGCGTCGTGCCACTCACCGTACGCGCTGATAAGCGTATCCGCCTTATATACTATCTCTCCGCCGATCTTTACGTAGGCGTATATGTCAGTGGTTCCGCCGGCGCCGCCCATTACCGAGATGGTGTACTTATACTTACCGGAGGGCAGATCCTCGACCTTCTGCTCAAGGGTGAACTCGACGACGTCTGTGCCCGCGCCCCAGAAGTGATAGTGCTTGGTTCCGGTAAGAGAGTCGGTCACCTTGTCCTCTACGTTAAGCTCGTCAAAGGACTTAAGAGCCGTAGCTGTCCAGCCCTTGCCGCCTTCCTCAAAGCTCCAGTCGGTGAGGTAGTTGTATTCAACCATGGAGACATAGCAATATGCACTCATGCCGTCTGCCGTACCCTTGATCGTATACTTTGCAACGCCTCCGGCCTTCATAGCGTCTATGTCAACGTTGTGCCATTCTACGGGAATTGACTTTTTGGAGTTATCAAGCATGACTGCATTGACGGTGGTTGGGAGCTTGATCTCTCCGTTAAGATCTATGATAAGAGTTGTATCCTCAATAGCGTCAGCCTTGTTCTCTACTGTGTTTCCATCCTTCATGAGTCCAAAGACCTTGAGAGACTCGATAGCCTTTCCGTCCTTGTCAAAGAATGCCTGGTTATCAACAGAGCATCCGCCGTACCACTTGCCCGCGTCGTCGGGATCATAGTCCGCGGCGTAGGAGGTAGCCCAGCCTGAGCCGTATCTTTCCCAGAGCGCAGAGTTCTCCTCCCAGGTCGCGCCGCCCGAGCTGATCCAAGTACCTTCCCAGTAGAAGAGACCGATACAGTTATGTATATCGTTCACCGCCACGTCGGTGAGGTCGCGTACAAGATTTGCCTGTCCCTGCACGGTGAAGGGGTAGCTCTTTACTATAGCTCCGCCGTCGCTGATGGTGTTGCCGTAGAAGTCGGTGTCCTCGGCGGTGAAGGCGTAGGATGTCTCCGCGATCATCACCTTCTTGCCATAGGTATCAGCTACGGTATTGAGAACGGTCGCGAGGTTCTCGTACGTGCCGTGCCAATATGGGTAATAAGAGGAAGCGAAGACGTCGTAGTCAACGCAATAGTAATCGAGGTTTTTCGAGTAGCTGGCGTAATTGGTCACCTTCTCGGGGTTGGCAAAATGTATCGCTATAAGAGCGTCGGGACAGACCTCTCTGACCGCTCTTGAGCCTGCGGACATAAGATCCGTGATCTTCTTCCATCCGCCGAGAGCAGATGACGACTCACCGCACATAGCGCCGTTAGTCTCGTTGCCTATCTGAACCATTCCGATGTCAACTTCTGCTGAGACGAGTCTTTCAAGACAGTCCTTGGTGTAAGCGTAAAGAGCGTTAGACTTTTCTGCAACGCCCATGTTCTTCCACGCTTTAGGTACCATCTGCTTTGCGGGATCGGCCCAGAAGTCGGAGTAATGGAAATTGACAAGCAGCTTCATACCGTACTTGGTCGCGCGCTTGCCTATCGCTATAGCGTTTTCAATATCGCAGTTTCCGCCGCCGTAGCCCTTGCCATTCTTGTCAAATGGGTCGTTCCACACGCGGACTCTGATGTAATTTATTCCGTTTTCACTGAGTATCTGGTATACGTCCTTCTCGACTCCGTCGTGATCGTAGTACTTAACTCCGCCCGCCTCAAGAGATGGCACAGCAGAGGCATCCATACCGAAAATGAATTCATCATCGAGGCCTTCAACCTTCTGTACGTATAAGGAATCCGAGGAGATATCGAACTCCTTTGCGATCGGCTTCCACTGTTCAACGGGCTCATCATTCTCATCGTTATCCTTCTTGCAGGCTGCAAGAGTCAGAGCAGTGATGGCGAGGGCGAGAAAGAGTGCGAGAAATCTTCTGAACAATTTCATAAGAACTCCATTTCATTTATAGTAATATGTTATGCACCCGGGAGCACGCGCAGTAGTACGCACCGGCTCGGGCAAAAATATTATATCATTTTAATGTATACAATTCAATATCGCATAATTGACAAAAAATATATTACAAATTTGCGGATAATGACTATTAAAGAGTTTTTTCGCTCTCGGGTATTGCAAAATATGACGAAAAATGTTATACTTTTTGCAGTAAAAACTACACACGGGAGGGTACTAATGGTAAATATTCTCTTTGACTGTCCCAATATCGAGGACTTTGTCAGCGAGCTGTCACCGTACTTCAAAAAGGGGGATAAGGTAGCTGTCATAGCCTTTTCCTTCTATGACGACTACGTATATGACCCCCAGAGCTGGGAGCGTCTTTTCGGTCCGGGCGGCAACTGCTACGTAGAGACCGTCGAGGGGCTTAGACCGTACGGAATAGATGAGAAAGACATATGCTTCATCAATTACTTTTCCGACACAAAGGAAAGGGCGAGGCGCGTAGTAGAGGAAGCCGACGTCGTGTACTTTACCGGCGGTCTGCCCGACAGAATGATGGACAGAATACGCGACTTTGAGCTCGAGGATACTCTAAAGAAATTTGACGGAGTTGTTATCGGCTATAGCGCGGGCGCAGTTATTCAGCTCGACGAATACCACCTTTATCCCGACGGAGATTACTCCGACTTTGGATATTACGAGGGACTCGGATACGTCAGCGGCTTTGGCCATGAGGTACACTATGAGTTCAAGCCCGAGCAGGATGAATCCATAAGGCGCTTTCTTTCGGAAAGAGGCCTGACGACCTACGTCACCCACACGAGACTCGGAGGTCTGGTCGTTGAAAACGGGACGGTAAAAACTATCGGCAAGGTTGATATTTACAACCCGTAAAACCCGTTTTTGCTTAACAAACATAAAACACGCGGAACGTGCTCCGCGTGTTTTTTTCTGCTCTTATTAGGCTTTTTTGTCCGCTTTAGTTGTCAAATATTCAAGTAATGCTTCACATCCCTCATATATATCGCGATAGGCGATATCAAATCTATCCGAGTACCATGGATCAGCGACATCGCCGCCGCGAGGGGTGAAATCGAGGAGCTTATATACTTTGCCGTTCGCTCCCTCTCCGAGTATACGGTAGATATTTCTTATATTGGCCGAGTCCATGCCGACGAAGAGATCGCACCTGTCGAGATCTTCTCTTTTCAGTTGTACGGCTCGGCGACGAGAGTAAGGTATGCCCTGTCTTTTCAGCTCGGCCTCGGCCGGCGGGTAGATCGGGTTACCAACCCCTCCCCATATTTCCTCCGTGCTTGTTGCAGAGGACTCGGCGCACAGCTCCATATCAAGTCCGCTTCTTCTTACAAGCTCTGTAAAAATAAATTCTGCCATAGGCGAGCGGCATATATTTCCGTGACAGACGAACATTATTCTTTTCATATCATATCCTCCGTTTACTGCTATTGTATCACTTTTTTTAAACCTTTTCAAGTATTCTGTATAATTCCGCTTTTTTGGTAATTTTAAGCAATAATCCATTTATTTATATTATTTAGTGCAAATTGTTAAAATTTTTCGGCGTTTTTACATATCTTTTATTGTTGACACCTAATCATTTCAATGGTAAAATATTATGGGACAAAAATAAACCGAATAGGATAATATTATGACAACATCTTTAAAAAATTTTGGCTTCAAGCATAAGAGCGGCATTTTGATGCCCATCAGCTCCCTGCCGTGTCCTTACGGAATTGGCTCGTTTGGAAAAAGCGCGTACGACTTCGTAGATTTTCTCGCCGAGACTAAGACCAAGTGCTGGCAGGTGCTCCCCCTTAACCCCACCTCCTACGGAGACAGCCCCTACCAGTCTCCCTCTTCCGTAGCAGGCAACCCCTACTTCATCGACCTTGAGATACTCTGTAAAAAGGGCCTTATCACCAAGGAAGAGCTGAAGGAAAATAAGCACGATACCAAGAGAGTTGATTACGGCTGGCTCTTCAACACAAGATACAACGTATTGAGACTCGCTCACACTCGCTTCGTTGAAAGCGGAGAGCATAAATCCTCCGCCTACAAGACATACTTAAGAAGGAACTCCTCCTGGCTCGCCGATTATTCCCTCTTTATGGCCTTGAAGGTACACTACGGCTTCTGCACCTGGACCGACTGGGCTGATGAGCACAAGGACGTGACTAAAGCGAGAGAGTGCCGTCCCGAATTTGAGAAGGAGTGCTCCTTCTGGGAATGGATACAGTTCGAGTTTGACACCCAGTGGCAGGCCCTTCTTCTTTACGCTCACTCCAAGGGCATCGTAGTTATCGGTGACATGCCCATCTACGTTGCGCACGACAGCATGGACGTGTGGCAGTCTCCCGGACAGTTCCTCCTCGACGAGAACTTCATCCCCACCGTCGTTGCCGGATGTCCTCCCGACGGCTTCTCCCCCGACGGTCAGCTTTGGGGCAACCCCATCTACAACTGGGAGCTTATGAAGGACGAGGGCTTCAGCTGGTGGAAGAACAGAGTGAGGGCCGCCTTCCATATGTACGATATTTTAAGAATAGACCACTTCCGCGGATTTGCCGGCTACTACAACGTCCCATACGGTGAGCCGACCGCAAGAAACGGCAAGTGGGACTCTGCCCCGGGTATTGAACTCTTTAGGACGATAAAGGAGGCCTTCCCAAAGGCTAAGATCATCGCCGAGGACCTCGGATTTATCACCCCGGACGTCAGAGAACTTCTCACGGATACCGGCTTCCCGGGTATGAAGATGCTCCAGTTCGCCTTCTTCGACAAGGATCACGAGTATCTGCCGAGAACCTACGATACCCCTAACTGCGTTGCATATCCCGGCTCTCACGACGCAGACTGTGTCAAAACCTGGTGCAAGAATCTCGAGGGAGCTGCTGCCATTCGCTTCAAGCGTGAGTGCCCCCACACGGTAGGACAGAGCCGCACCTACGACCTCATTGAGCTCGCCCTCTCCAGCATAGCTAACCTCGCGGTAGTTCCCATGCAGGACTATCTCGAGCTTACCAATGATGAGGGCAGGATGAACACTCCTGCGGTTGCCGACGGTAACTGGAACTGGAGACTCAGCGCAAGATACAGGACCCCCGCGCTGACCGAAAAGATCAGAGAGATAACCGAGCGCACAGGACGCGCTGTAAAATAACATTTTGAGGAGAAAACGATGAAGAAAGCTTATTTACGTATAATCTCGTTGTTACTCGTTATCATTATGCTTATGAGCTTCGGCCTCACATCCTGCAAAAAGGATGATGATAATGGCGAAAACAACGAAACACCCGACACGGGTGACCAGGGACAGAACCCCGATACGGACCCTACCCCCGACAGTCCTCCCGAGGACAACTACTTCCTCCCCAAGGAGGACGGATACAACCAGCTCACCTTCTATTGGGTAAGCAAAAAGGGTATTGAAAACTGCGATATTTGGATCTGGTACGGCGACGTGGCCGGCAAGGGCTACGTTATGCAGCCCTGGGGACTCGGCGGCAAGGTCGTCGTTAACATCCCCGAGGGTGTAAACGAGGTCGGCTTTATAGTACGTACCTCCTGCTCCGATCCCGGCGGAACAAGCTGGGGCTCGGCAACCAAGGACGGCACCGAGACCGACCGCTTCGTAACGCTCGAGGGAGCGGAGACCTTCGTATACCTCAAGAGCGGTGATCCGAATCAATACATCAGCAACGACGGAGGATTAACTCTCACCATGGCCAAAAAATTCTCTCTTGCAGAGATCAGCGATTTCCGCAAGATCAAGTATAAGCTCACCCCCTCTACCTCTATCGCCAAGGATCAGGTAAAGGTGTTTGAGGGTGAGAATGAAGTTGAGATCGAAAAGCTCGCAAGCGGCGGTGTGATCGAGCTCAAGGAGGACATTGACCTCTCCAAGACCTATCGCGTCGAGATCGAGGGCTTCGGCTCCAAGAACGCGATCCCGATCAGCATCTTCGACTCAAAGACGTTTATTGACAACTACACCTACGACGGCGACGATCTCGGCGCAGTGATCTCAGGCGAGACCACCACCTTCAAGGTATGGGCTCCCACGGCATCCAAGGTCGTGCTCAACCTCTTTGCGACAGGTCACGAGGGCGTGGCGTACAAGAGTGTGGATATGACCAAGGGCGACAAGGGCGTATGGTACCACACAGAGAGCTGCGGCCACGGAACCTATTACACCTACACCGTAACTACCTCGGTCGGCACTCAGGAGGCCGTGGATCCCTATGCCAAGGCTGCAGGCGCCAACGGTAACCGCGGCATGGTAGTCGATCTTGCTCTCACCAACCCCGAGGAATGGAATAAGGACTTCTCCACTGGCATCGACTCCTACTCCGACGCCATCATCTGGGAGGTACACGTAAGAGACTTCTCAAACAAGATCGAGGACTCCGAGTATAAGGGCAAGTACCTCGCCTTCACCGAGCGCGGACTCGTTAATGAAAACGGCAAGCCGATCGGCGTAGACTATCTCGTAGAGCTCGGCATCACACACGTACACCTTCTTCCCGTTTACGACTACGCTACCGTAGACGAGACCAACCCCGACTCCGAGTTCAACTGGGGCTACGATCCCAAGAACTATAACGTTCCCGAGGGCAGCTATTCCACCGATCCCTACGACGGCGCTGTCAGGATCAAGGAATACAAGGAGATGGTAAAGGCTCTGCACGAGGCAGGCATCGGCGTTGTTATGGACGTTGTTTACAACCACACCTATGACGCTAACAGCTCCTTCCAGAGAATCGTTCCCTATTACTACTACAGATACACCAATACCGGTGTTAACACCTCCGCCTCCGGATGCGGTAACGATACAGCCTCCGAGAGATATATGTACGGTAAGTTTATGGTTGACTCGGTTTCCTACTGGATCTCCGAGTACGATCTCGACGGCTTCCGCTTCGATCTCATGGGTCTGCACGACCTTGAGACAATGCAGGAAATAGAGACCGCGGTGCACAACATCGATCCCGAGGCTCTCATCTACGGCGAGGGCTGGACAATGGGCGCAACGATCGACGGCAGCGCGATGGCAAACCAGACCAAGATCTCCGGTATCGAGATCTCCAACAATGCTATCGGAGCTATCGCGGTATTCAACGACGTCATCCGCGACGGCCTCAAGGGCAGCGTGTTTGATAAGACCTCTCAGGGCTACATCAGCGGCAAGGGCGCGGCAAACCTCTCTAAGGTCATGTTCGGTGTTATGGGCGGTGACGCTCTCAGCCAGGGCTGGATGGTCAAGGACGGCAGAGTGGTCAATTATATGAGCGCTCACGATAACAACACCCTCTGGGATAAGCTCGAGCTCTCCAACGGCTCTCAGCCGGTCGAGACAAGACTCGCTATGAACCGTCTGGGTATCACCCTCCTTATGGTTTCCAAGGGTATGACCTTCTTCCAGGCAGGAGAGGAAATGCTCCGCACCAAGGGCGGTGACGAGAACAGCTACAAGTCCAGCGACGAGGTCAATAACATCGACTGGTCCGTGCTCAATGACGGCACTATCCAGAACGATATGATGCTCTACTACAAGGGCCTTATCGAGATGAGAAAGTCACTTGACATCTTCACCGACAATTCTACCGTCATCACCTATGAAAAGCAGACGGAGGGCAGATGCACCATCACCTTCGACGACGGTAAGGGCGGTCAGGCTCTCGTCATCTCCAACCCCATAGGCGCAAGCATACCCACCGAGCTTGAAGGACAGTGGTATATGATATGCGACGGCTCCACCGTTAATCTTGAGAACCCCGAGCTTGTTGAAGGCAGTCTCCGCCTTCCCATCTACGGCGCGGTAATTCTCGTTAACGCAGAGCTTCTCAACTGATAATAACTTTAAGGGCACCCTTTGTGGCACCTGCCGTAGAGCAGGTGCCACAGTTATATTCGCCTCCGGCGAGTTCTATTGCATCGCAGTGGTATTCGGCTATCGCTGAGTGATATTCGCTACGCGAGCTTGGGAGGCGAATATAATATCACTGCGACCACAGAGTTGCAAAGCAACTCGGAGCAATATCACTGTTGCTTGCAACAATATCACGCTGACACGGTCAGCATATCACTTCCGATTTGATATGACATTTGTGTCTACAAATGCAGTGCTCCGTATGTCTTAATTAAAGACTACAATTCAAATGACAAAAGTAACGCAAAGGCACTTGTGGCAAGTGATTTCCATAAGTGCTTTTTTGCTACCTGCAGGGAGGTGCGCCCTTTCGTGTCATCCTGAGCGGAGGCGGTATGGAGCGAAGCGAGTTTCCGCCGTAGTCGAACCCGTAGGGCGATGCGTAGCATCGGGA
>JAFTIN010000038.1 GCA_017456895.1 Clostridia bacterium
GAAATCCGACAGAGTCGGGTGAAATCACTGCGTGATGAAATCTGCCGAGGGCAGATGAAATCCCCCCGTTGATTAACGGGGGGATATTTTTTCTTACATATTTAATAATGCTGTTCTCTTTCTCCTCGCTCTTACGAAGATTGCCAGAGCGACTCCCATGGTGAGTATCTCGCCGATAGGGGTAGCGAGCCATATGTAATCGTAGCCGAACGCAAGCGGAAGCGTGAGCACTAAGAGCACGGGGAACACGAGTCCGCGCAGTACCGATATGAGCACGCAAGCCACACGCAGGAGAGTGGATTGGAAGTAATAGTTGCACACCATACAGATACCGACCACGAGCAGCGAGATCGAGTAGAGTCTCACTATTCTTGGGCCAACTGCCAAGACCTCGTCGTTAACCTCCATATAGATGCGGAGTATCGTCTCGGGGAACGCCTGACAAACCGAGAAGAACAGCAAGCTCATAACGCCTGCGCTCAGAAAGGCGAGCCTCAGCGTACCCTTGACTCTCTCGCTGTTTCCTGCTCCGAACGCGGTTGCTACCAGAGGCTGCATGGCGGTGCCTATTCCGTTATACAGGCAGTAGAACATTATCATCAGCGTTGATGCCGTGCCATAGACGGCAAAGTGCGCGTTGGTGAGGTTTTCGGTAATGACTATATTATGTACCGCGGAGGTGACTCCGGAGGTTATCTCAATAACAAATGCCGCGAGACCAACCGTCGCTATCTTAAAGAGGATCTCGGGTATCTTTTCAACTTTTGTTAACTTAAAATTGCATTTTTTAGTGAAAAAGTAGGAAAGAACGATGAGAAAGGCTACGGCCTGGCCGATGCCGGTTGCGAGTCCTGCTCCCTTAACACCCATATCGCAGGTAAAGACGAGGAATATGTCGAGGAAGATATTGAGTATTCCGCCGACGACTGTCGCGACCGTTGGGATGAGCGCCTCACCGTCGTTTCTGGCAAAGGTAGCAAAGCACGCGCAGAGCGTAAAAGTAGGTACGGAGAAGAGCATAGCTCTCATATACTCGACCGAGAGCTTCAGCACGTTGCCCTTACCTCCAAAGAGGACGAGAAGCGGCTCGAGGAAGATGGAATACACCGTGACGAGCAACGCGGACAGAATAAGGCAGGTTACGACAGCCACGGTGAAGTACTCGTTGGCCGCTTTCTCGTTACCTGCTCCCCGTCTGTTAGACATCATAACCGCGCCGCCGACACCCGTCAAGACTCCAAACGCGAACATAAGCGCCCACAAGGGGTTAATGCAGGCTATGGAGGCTGCGCCGTCCGGACCTGCGTAGTGACCGACACATATCATATCCACCGTAGAGTAGATAGTGGACACGATAGTGCTTGCTATAGCGGAGAAGAGCATTGTGAAGTAGGTCTTATTCAGTTTTCCGTTAAGAAGATCAACCTTCATCGTCTCTCCTTTCATCTTTAACGCTATCGGTTTGGCCTTTTTTCGCGTGAGTTCTATTTGGGCTATCCGGTTTAAAATTCACCTTCTTTATCAGCAGGCCGGAGGCTATGCCGACAACTACGCCGGCGATGGTTCCGGACAGAAGGAGGAAGGGAAGATAGTATATCACGACGTTGGTGCCGAGCATTACGGATGCGGCGCCTATCTGGCCGATATTATGGGTGACACCGCCCGCCACACTCACGCCGACCTCGGAGAGGGGAGTGAGCTTTTTGAGCAGTATCATGACCGAAAGACTTAACACGGCCCCCGTTATACTGTAAATAAGGCTCACCGGACTGCCGAAAAGCATGGATACGAGAGCTACTCTGACTATAGAGACCGAGATCGCCTCTTTTATGCCGAACTTATAGAGAGTGAAGATGACCGCTATATTTGCAAGGCCGACCTTGACTCCAGGTATGGCGACGAAGGCGGGTATGCGGCTCTCGATAAACGAGAGGATAAGAGCAAATGATACCGTTAGGGCAAGAGAGGTTAGCTTTTTCGTATTATTTCTCATCAGCGCCTCCTACGATACAAGGTCGACCGAGTCGTCCGTTCTCTCGCCCTTGACCGTAACCGTCAGCTTGTTGGGGAGGCAGACTATGGTCTGTCCTACGTGACGCACCTTGCCGGTGTTCTCGCATACGTGGTCGGGACAGCTCGAGTAGGTCATATACGCCGCGCCGTCCTTTATCGTCAGCTTGTTCGTTCCGCCGTTCAGGACGTATTCTCCGTCGACCGACAGCGAGTAGGTCGCCTTTACCTCTCCGTCAACGGATATTTCGACATACGCGCCTTCCGTCCTCGTCAGATTTACAACAAGCAGTACGGCTACCGAAAGCAGCAGAAGGGAGGCGATAACTATGAGGTCGATCTTGTGCTTGATTATTGAGTTTTTTATTGCTTCCTTGTTCATGTTATCAACTCCTTTCTGATGTTTTATTAGGCAAGAGAAAATAATACGAACCAGCTCTAAAGCGTGAATTTTCAGCGCTTTCGGCACTTATCTCTCTTGCCTAAGTACACGGGACGCCCGAAACGGGGTCCCGTGTAGAGTTATTGTGTGAATTAAACGCCGTTTATGCGGCAAGAAGCGCTCGCCTTGTGCGGCTTGTCACGCTTTCTTTCCGATAGTGCGATCAGAAATGCGCTCCGCAGACAAAGTTGCCTTCGTGGATGCAGTGTACGGGGCAGACCTCGACGCAGGCGCCGCAGCCTGTGCAGAGCGAGTAGTCGATGGTCGCGAGATTGTCCTTAACTGTGATAGCGCCGTTGGGACATGTCTTCTGACACTTCATACAGCCGATACAACCGTTGGAGCAATACTTTCTCACCAGGGCACCCTTATCGTGGTTAGAGCACTCAACCACTACGCGCTCGGTGTCGTTGATAAGGTGGATAATACCGTTGGGGCACTCTCTTACACAGATGCCGCAGCCAATACACTTTCTCGGGTCGACTCTTGCAACACCGTTGTCCACGGTGATGGCGTTTTGGGGACAGACCACCGCGCAGTCGCCGTAGCCGAGACAGGCGAAGGTACAGAACTTATCGCCGCTGTAGGCCATGTTGGCGGTACGGCAGGTCTTGTGTCCCTGGTAGTCGTACTTTCTCTGTACTGCGTCGCAGGTGCCGTTGCAGGCAACGTAAGCTACTTTTTCAACAACGTCAGCCGCCTCAACTCCGAGAATGGAGGCGATCTCCTTGGCGGTACCGTCGCCGCCGGGAACACAGAGGTTGGTCTTGTCCGTGGACTTTTCGGCAAGGGCTTTTGCGTAGCCGTCACATCCGGAGTATCCGCACGCGCCGCAGTTTGCGCCGGGCAGACAGTCACGGATAGCCACCGCGGTCTCGTCCTCCTTAACTCCGAAGAATACGGAGGCTACGGTGAGGAGCACCGCGCATACGATAGCGATACCTACGAGGAGCAATATGGGGAAAAGAACTTCTAACATATCGGCACCTCCTTAGGCAAGCAGGTTTTCCACCACGCCCGCAAATCCGAAGAATGCAAGAGCGACGATGGACGCTGCAACGAGAGTGATGGGAATACCGCGGAAGGCCTTCGGCGAGGGGCAGTTCTCAATTCTGGAACGCACGCCTGCGAACAGAACCATCGCGAGGAGGAATCCAAGACCGACGCCGAGAGAGGAGATCATGGACTCGAGGAAGTTGTAGCCGGCGGTGATGTTGTTGAGGGTAACACCGAGAACCGCGCAGTTGGTTGTGATAAGGGGCAGATATACACCCAGCGATTTGTGGAGCGCGGGGATAAACCTCTTCAGCACTATCTCAACAAACTGAACGAGAGCGGCTATAACGAGAATGAATACTATAGTCTGAAGATACTCGAGCTTCAGAGGAACAAGGGCGTAGGTGTAGATGGGCCAGGTAACTGCCGTTGCGCAAAGCATAACGAAGGTTACCGCGATACCCATGCCCGACGCCTGGTCGAACTTTTTGGATACGCCGAGGAAGGGGCAGATGCCGAGGAACTGCTGGAGCACGTAGTTGTTAACGAGCACGCCACCCATGAGGATGAGTATGAGTTCTTTCATTGTACACTACCTCCTTATTTTCAGCGTTTTCGAGCTCCTTATTCTCTACTGCGGTATCGAGCGCCTCTGCGGCGAGCTCGGTAACCTCAGAGCAGGAGGTCTTGTTACAAAGGTGAGCGGAGGGACAGCCGTCGCAGGAGAAGGATTTTCTCTTGACGCCGCCCTTCTTTTCGGTGAGCTTGTTCATCAGGGCGATGAGGATACCGTATACAAGGAAGCCGCCGGGCGCCTGGGTAAGCACGGGGATCTTGATA
>JAFTIN010000039.1 GCA_017456895.1 Clostridia bacterium
CAACAGCTCAACGCTGTACGAGTTATGCGTGATCAAGAAGCATATCTATCCCCTGCTCACGCCCATCGACGCCTCCGACGAGTGCTACGACCAGGTAAGAGCTATGGTTAAGGTGCTCAACTACGTGCTCGAGGCGGACGTTGATGATGAGATCCCCCCGACGAGTATCGTACGCGAGTTCATCGGCGGAAACAGCTTCTATAAATAATTAATAAGGCGCCTGCAAAAGCTGCAGACGCCTTTTTTTCGTACAGTATTGCTTTAGTTATTGATATGTAGTATAATAATAATAGTTATCATCCTACCGAGGAGAAAAGTATGAACAAAATACAGCTCATGAAAAAGAGGATATATCCCGAGAATTTGGATACTCTCTTTGAATTATCCGACTTCAACACAGACACGGTGAATAAATATTTTGACATAAAATGCGGAAAATGGTATACCGAGGACGGTTGGTTAGTTGGCGAAAACCGCGAATGCTCGGCTGCGATGGCTATAACCAAAGAATACTTTACGGGAGATCTCCTGATAGAATTTGATGCCGCAACAGTCGCTCCCGCAACAAGAGATATAAACGTAACATGGCACGGAAGCTGGAATGAAGAAGCAAATACTCGTGAAATGGGATACGTTATGGGTGTTAACGGCTTTTGGGAGGGGAGAATCGGATTTGAAAAGAGTCCGAAATACGACCTGCTCGTTCTCACCGAGCTATTTAAGTTCGAGCCCGGCAAAATATATCATATTACGGTCGGCAGCTTTAATCTTTCATCAAACAGCGTGAGAGTATTTATGGCAATCGACGGCGTGGTTGCGTTAGAAATTACAGATCCCGCCCCTATCGACACAAGTATTTACGGCTTTGTCGGATTTGAAGCTTTTTGCACGAAGGTTAGGTACAAAAATCTAAAAATTAAGCGCCTGGAGCTGACGGATGACTATAAAACCTATACTCCCGAATTTTAAAGGGTGTATATGCATATGTCGAGGAAGGAAAGCGACTTAACATAAAAAGAGGAGCCGAAGCTCCTCTTTTTATGTGGTCTATGCTAAAATTTTTCTCTGCCCCAAAGTCCCAAATTTGACACGGGAGAGCCTATAATGGTTAGTTTCTTTCTTGCGAATATTTCTTTTGCATTGGCAACAAAATCGCTGTACGTAAGCGGTCTTCTATCAATAGTATTAGATGAGGCAAAGCCTATCTCATACATCCATACCCCTCTGTATCCGATACCGTCAAATGCGTCAATGATCCTTTTCCAATCCAAAACTCCTTCGCCCGGCATCCAATGGCGTTCATTAATATTATCTCTATCCGAGATGTGAACGGTGACGGTCTTCTCCCCGAGCCTTTTTATCATATCCTCGGTGCTGTCTATCAGAGAGTGATTAACGTCAAGACAGGCACGGAGCTTACTGTTTGCACTTAATATGTACAGTTGCTCCTCTATCGTATTT
This sequence comes from Clostridia bacterium, assembly GCA_017456895.1. Lineage (GTDB taxonomy): Bacteria > Bacillota > Clostridia > Oscillospirales > CAG-272 > UBA1740. The sequence goes on from JAFTIN010000039.1 coordinate 1,462, forward strand.
GCAAGGCAGGTTCTCGGCAGATTTTCAACCGCTAAAGTCACACCCTTTTCATATGCGTGCTCTGCAAGCTTATCTAAGCACTCCATCGCATGCTTGATCTTCTCACCTCGCGTATTCTGATCGAACGGCTCGGGGGTATTTGTGGGGTGTATTATTATCTTGTCAATACCTATTTCGGATGCCTTATCCGTAAGCCAAAAATATTCCCGGAGTGCCCGTCGGTTGCTCTCATTATCGAGGGAAGAAATATCAAAGCTCGGATGAGTATGCGAATGAATCGAGAAAAGCTCTATCCCTGCAGCATCTGCATCCGACCTGAGTCTTTTGAAATCGACGTCCCTGTAGTCACTCTTGCAGATCTCCGCAGCATCAATTCCGGCAGACTTCATAGCCATGAATCCTTGAAGATCGGTCGGTTTATTTCCGCATGTTGAAATTCCTATTCTATACATATTACACCTTATAAAATGAATAAATATACCGTAAATGCTCGCCCCAATGCGAAAAAAGTAACATTGAGGCCATATTAGCCCGTAGGGTTATTTAAATTTAGATGAAGAAAGCGACTTCTTCCCGTCGAAGCCGTAGTTACCTACGGCGAGCTCAAGGGAAAAGGCGCTTAGCATGAGAAAAAGGAGTCCTAAGACTCCCTTTTCTATAATGCGTTCTTCGCTAAATTTAATTAACCCTGAACCATCTTAGCGATCTCTGCTGCGAAATCCTCTTCTCTCTTCTCAAGGCCCTCGCCCTTATCGAAACGAACGTAGCCGGTAACCTTGATGGAGCCGCCGAGTGCCTTAGCAACAGATGCTACGTACTTGGATACGGACATAGAGTCGTCCTTAACGTAAGCCTGCTCAAGAAGGCAGTTGTTCTCATAATACTTGCCAAGCTTACCTTCAACGATCTTCTCAAGAACCTGCTGGGGCTTGCCGGCCATCTTGGGATCCTGCTCCATCTGCTTGATGAGAATTGCCTTCTCCTCAGCGATAACGGAAGCGGGAACAGACTCCTTGTCGAGGTAAGAAACGGACATAGCCGCGGTCTGGAGAGCAACGTTCTTTGCGCACTCTGCGAACTCGGGCTTGTCAGCAAGGTCGGTCTCAAAGCTTACTACAACACCGGTAGTACCAAGACCGTGGATATAGGTGGAAACAACACCGTCAACAACTACGAAGCGGCGGATAGAAAGCTTCTCACCGATCTTGTAGGTGTGCTCGTTAAGAGCCTCTGCAACAGTGCCCTCGCCGTCAGCAACGTTGCAAGCAAGAAGTGCCTCAACGTCCTGGGGCTTGTTAACGATGATAGTCTTAAGAATAGACTTTACGAATTCCTGGAAAACAGCGTTCTTAGCAACGAAGTCGGTCTCGGAGTTAACCTCAACGATAGCAGTAACGTTGTCGATGGTCATGATGTCTACAAGACCCTCTGCTGCGATTCTGCTTGCCTTCTTTGCGGTTGCTGCCATACCCTTCTCGCGAAGGATCTTTACTGCTGCCTCAAAATCGCCATTAGCGTCCTTGAGAGCGTTCTTACAATCCATCATACCGCAACCGGTCTGCTTTCTGAGCTCGGCAACGGCCTTTGCTGAAATCTCTGCCATTTTGTTTTTCTCCTTTAATCTTTTCTCTTTGAAGTGTTCTCTGAAGAATTACTCTGCAACCTCTTCAGTCTCGGTCTCTACGGGAGTCTCCTCAACGCCGCCGTGCGCTGCGATAACAGCGTTTGCAAGTGCGCCTGCGATAAGCTTTATAGCGCGGATAGCGTCATCGTTACCGGGAATGATGTAATCAGCATCATCGGGATCACAGTTGGTATCTACGATAGCAACTACGGGAATACCGAGTTTCTTAGCCTCAAGAACTGCGTTTCTCTCCTTGCGAGTGTCTACGATGAATACGCAGGAAGGAAGAGTCTCCATCTCCTTGATACCGCCGTAGGACTTCTGAAGATCCTCGATCTCCTTGAGCTTCTTTGCAACTTCCTTCTTAGGAAGAAGATCAAAGGTACCGTCTGCCTGCATCTTCTCAAGATCCTTAAGTCTCTTGATGGACTTACGAATGGTCTGGAAGTTGGTAAGCATACCGCCGGGCCAACGGTTGTTGGTGTAGTACATTCCGCATCTCTCTGCCTCTTCCTTGATGGTCTCGGCAGCCTGCTTCTTGGTACCTACGAAGAGAATGGTGCCATTCTCCTGAGCAAGCTCAGCAACAAAGTTGTAAGCCTCCTCAAACTTTTTAACGGTCTTCTGAAGGTCAACAATGTGAATACCGTTTCTCTGAGTGAAGATGTACTCTGCCATCTTGGGGTTCCACTTCTTGGTAGGGTGACCGAAGTGAACGCCTGCTTCAAGCAACTGCTTGATAGTAATTTCGAACATTTTATGTTCCTCCTTGGTTTTTCCGCCATAGCGACATAACGTTGCGACTCAGTAGAGCACCGGCAACGAACCCACTCGCTATGTGAGAATTTGATTATTTGTGCTCACGCACGTGTTATATAATAACATACGCCCGCAGCTATGTCAAGTATAATTTTCCCGCGCTGAGTAAATATTTACAATTTGTTCACAAATTATAATAATGTAGGAAGAATGGCGACAGCATTGCCCACTCGGGAGAATATCCTCGGAGCGTTACTCTCCGGTAAGGGATTTCTGCCCCGCCCAAGCTCCAGTGTAAATGATGGAATACCTAAGGAAGCTGTGTAGTCGCAAAGACCGCCAAAGGCCGATGTGCCCTTGGGCACGGATAAGCTATAGCCTGTAAGAGAAGACAAACGGTCCGCTATCCTTGTACTTTTTTCATCATTTGGACCAAAGAAAATCTCCTCTCCCTGGGTGTGAAGAGAGACAACCGCAACCGGTGAAAGAATCCTAACGAGGTTTGCAACACCGTGTGTCTCAGGCTCGCTCTCGGGCGACTCACCGCTATACAGAGTTGGTCCCGGGACTATGCCATGCTCTCTTTCTACGGTCTTATAGGTAACGAAGCCGAAATCGTAATTGTGATTAAGATCCACTCCTCTGGAGTTTGCCTGCCAGGTGGATAAATCACCTCTGCTCATTCTCATTTGTCTCTCTTTAAGAGGTGTATCTGCTATGCCATGCAAACGGAGCTCAACACCGTCAGGATTTACACATGGGATGATTATAAACGCAAATTTTGACAATAATAATTTGCAATCAACTCCATTTATGCTTCCTACATTCTCTTTTGATAAAAGCAAGTCAATTAGCATAAATGCGATATTTGTCGTTATACTTTCAAGCGCATGGTGGGTAGCAGTTACAAGAATATACCTCTTGCCTTTGCCAACAATATACCCCTCTATCGGTCGCGAAAGTATACTTCTGGCCACGGTCAAGGCTGGCCTAATCCCATACTTTTTCTCTATGTATTCCGTCATTTTTGTTCTACCCGACTCATCCGCCGGAAGAAGAAGCACCGGTTCAATCAAGCTCATTAGTTTACCCCAAAAAAATATTCTTTACTAATAGTATTGAAAAAACCGTTGTAATGTGTTAAAATATTTCTAACAAACAAAAAGGAACTATTAAAAAATGAAGTATGATGTAAAAAGGGTAATAAAAAAAGCCTTTCTCATATATTCACTCGTCAATCTGTTTGCATACGCGTTTGCACATATTGCCTACTTGTTCGCAAATGAGATTATAGGTATAACTCTCGAGTATGTCAATTATTATCTTTCAAAATCGGTTGAGTTTATAGCTCCGCCACTCATAACCGCAATAGCATTTCTTATCTATCGTTCCTCGGGACGTCGTTTTGCTATCATCTTCACACTCACGGTTTCATCTGCACGAGTGTTCTACTCCCTGCCATACTACTACATAATCTTCATTTATAACTACGGATATGACTCTATCGAAGCAGTGCTATTCTCCCTTCTTGCTACATTACTCATTATACTTGCAACGTCACTCGGCTCTCTTGTCTCGGTGACCGTATATTACCTTGTAGCCAGACTTATTTCAAGACATTCCGGCGAGGACACCAAAGAAGTCTTTCGCTACGTAGGAAGAGCGCCCCTAACCGACTTTTTGTCAAGAGCAAATCTGCCTGTTCTCACATTTGCGCTTGTCAGATTTGTTTACAGCTTCGCACTCGAGCTTATCGATGCTATAACCTTCTTTATCGAATACAGGCAGGATTATCGCCCGTCCGAAATTGTGACGATACTCATCAACTTTACCCTTTTATTCGTTCTCCTCGTTTTATCATATCTTTTATCCTTTTTCACAACGGCAAAACTCGTCTGTAGCGAGTCTGAGAGCGTTGAGAACAAATAAACCGCTGTTTTGCTAAATTTATTTTACATTTTTCAACAATAAAAGATGCAGAGTCGTAGGCTCTGCATCTTTTATTATATTTCACCAAATTTTGCTTTTGGGCTTTTCTCAACAAGGAAGAAGTAGGGAGATGACGGGGAGTTCAATATCTTAAACTCGGACGGACAGATACGGAAGCGAGAAAGCCCCTTAAAGTACTCACGGAGCATTTCTCCCTCGAGCGCTCCCTCCTCGTGTCCGGGATATATAGCGACTATAAGGACTCCGTCCGGAGCGAGGAGCTCAAGAGCAGCCTCAACCGCCGGCATTGTAGTCTCCCGCATTGTAGTGACCGCCTTTTTACCGCTCCTGGGTAGGTAACCGAGATTAAACATTCCGGCCTTTATAGGCCCGTCAACAAACTCCTTCACCCTGTGGTGAGAGGCGCAGATAAGCGTGTAGTTTTCGGGAGCTCCGTTGGCCTCAAGATGAGCTCGGGTGGAGATTAGCGCCTCCTCTTGAATATCAAAGGCGTATACCCTGCCGCTGTCACCGACAGTCTTTGACAGAAAGAGTGTATCATTACCGTTACCCATAGTGAAATCGACTGCAACGTCACCTTCCTTTAAGTGTTCCAATATAAAGTATTTGTGAAGTCCAACGAGATCAACCATTGCCATTTTTCTGAAGCTCCTCTCCCGATATAGGCCTTACGAATGCCGTATAATTCGTTTTATAGATGACGAAGCCGGGCTTTGCACCCTGTGGCTTCTTTATATTCTTCACCGCGGTGTAGTCAACAGCGACCATATCTGCAGTCGCCTTTGAGTAATATGCGGCTATTCCCGCCGCCTCGGTATAATCGCGCTCGGATGGTTCATCTCCTCCTGTCACCATTATAACGTGGGAACCCGGGATGTCCTTAGTGTGGAACCAGATATCGTGCTTTTCGGCCATCTTGAAGGTGAGGTGATCGTTCTGCATGTTATTTCTACCAACGAGGAGCTCGTAGCCACCGCTTGTTCTAAAGCGCATAGGCCTTGCCTTGATCTGCTTTGGAGGCTTGTATCCTCTGAGCTTCGCAGCGTAGCCACTGCGATAGAGCTCGTCACGTATCTCGACGAGGTCCTCCTCGGTCTCTGCCTTGGCGAGGAAGGTCTTGACACTCTCGAGATAGATAAGCTCATTCTCCCAGATGGCGATCTGCTTTGTTAAGACTTCCTTGGCGGTCTTAGCTTTGTTGTACAGCTTATAGTACCTTTGAGCATTGTCGGCGGGCGAAAGCCTCGAATCAAGCTCAATGGTCACCTCCGGACACTCGTTATCATAGTAATCTATAGCGGAAAAAGAGGTCATCCCCCGCTTAAGCTGATATATATTCGCAATTATGAGATCGCCCTTCTTACGGTACTCCTCCCCCTTTTCGCTCTCAAGGAGAGACTCGCGCTGGATTGCCAGCTTTCTCTCGGTGCGCGCTACGGCATTATTCAGAAGTGTGACCAGATCGTGACCGCGCTGATGTATCTTCTCGAGCCTGTCCTTTTCAGCAAAATAGGCGTCAAATAGCGCGGAGAGCGAGTCAAAGTGCTTGACCGTGACGCCATCTCCGAGGTAGGTTATATCCATATAAGAGTAGTCAATCGGTCGGCCCGTCCTGTCAACGGCTACCGTGGGAGTGTAGGTCTCCAAGATAAGAAGCTCCTGCCACTCTGAAAAGACCTTATAGAGTCTGTCTGGGTCCACGTTCATCAGCGGAAGATCACACTGCCCCGAGGTGCGGTAACAAATCTCGTGAGCGATCTGTGTCGCAATTCCCGAGTAGGTCGAGGTAATGAACTTCTCAACACTTCTCTCCTTAGGGAATGAAGCAAGTCTTGCACTGAAGGCGTCCTTGTCGATAACGAGCGGTGAGAGTTTGTCCTGCATTGCCGGAATCTGATACCTCATTCCCGGGAGGACCTGGCGGACCGTGGAGGCAGCAAAGTCGATGATCTTCATAGCAGCGAGTATCTTCCACTCCGAATCAGTGATGATCAGATTGGCATACTTGCCCATAATTTCGCATATGATTTTTTTCTCAACTTGAAATCCCATCTCGTCATAACAGGAAACCTTGAAAACGGCTATTCGGTCAAATCCGAGCTGCTCAACTCCGACGATCCTTGCGCCCAGGAAATGCTTTCTCAAAAGCATACAGAACATAGGCGCTTTGAGGGGATTTTCTTTTGCTATATCCGAGAGCTGGAGTCTGGGGGCGTTAGGGCCGACGTTGAGCACCAGACGTCGCGAGCTTCTGCCGTGATGTACGACAAGATCTATCTCGTCATTCTGCGGCTGTAGTACCTTTTCAATTTTGGCCTCGGGAAATTCTCTTGAGAATTCCGATAGTACGGCGCGCATCATACAAGCGTCAAAAGCCATAAATATTCCCCCCTTTCTTTTTCTACATATTGTAGCACAGATAAGGGGGAAAAGTCAAGTAAATACACTTAAGATATATATTTAATATTTGGATAAAACGTCAGGGTGTTACCTCGCAGCTCCGCACGCAGCTCGCAACCGTTAAGCACAATGATCAACGCGGTCTCCTTTATTTTCACACCATCACCTATAAGGGCCGATAGCGAAGCTGAGATAACGTCGTAATAAGGCGCTGTACCCACGCTCCTTATTACCACTCCTTCATCTTCACTGTAGGAGATGGCAGAGACAGAGTCAACACCGGACAAACGAGAATGCAGGAGCTTCAACCTCTCCATGTCAAAGAACTCACTATCATTACACACAGTAACGCCTATCGCAGCTCCGTTATTGATAACGTGAATGTTAATCTGCGTTTTGTCGGAGAAATTAAAGGTTTTTGAATACTCTATTTTACATTTTCCGACATTAACCGAGAAAGAATACTTCTCGTTCCGGATTAATAAGTCGTATATATTATCCGAAATTTTTATCTCAAGTGTCATATCCGGGTATGCACGTACTCTATTAAAAAAGCAAGAGAGAGCCGCCAATAAAAGGTACGGCTCTCTCGGTTGGTTACTATATTTATCTATGGACAGAGCGCCAAAATCGGCGCCATCGCAGGGATAAAGAAGAATAGCAAGATCACCTTCTGAAAGGCTGTCAGCTATCTCCTCCCATGCTTCATTCGGAGAAGAAACAGGATATACAAGCGCCCGAACACAGTCTACCGAAAAGTCATATTTTCTCATTGTCTCACCTCGAAAACCTATTGCCAGTATATGCAATATAGTTTTTTGTGTGACGGGCGAAGAAACACTGTGCTAAATATTCGGCCTAAGGTAAGAAGTCAAGTCATCCTTTTTATTCTCCACCTGGCCGTCGATAACAGCCGACAAGAGCTCTATAAGGGTCTCGCCTATCCTCTCACCCCGTATTCCGAGATCGGATAGATCGTTACCTCTTACGGCAAGCGCGGAGATCTTATACGGTATTCCGCAGGAGAGCGCACGCTCTAAATTGCATTTTTCTACATCGGAAAACCTGCCCATAAGAATTCCGAGAGAGAGTACTCCGCCGACAATCTCCTCGCCCTCTTTTGAAAGAGTACGGAGGGCGTCTCTTACGCTCTCTAAGGAAGTGCTTTCATAGACTCTTAAGATGGATGAAACGTAGGATCTCGTATGCTTATCTGTCTTGAGATCAACAAGTGTTTTCTCTGCTGCTACATAGGGGGCGGAGGAGTTAAGGAGGAAGATGGCTGCAAGTCGGGAGTAATAATCCGAGCAATCAAAACGTTCCTTATCCGGAAGCTTACCTACTGTCAAACCGCCGAGTATGATCTCAAAAACGGAAGAATAGTCGGTGAGTATCCTAACTGCGTCGACACCCATAAGGAGCTTTTTAAGCTCGGTATATATTCTCTCCTTGGAGATGGCGGAGAGCGTGTGTGCAAGCTCTCTTATGGCCAAGGCTGTCCTTGCCTCTATCTCAAAGCCGAGCACCGAGGCAAAGCGAAGAGCGCGAAGAATACGCAGAGCATCCTCGCTAAATCGAGTGCGGGCGTCACCAACCGCGCGGATGATCCTATGCTCGGCATCAATACGACCTTCAAACGGATCGACGAGTCCGCCGTCAGGGCTATAGGCCATGGCGTTGACGGTGAAGTCACGTCTGGCAAGATCCTCGCATAGATCGGCGGTGAAGATTACCTCCTCAGGGTGGCGGCTATCCTTGTAATCTCCGTCAACTCTGTAGGTCGTGATCTCATAGGGAACGTGATTGAGAACAAGGGTAACGGTCCCGTGCTTAATGCCGGTGTCAACCGTCTTGCAGTCAGCGAAGACCGCCTTGGTCTGGTTAGGAAGGGCGCTCGTCGTGATGTCAAAGTCACCAAGAGACCTACCTATTATGGAATCTCTGACCGAGCCGCCGACAACATATGCTGAATAGCCGTGTCCGTTAAGTCTGTCAATTATATACAGTACGTCGCGCGGAAGCTCCATTTTAAAATCACTCACGATATTCCCTCCTCTCTTTTTTCTATATTCTATCACACGCGGTTTAGTTTGTCAAATCTATTGACAAAAAACGAAAGCCGCTTTATAATTAAGACAAAGGTTCATTCCAAAAAAACGAAAGGATCTGACGCTATGAGCAAAGTAAAAAAGCTTTTAGAAGATAGAAATCTTCCACCGCTTCTTGGTGGAGTTAAGACGAAGGATGCCTTTGAGAAAAGGCAGGAAAAGATACGCAAGCTGCTGGCGGACAGACAGTTTGGCCAGATCCCTGCAAAGCCCGATCACATGTTCGTCGAAGTGAAGTCCGTCTACGACAGGTTTGCATGCGGTAAAGCAGAATCAAAAAAGCTGGAGTTCACGTGTGAATACGGGGATAAAAGATTTTCCTTCCCCGCTGTATCGATCATACCGAAGAACAAGAAAAAATGTCCTGCATTTGTATACATAGACTTTGAGGGCTCGGATGCAAACAAGTATATGCCGAGCGAAGAAATTGTCGAGAGAGGATATACCCTCTTCACCTTCTGCTACAAGGACGTAACGAGCGACGACGGAGACTTCAAGAAAGGAATTGCAAGGTACCTAACAGGCTCCAGAAGGAGAAATAACGCGCCCGGCAAGATTGCTCTTTGGGCATGGACCGCTATGAGGCTTATGGACCATATCGAAACGCTCGGAGACATAATCGACCTTGATAACGTTGCGGTGATCGGACACTCGCGCCTCGGCAAGACCGCTCTCCTGACGGGCGGATATGATACAAGATTCAAGTACGTTATCTCCAATGACTCGGGTTGCTGCGGAGCGGCTATTGAGCGCGGCAAGATAGGTGAGAGATACGGCCGTATCAGCGAAGTGTTCCCATACTGGTTCTGCACCGCCTTCAACCGTGATGCAAGAGCAGGTATAGATATGCCCTTTGACCAGCACTTTCTCCTCTCGCTCTCGGTACCGAGATACGTTATCATAGGAAGCGCCGAGGAGGATCTGTGGGCAGATCCCGAGTCCGAGTTTCTCGGTGCGGCCTCTCTTGAGGATGCATACAGACTCTACGGCATGCGCGGCCTCGTTCATAACGACGAGGTGCCAAGGCCAAGATGTGTGCTCGACGAGGGCGAGGCTGTATACTACGTAAGGAGCGGTAATCATTACCTCTCGCGTCACGACTGGAATACATACATGGATATAATTGATAAAAAGCGTGAAAAGTAAACCTTAACAGGCGTTTTTGTCAATGTTTGTTAGTAAATATACAAAATATGCCGATGCGTTGATCAAAGCTAAAACCGCATCGGCACAATTATTTATATTTTAAATCTTCTGGCGTATCCGCACCTCTTACACAGGTCCTCAGTCGCGCGCTTACATTTGAAGCCCTCACGGATAGCCTCTGCCCTCTCTGATGAGAGTATCTCGTCAAGACTCCTTTCATATACGTTACCAAGCTCTATCGCAGCCTCTCGATCAAGACAGCAAGGAATAACCCTGCCGTCAACGAGTATGCCAAAATGGTCAGCAAGGCCGTAGCAAAAGACCTCGTCACCGAGTGTGTCGCACTCTGAGTCCGGCCATTCAAAGCGATCGCCGTACTCAAGGTGAAGTCTATGCCTGATCCTAGCTCCGCGCTCGCCGAAGCGCCATTCGGCATCCGAAAACCGTTCCTTCAAAATTGCGAGAGTGTCGACGTTTCTACCCTCGTCGTATCCTCTGTTCCAAAGGCGAAGGACGGTAAGAATTCCCCTTTTAGATGCCTTGTCCGCAAAGTCGATACAGGAGTTTACATAGGCGAGGTATTCTTCTTTCGTGCCGCTCTCAAAGCTATGGACGGATATATTAACCTTATAGACTCCGGAGTCTATAAGCTCGGGACGCCTTGCGAGAAGAGTGCCGTTGGTCGTTATGGCACACTTGAAGCCTTCGGACGTCGCCATAGAAATAAGCTCGCATAGCTCGGGGTGTGTCAGAGGCTCACCCATGACATGAAGATAGATATACTCCGTCTTACCCTTAAGCTCTGTGAGAACATGATAAAACTCATCCTTGGTTATGCGTCGCGGCGCCCTCTTCGTGCCGGGACAAAAGGTGCAGAAGCGGTTGCAAATATTAGTTATTTCAACGTAGACACGTGAATATGGTAGGCTGTTTTTCATCATTACTCCGCATTAAAAATCTTTCTGTACATTCTGCTGTCAGAGTCTTCCCCATCCGAGCGAACCGCAGAAAGATACTCCCAACCGTAGCGCTCATAGAATGAGGTGTGATCGGTCACAAGATATAGGGTGTCAATTCCGCGCTCGTGCATATCTAAAGATATGTATCCAAGGAGCTCTCCGGCTATCCCCTGCCCTCTGGCAAAAGGTTCGACAAAGACCGCGCAGACGTTTGGTGAGAGGTCGGGACGATTGTGAAAATCATTCTCTATAACGCCCGCGCCACCGAGAATGGTCTCACCGTCAAGGACGGCGTACCACTCGGGGTAAGGCAATGAGGAATTTAAAGCCTCCCTCATGCTCTCAAGATATGCCTCGCGAGGAATTCCCCACTTTAAATGGAACCAGTCCGCAAGCTCGGATATAAGCTCGGGACGGTCGCTTATGCGTACTATATGTCTGTGCATTTATCTCACCTCGATTATTTAGCAGATATAGTATATCATTATCTTAAAGTTTTGTCAAATATAATGTATAAAGCGGACAAAAATATCAAAAACTTAGCGAAAATCACATTTTAAAATAAAAACACATTTTTTTCAAAAAGGTATTGACAACTAAAAATATTTCTGTTATAATATTGACTGTTCAGCACGCTGGTGTGGCTCAATGGCAGAGCAGCTGATTTGTAATCAGCAGGTTGATGGTTCGACTCCGTTCACCAGCTCCAGCATATATGGGGGAATTCCCGAGCGGCCAAAGGGGGCAGACTGTAAATCTGTTGTCACTGACTTCGCTGGTCCGAATCCAGCTTCCCCCACCATAACAAAAAAACCGACCCTTGTGGTCGGTTTTTTGTTATGATGTGCGAATGCTATTCGAACAGTCACTTGCTATTAAGCAAGTGTGCTGGTCCGCATACCCCACTCGTAGATCGACAAGCTCGCTTGTCAGGCGGAGAGTGTGGGTATCTTCGCCTATAGCGAATACCCGGCTTCCCCAAAACCGATCGCAAGGGTCGGTTTTTTGTTTTTTCATTATTTCCATTTCCTTCACTACCCAACGTAATAGCCCCCTCCACTCGTACAAATGCATACACAATGCACCCTTATCATTTCAACGAATATACTATCTAATACACTACCGATCATTCGGTGCTATGATATACAAAATCTTTGTTTTATCATATTTTTCGACATTTAACATAGTAAATCTACTATTGCCGCCAAAAAAGACGTTATGGCGGCGGAACGGACGGTATATGAGCAAATACTTTGGTACAGACGGCTACAGGGGTGAGGCGGGGGTGGAGCTGACCGCCCCAAAAGCGTTCAAAACAGGACGTTATCTCGGATATTATCTAAAAAATGAAGGAAGCGGGAGAAGGCCAAAAGTCGTAATAGGAAAAGACACAAGACTCTCAAGCTATATGCTCGAGTACTCTATAGCAGCAGGCCTTGCTACCTCGGGTGCAGACGTCTACCTACTACACGTAACGACGACCCCAAGTGTTTCCTACGTTACCCTGACTGACGGATTTGACGCAGGTGTGATGATCACCGCCTCGCACAATCCATATTACGACAACGGGATAAAGATCATTAACAGGTACGGAGCTAAGCTCGGAGATGAGGTGACCGAGCTAATCGAAGGATATATTGAAGGAACTCCGAGCGATATACCGATGGCAAGCGGCGATAATATAGGCAGAATACACGACTACTATTCCGGGCGGAACAGATACATAGGTTACCTGATCTCCCTGGTTTCAAACTCATACAAGAGCTTGAGGATCGGGCTTGACTCGGCAAATGGGGCTGCTTCAAAAATTTCTCGTTCTGTATTCTCTGCTCTCGGCGCAAAGCTCTACACTATAGGCGACGAACCTAATGGAACTAATGTCAACGATGAATGTGGATCAACGAGCCCTGAAAAGCTGGCCGAGATTGTAAAAAAGGAAGGATTGGACGTCGGATTTGCCTTTGACGGAGACGGTGACAGATGCATAGCGATAGACTCAAACGGAGAGATCGTTGACGGGGACAAGATACTGTATATTTTGGCAAAAAGGCTTAAACGTCAAGGCGCTCTATACAGCAATAAGGTCATAGCAACGGTGATGTCAAACGGAGGTCTAAAAAGCAGTCTGTCAGATATGGGAATTGAGGTCGATACAACTCAAGTCGGAGACCGTTTCGTCTACGAAAAAATGATAAGCACGGGCGCTATGCTCGGTGGCGAGCAGTCAGGACACATTATAATCAGAAAGTACGCGACAACCGGTGACGGACTGCTTACCGCGCTGATTATAACCGAGGAAATGATTGATAGGAAGGAGAGCCTTTGTAAGCTCTCAGAGGGCTTTACAGTATTGCCTCAGGCAAGCGCCTCGGTAAAAGTAAAATCGAAGAAAGACGCTATATCTGACCCAAAAGTCAAGCACCTGATCACAAAGATAAACGAAGAGCTGGCACCTCGCGGAAGACTCATAGTGCGAGAGAGCGGCACCGAGCCTAAGATACGGATAATGGTCGAGTGCGAAAGCGAGGATACGTGTAAAAAACATATAAATCTAATACGTGATTTGTTATCTGAAAGAGGTCATATAGATGGATAAGCGCATTTTATGTCAATCTTTATTTACCTTTGATAACTTTTTCCTAAAGAAATATTTTTCTCATTATTTATATCCTTATGAAATAGTGAGTGAAATCAAGAATATCGCCAGGAGTATCGTTAACTGTGGGATAGAGGGATATGTGCTCCTTTCTCCCGGTGTACTCATCGGACAAAACGTAAAGATTGCTGATACTGCAATGATAGATGGGCCGACTATTATCGGCAGCGACTGCGAAATACGTCACGGAGCGTATATACGCGGAGGAGTTATACTCGGCAGAGGATGTATCGTGGGTAACTCAAGCGAGATAAAGGACTCTCTCCTGCTCGACGGAGCGAAGGCTCCGCACTTTAATTACGTTGGAAATTCTGTGCTCGGAAACGGCGCGCATCTTGGCGCGGGAGCAATATGCTCTAACCTAAAAAGTGACGGAAAAGACGTAGTTATCAGGGGTGAAAGGCTTGAGATCAATACAGGCCTCAGAAAGCTCGGCGCGGTACTCGGAGATGGCGTAGAAATAGGCTGCGGAGCCGTCCTCTGCCCCGGAACGGTTATAGGTAAAAATACAAGCGTTTATCCCCTCATTATTACAAGAGGATACTATCCCGAGGGAAGCATTGTGAAGGATACTTATTCTGTAGTAAAAAAGGAGGCTGCGAGTGAGTAGGATATTCACTTTCTCCACTCCGCCTTAGGCTTCGTGCTAAGTTCAAATAGGCTTACCAACAGACAACAAAATAGACCTGCCGCAAGGGCAGGTCTATTTTGTTGTGACGTGTGTCCGATTTAGATGCACACTGTTTTTGCAGAGGGTAGACTAACCCCTTGGCGATGATGGGGGTTGCACTTAACCGCTATCTTCCGGAGCGCAACGCCATGCTTGCAAACGAAGCCTATGTAACCTATATTTTGTTAGCAAGATTTCTAACGTGCCCGTCTTCATCAAATAGAAACACTGAGAGATCGTATCCGTATTTTTTTGCTATTTTAACGGCAAGCAATCGTATTTTTGCAAATTTATCGCAGCTGAATAATTCAAATAATTCTTTTGATTTGGAGGGTAGATATTTATCTGTAAGCACCTCTCCGATAAATTCTTTTTGAGAGCATTGTTCCGCTCTTGTAAAAAGCGCTACCAACTTTGAGTAATTTTCTTCGCAAATCTCAAGTGTGGTTAATGAGCGTATGGCTGTGTAGAGCTTTGGCAAATGCTTGGTAACAACCGAGAGCAACAGCGAATCGGAAACTTTAATTTCGTATTCTGATATAACGATCAGTCCGTTATCCACAAACAAAAGATCATCGGAAGAAATCGCATTTTCAAGAAAATCAACCAACTCGGCGGCATTTGGATGACGGAAAATCGTTTTTAAGATATACAGCCTGCGGTATTTATCCTTGTCGTTGATAAAGGGTTTCATTGCCTCGTACGCAGTGATATCATTTTTGTAGGATAACGCTTCGCACGCAAGAGAAAAATCCTTCATAGTAGGGGAAGATAACATTTTGCTGAGTTCTTCTACGGAGAGCTCGTAAGGAATACGAGTCCCATTTAATATTTCTTTTTTCATAAATTCACCGCCTTCTTATTTTCATTATACCATAAATTTGTAAACATTTCAACCGTATCGCATAAATAGGCTCCCTCCGGGAGGGAGCTCCCGACGGAGTCGGGTGAGGGAGAGCGCGTTACCGTAAAGTTTAATCAGATTTCAAAGTCGCGCAGGCTCCTTCCGTCACGCTACGCAGCGAACCCCAAAACTCATTTCATTCGCTTCGGGGAACCCCTGCCGCGTGCCACCTTCCTCTCGGAGGAAGGCTTTCGCAATTATTCATTGTTCATCAGCGGAGCGACTTCATTATTCATTCTTCATTAAAACTCCGCGTGAAGGTAATGAATAATGAAAGATGAATAATGAATAGTGAATAATACAAACAAAACTCCGCATTCTTGCGAACACGGAGTTTTGTTTGTGACGTGTGGCCGATTTAGATGCACACAGGTTTTGCAGAGGGTAGACTACCCCCTTGGCGATGATGGGAGTTGCACTTGACCGCTATCTTCCGGAGCGCAACACCATGTTTGCAACAAAACCTATGTAAAGTTGACTGGGTTACATAATTAACATACCTTTTCTGCTTTTAATGGTAAAAAAATATCTGACTCTTTGCCTTTTACAAAGCCCTTTAAGTTGTGTTTCTTTATCACATCTATCACTTTTTGGGTACAGATAAATATATTCGGATAATCAATCAATTTGCAAATATCACATTGATTCCAAGATGAATGGTCAAGAACGGATTCTCCAATTTTCTGACGGCTCCAGTTATATGAGCCGCAATCGGAGCAATAATTCTTTTTCTTGTAATGCATAGCACCATAATCCAAGGAAATGCTTCCATTCACATACAGATAGTAATATTGAGGTTTTTCGGCTGCAACTTCATCATTTACTTTATCATCGTTGATCTCTATCGGTTCGGCTATATATCCGGAGATGTTTTCCGTTTTGAATGCTTCAAGTGCTTTTTCGCTTACAATCAAGCCACACTTGTCATCAAAAGGAATCGAAACAGATAAACAATCGGGATATCTTTTCCCACCCTCCAAAATCATTTTTGGGGGCCAATATTCAAGTTGGCATTGTTTAACTTCTCGACCGCAGGTTTTACATTGGCAAGTATTGATTCTGAAAAAACTATAATCCATAAGTACATATTTATAACGATTTGATGGATGACTTGATAAACAATAAAACAAAGAAAATCCCTCCTTTCATATCATTAGTGATATTATACCACAATTTTGTAAACATTTCAACGGTTTCGCCGGTTCGAATCTGTCTACAGACCCGAAAAGAATGAAATCGTGCGTTGCACGATGAAATCCGAGCGGGGCTCGGATGAAATCTTCGGCGTGCCGCCTCAGATGAAATCGAAGCCTTGCGGCTTCGGATAAACTAAATCCGCCTCCATCTCCTGCCGCAAGGCAGATTTCATCGCGAAGCGATTTCATCCACCGAAGGTGGATTTCTTCCGCTAACGGCGGATTTAGTTAAAAAAAGCACTTGCCTGCGCAAGTGCTTTTTTCTGTGATGTGTGTCCGATTTAGATGCAAAACCGTGTGTGGCTGATTTAGATGCACACAGATTTTGCAGAGGGTATGGTAACCCCTTGGCGATGATGGGGGTTGCACCTATCCGCTATCTTCCGGGGCAGAGCGCCACGCTTGCAAACGAATCTATGTAGCTATACTTTGAATATCTTATCTATTTGAATAGTATTGTCTTTTTCAACAAAATATCCGTCAAAATCGTTTTTTCTACTCCAACCCCTAATCTTAAAGTGATCGACTATTTGAAATAACTTTGTTAAACCGTAATATCCGGTATCTTGTTCTAAATAATCATACGATAAATTGCTTAACTCTTGTGCGCTGATTTGTCCACCAAATCGACGGCCTTCACCACAAAAATATTCTATTGAAAAAACATCTTCACTTAAAATTGAATCTATCCATTCTTTTGCACTTTCTTCATCAGTTAGGTGAACGTGCTGAAATGAAAATGAAAGCATATATGGTGAGAATTCATCCGCTTTATCATATTCAATGTATAGATGATTTTCACTATTGGGGTTATATATAATTGCAGATTCCAAATCATCTGAAATGTCAACGCGATACTTTGAAGTGTAGGATGCGAGGAAAGATAAGTTTTCAAGAGATTTCATTGCAAGCTTGCGAACATGACCGTCCATATCAGATAAGAAAACGGAAAGATCATATCCATATTTTTTTGCGACTGTAATTGCTAATAATCTGATCTTTGCAAATTTATCACAGCTGAATAATTCAAATAATTCTTTTGATTTTGAGGGTAAATAATTGTTAGCAAGCACCTCTCCGATAACTTCTTTTTGAACGCATTGTTCGGCTTTTACAAAAATCGACGTCAGTTTTGTGTAATTCTCTTCGCAAATGTCAAGTGTATTCAATGCGCGTACGGCTGTGTAGAGGTTTGGTAAATGCTTGGTAACAACAGAAAGCAGCAGCGAATCAGAAACTTTGATTTGGTGTTCGGATATAACCATCAGTCCGTTTTCCACAAACAAAAAATCTTCAGAGGTGATCGCGTTTTCAAGAAAACCGCCTAACTCAACGGCATTAGGGTGACGAAAAATCGTTTTCAAGATATACAGTCGGCGGTATTTATCTTTGTCGTTTATGTAAGGTTTCATGACCTCGTAGGCAGCGACATCGTTTTGATAAGACAACGCTTCGCATGCGAGAGAAAAATCCTTCATAATAGGAGAAGATAACATTTTGCTGAGTTCTTCTACAGAGAGTTCGTAAGGAATACGAGTCCCATTTAATATTTCTTTTTTCATAAATTCACCGCCTTTCTTTGCCCTATTATACCACAATTTTGTAAACATTTCAACGGTTTCGCCGGTTCGAATCTGTCTACAGACCCGAAATGCCCGAAATGCATCTATAAAATTTCGAAAAAATTTAAAGTTGAAAAAAGCGGAGAAATATCTCGAAATCTCCGCTTTTCTCGTTTTACTTAGTTTCTTTAGCCGTGTTGATAGAGGCAATCAACACTCTTTTAATTTCCAAGCAGTCGTTCAATAACGATGCTCCCATATCTTCAGTTATGTACTCGGACATCGTGAGTAAATTTAGCCAATATTCTGTTTCAGCGGTTTCTTTTAATGCAATGTGCATTTTAGAAATAAAATCCGCTTTACTCTGACCATAATTAGCTTCGTTTATATTTGCACCAATCGAGGTGCCGCTACGTATAATCTGCTTTGAGATAATTGTTTCTTTTTTCGTTTTGATGAGATACTGATGAAGCTTTATAATACGTGAGGCAAAAGCGATCGATTTATCAATTAAAATATTCTCTTTCATAGCGCACCTCCGATACAAAAATATTATAGCATATATTTGTAACTATTTCAACAACATTATTCATTATTCATTAGCGAAGCGGCTTCATTATTCATTCTTCATTAAAAAATCCGCGTGCGAGATGAATGAATAATGAATGATGAATAATGAATAATGAATAATGAATAATG
>JAFTIN010000040.1 GCA_017456895.1 Clostridia bacterium
CAACTGAGCTACAGAGGCGGATAGGTGGTTGTTATTATTGTCGAAAAATGGCGACTCGGATGGGGCTCGAACCCACGACCTCTAGCGTGACAGGCTAGCGCTCTAACCAACTGAGCTACCAAGCCATTTTTCGCATGGGATCTCTCCCGTGGTGGAAAGTACAGAGCTCGACTCTCGCGCGAACTGCGCGCTCGGTCATTCGCGGCTCTAACAGTCCACCGGACTGTTATTCACTACCGCTCCTACTTCGAGCCGGGCTGTTGTCGGCGAGCTATGTGCCCTATATTTTACCGTGGTGGAAAGTACAGGGCTCGAACCTGTGACCCTCTGCTTGTAAGGCAGATGCTCTCCCAACTGAGCTAACCTTCCATAAACGCTCCACTATTATATCAAATAAAAAAATGTTTGTCAAGGGGTTTTAAAAAATTATTTTATTTTTTTTGATATGTGTTTTTCTCTTGCAATTATTCCTTTTAGGTTGCGCTTTTCTTTTACCATTTAATAAATACTGAAAATGCGGCATTATTCCATCCGTTTTGCTTTCAGCTTTACAAAAAGTAAACGAGATGATGCCGCATTTTGCCATCTATTATTTACATTTATTAGTTTTATTTGCCTTTTTCCTTATATAGTCGCTTACAATTCCGTATACAATAGTCAGTGCCATAGCTCCGCCGGCGATACCGAGAGCAACTGCTCCTGCAGAGCCAAGATGTGAAAGCGCAGAGGACGGTACTCCGCGGACGATATCACGCACTGCACGGTACAGATACCCTCCCGGAACTATTGGAATTATACCGGCTATCAACAGAATTATTGAGGGCACCTTGGCCATTCTGGCATTGACCTCAGAGAACAGTGCGGCGACCGCGCTGGAGATAAATGCCGCCCAAAAAAGCGACGAAGTAAGAGTCAAAACACCGAAATAAGCCGCATAGGTGAGGAGGCCGCACACACCGCCGTTTAAAAGGTGACGCCTGTTGGTTTTAAGAATGATAGCAAAGGTAACCGAGGATACGAAGGAGGCGACGAGCTGGACGATGAACAGATCATCCGCTTCGGTAATAACCTCCGGTATCAGGCTCTCTCCTATAAGAGCGTATGAAAGCATGTATCCAAACCCTATCATCAAAGTCTGAATTATGGTCTGGAGTATCTTCAAGGTGCCGGCCAGCAGGTCGCCGAGGAGAAGATCCCTCATTGAAGTACCGAACATAAGCCCCGGTACAAGCAGCATTATCGCGCCTATGATTATGGAGTCAACGTTGATATTCGGCAATACCATATATGCGAGTCCGGCGAGAGTCGCAGAGACAAATGAGGAGATGACCGTCTTTGCCATACTGTTCAGCCTTGCGGACGGATAATTCAGTATCAACGAAACTATAACTCCGATCACAAAGGCTATAATCGAATCTATCAGCCCTCCGCCAAAGAAGAGGCAGAATGACAGAGCTACCGCAGCGGAAGAAAGCACGTGTACGTACGCCGGGTACGGCTGCTTTCTCTCAAGCTCATGTAGCATAGAGTCAAACTCGTCAAGCGTGGGGACCTCGCGGCATATCCTACGCGAGAGGGCATTAAGCTTTTCGAGTGTATTAAGATTTGTTGTGGTCTGCTTAACTCTCCTCAGCTGAGAGGAGTAAGAACCGTCGGGCATTCTCACCGCGGCGTTTATCATCGAGATGATCGTGAACACCTCAACGTGCACGGCGCCATATGCCCTGCAAATACGCTCGATCGTATCCTCGACTCTGGAGACCTCACCGCCGTTTTTGAGCATTCCCTCACCCACGTCCAGCGCAAGGCAAAGTAAATACTCGGTAAAGTCATCCTTATATATTTCGCGAACCTTTTTTTCCACTTCCCTAACCTCTTTATTGTCAAAGATGAAAACTATTCAACAGTAAACTCACAGATCAGATAAAACTCGTGCGCATCCTCTGTAGCCGTCTTGTTTGCCCAAAATGACTTAACGATACGATACTCACCGGGAGCAAGCTGTCCATATCTGTCCGTGAAAAGGAAGGTGTGAGTCAGAGTCTCGTTAGGAGAGAAGATCATAAGCTCCATAGTGTTGGCAAGCTCGCCGATCTGGGTAACCGTATACCACTCGTTCCCTTTCTTCATCTCGAGGGAGTAGTCCCTCATATTACCGCTCTGCCATGTGGAGTCGGTATTGTTTTCGATCCTCACCTGAAGCGAGGTCTTGTCGGATGAGATTACGGTACATACCGCGCCGTCCTTCTCAATCCTCTCCCCCTCGGACTTTTCACCTACTGTAGCCTTCGGAGTGGGAAAAATTTTATTTATCATATCACAACCTACTATCGACGCGCTTAAAAGCAACAGCACACCGATGAAAAATATTTTTCTCATACTATTTCCTTTTTTTAAGATACTCACATTTTAACATATACAGATAAAATGTGCAATACGTTTTATAATATTTAAAAAAGTATTTTTTGGTGAATACGGCAGAAGATATCAGTCTAAAATATTACCACTACCCCACAAGGGGAAAAAGGAGGATAAATATATGTCACCCAAAGAGCTACTGTACATTGAGGACGCACTCGGTCACGACAAGCAGATCAGATGTACCTGTAACGACAGCGCGCAAAAGCTCGAGAATCCAGAGCTTGCAAGCTTTGTAAGAGAGATCGGTCAAAAGCACGTGCAGTGCTTCAACACTTTTTACGGACTTGTAGGAGGTAAAAATGCAGGATAAAGAAATTATGGAAAACCTACTCCTTAATCTGAAGGGAGAGTGTGATCTTCTAATGCACGGAGCGGTCGAGTCGTCAACTCCGGCTGTACAGAACGCGTTCAAATCCGCTCTTAACGATACACTCGCCATGCAGAGCGAGGTGTATAAGAAAATGGCGGCCGAGGGCTGGTATCCCAGCGAATCCGCAGAGCAGAAAAAGATCGATGCCGTGAAGCAGAAGTTTTCTTCCGGCTGCTAAACAAACAAGGTCTCGGGATATAATCCGGGACCTTGTTTTTTTATTATTATGTTTAATATGCCGTGTTTTGATGGGTTATCGCAGATAAATGACTATAATAGTAGTCATATTTACTTATTTTCGAATTCCTTCTCAACATCAAGAAGCAGTGAACGAATCTTCAAATGTTGGGGGCAAGCCTTTTCGCACATGCCGCACTTTATACAGTCGCTCGCCTTTGGGCCGTCCTCGGTATGCACCTCATAGTAGAAGTCCGTGTTCCAATTCTTAAATGCGCGGCGTCCGTTAAGACAGGCAAAGAGCGCGGGGATCGGAATGTGCATAGGACAGACCTCCATGCAATATTTGCAGTCCGTGCAAGGGATAATATCCTGGGCGCGGAATATGGTGCAGACACGCTCTATAGCGTTCCACTCCCTCTCCCCAAGCGGCTTAAAATCTGTCATATAGCTGAGGTTATCCCTCATCATATCCATATTACCCATACCCGAAAGCACCATCGCTATACCGTCAAAGCTGGCCGCAAATCGGATAGCATAGCTTGCATAGCTGCCACCGCCGAGCTCGTCGAAAACGGCCTTTGCCTCATCGGGAAGATTGACGAGGCTGCCGCCCTTAACAGGCTCCATAACTATAGCTGGTTTACCGTGCTTGCGGCATACCTCAAGGCACTTGCGCGACTCGACAGAGGCGTCCTCGTAATCCGCGTAGTTGAACTGTATCTGAACTGCCTCGACTTCCGGGTAGGTTGTCAGTATCTTGTCGAGCACGTCTGACGTATCGTGGAAGGAGAGGCCGACGTGACGGATCTTTCCCTCTCTTTTGAGC
Source organism: Clostridia bacterium (assembly GCA_017456895.1). Taxonomy (GTDB): domain Bacteria; phylum Bacillota; class Clostridia; order Oscillospirales; family CAG-272; genus UBA1740. The sequence goes on from JAFTIN010000040.1 coordinate 3,798, forward strand.
TCGAAGGCGATCTCATACGCTCTGCACTGCTTATACTTCTCAAAGTTGCCTCTCTCCTGCGCGTGCATTAAATAGAAATCAAAGTAATCGACACCGCAGGCCTCAAGCTGACTCTCAAAGAGGGGACGTATCTCCTCCTCTGTCTTGAAGAATGGGCTTGAGAGCTTATTTGTGAGAATATATGAATCTCTCGGATATCTTTTCACAAGGCAATCTCTAAGAGCAGTCTCGCTCTTGCCTCCGAGGTATCCGTGCGCCGTATCAAAATAGTTGAAGCCCGCCTCCATAAACGCGTCGATCATCTCGGAAAATTCATCGTAATCGACCTCTTTGTTCTCTCCAACCTTCTTCATAGGCAGACGCATACAGCCAAAGCCGAAGTTTTTCTTTATCTCGTCAAAATACTTATTACTCATGAGCACCTCCATTTTTCTCTATTGTAACACAAAATTTGGTAAAATGCAAGTCTTGTGTACTCTTCCCTCTTGCAAAGGATCAAAAGCGGTGATATAATTATAGTATCAAGAAGAAAGCAAGAGGTATGCTATGCAGACTGTACGCCTTGGAAAAACCAATATTACGGTAAATAAAAACGGCTTTGGCGCCCTTCCCATCCAGCGTGTATCAAAGGAGGAGGCCGCGCGTCTTTTACGAAAGGCGTACGAGGGCGGCATCAACTATTTTGACACCGCGCGCTTCTACACCGACAGTGAGGAGAAGATAGGACTCGCGCTCTCGGATGTGAGAGAGAATATCATCATCTCGACCAAGACAATGCGCACGACGGTCGAGGGCTTTTGGCGAGATCTCGAGGAGAGCCTCACTCTGCTTAAAACAGACTACATTGATATATACCAATTCCACAACCCCTCCTTCTGCCCAAAGCCGGGTGACGGCACGGGGCTGTACGAGGCGATGCTCGAGGCCAAGAGGCTCGGCAAGATACGTCACATTGGCATTACCAACCACCGACTCGCCGTTGCAGAGGAGGCAGTGCGCTCCGGACTGTACGAGACTCTGCAGTTCCCCTTCTCATACCTTGCGAGCGAGAAGGAGGAGGCTCTGGTCAGACTATGTGAACAGATGGATGTCGGTTTTATCTGTATGAAGGCTCTGGCAGGCGGACTGATCACTCGTTCCGACGCTGCTTACGCCTTCCTTGCAGACTATCCCGTCGCTCCCATATGGGGCGTGCAGAGAGAGTCAGAGCTGGGTGAGTTCCTTGAGTATAACAGCACACCGCCGGTAATGACCGACGAGATAAGGGAGTTTATAGAGCAAGAAAGGAAGGAGCTTGCCGGTGACTTCTGCCGCGGCTGCGGATACTGTATGCCCTGCCCTATGGGGATAGAGATCAACAACTGCGCGAGAATGTCGCTAATGATCCGCCGCGCTCCCGTAGCGGCGCAGCTATCGGAGGCGTCACAAGCCAAGATGAAGAAGATCGAGGACTGTATAAATTGCGGTAAGTGCAAGTCGATGTGTCCATACGGACTCGACACCCCCGCGCTCCTAAAAAAGAACTATGAGGACTACAAAACCTTCCTATAATGCTACACGGGTGGCCACCGGCGGCACCATTCACTCAAATTTTAAAGGACCTGCGGACAGAGTTCCGCAGGTCCTTTTTCGTTAGGCAAGAGAAAATAATACGAACCAGCTCTAAAGCGTGAATTTTCAGCGCTTTCGGCACTTATCTCTCTTGCAAAGTCGTACTTGGCTGCGAGAGCCAAGCACCAAAATCATCTTATAATTCAGGCATTAGAGTTCTACGAATTTTAAAGAGAATAAATTTTACGTAAGGCGAGGCTGAAAATTTGAGATAATATGAGAATATTATAAGAATTTTTGCCGATGGATTATGTGAAATTTATCTCTTTAAAACTAGTTC
>JAFTIN010000041.1 GCA_017456895.1 Clostridia bacterium
TCATCAACAATAACCAATGAGTTTTGTGTTCCGCGACCGGTCTCAAAGAAATAATCAGCCTCTACTATTTCAACAGTTTTAACATTTATTCTTTCTTGGTCGAATTTATATACATTCCGAACACATCCTGTATACGAAAGAATTTGAGAAACAATGCAAGCAATTGCTAATAGAATGCGTAGTTTATTTTTTCTCTTTCCCATATTTCCTCCTATAGTACATCTTAATTGTACCACTTTTTTCTATCTCTGTCAACATTTATCCGTTATGCCAAGAGAGAGGGGGGCAAATTGTTCCTTCTCTCTATATACCGTTTTTTCTTGAAAATTCTTCAAATATTTTTCCTTTCACGTTTTTTTCGACTCTGCATTGGCGTATACCTCCCAAAAAATATATTTCTATATATTAAAAGACTTTTTTGATCAAAAAAGTTTCACATAACGCCTATTGTTCACAAATAATTAACTTTAGCGCTCTACAAAGAAGTGAGCGCAGTAATCCGTTATTACCTCACGCTCTCACCTCTCCAACACAAAAAGAGCCCGACGAATCGGGCTCTTTTCTTATTCGGTTCTTTATTCAATTACGTTTTATACAGGACGTAAGGCGCGATATCAGAGGTTGTAATATCTCTCAAACTCTGCGGGGTGCGGGATCTTGGACATCTCGCTGCACTCTGCCCTCTTGGTCTTGATAAAGTTCTTGATAAGCTCCTCGGGGAATACGCCGCCTGCGGTGAGGTAGTCGTGATCACACTCGAGCGCGTCGAGTGCATCGTCAAGTCTGGTGGGAAGGTGGCTGAGCTTTGCCTTCTCCTCATCGGAGAGGTGATAGAGGTTCATATCGTAGGGGCCCCAACCGTTCTTGTGGGGATCGATCTTGTTCTTGATACCGTCGAGACCTGCCATAAGTATAGCCGCGTAGCAGAAGTAGGGGTTGCAGGTAGCGTCGGGGTTACGGAGCTCAAAGCGGCGCTTCTCGGGGCTCTTTGCATAAGCGGGGATACGGATGACCGCGCTTCTGTTAGAGGTAGCGTAGCCTACGGTCACGGGTGCCTCAAAGCCGGGAACAAGTCTCTTAAAGGAGTTGGTCGAGGGGTTGGTGATCGCGCAGAGAGAGTCGATGTGCTTAAGGAGTCCGCCCATAAAGTAGTGCGCGGTCTCGGAGAGGTGAGCGTAACCGTTATCATCGGAGAATACGGGCACGCCGTCCTTAAGAAGGAGCATATGCACGTGCATACCGCTGCCTGCCTCGCCGTACACGGGCTTTGGCATAAAGGTAGCGCTCTTGCCATACTTAAGCGCGGTGTTGTGGATGATGTACTTGATCATCATGGTGTTGTCCGCCATGGTAGACATCTTGCCGAGCTGGGGCTCGATCTCAAACTGTCCGGAAGCGGCAACCTCAGGGTGATGGTAGTTGATCTCAATGCCTGCGTCGAGCATATGCATTACCATCTCGCTACGGCACTCGTATGAGGTGTCAAAGGGCTTGGCAATATGGTAGTTCTTCTGCTTGGGAACTACAACGCCCATACCGTCGGTCGAGCTATTCCAGTAGGACTGCTTAGCGTCAACGGTATGAGAGATCTCTCTGCCGCTGACCTGCCAGGTAACGTCGTCAAAGAGGTAGAACTCAAACTCGGGGAGAATGAGCATAGTATCCGCGATGCCGAGATCCTGCATATACTTCTCTGCGGCGAGAACAATGTTTCTCGGATACTGGGGCAGAGGTCTGTTCTCGGGGGTATCGATGATCATAGCGTTACCGGTCATGCTAAGGGTGGGTATAGCGCAGAAGGGATCGATCATAGCGGTATCGGGATCGGGAATGAATACCATATCGCTCTTCTCCACCACTGCGTAGCCGTAGTTGGAAGCGTCAAAGCCGATGCCGTACTTCATAACCTCCTCGGAGAAGTTCTCCGCGGGTATGGTCACGTGACGGTACTGACCGTTGATGTCGACCATCTTAAAGTCGACCATTTTTACATTATGCTCCTTGATAAGAGCAATTATATCCTGTACGTTTTTAGACATAGAGTCCTCCAAAAATTATTATCCTATCCATTATATCATCATAGTAGAATAAAGTCAATAGCATAAAATCAGTTAATAACGTCATATCCCGCGTCGGTTATCGCTGCCTTGCAGGAATCGGTAACGTCACTTGTCATAACAAGCTCCACGGTACCCTTCTCGTGGCTGGGGGTTGCGGATACTACACCGTCTATCGCCTCGCAGGCCTTCTTCACTCTCGCCTCACAGTGGGGACACATCATTCCGTCTACCTTAATTACTACGTTCATTTCATTTATCTCCTTTGTTTTTTCTACGTTTATTGTTGCGTTTTCACCTGTATTTTCCGTATTTTCTTCACACGGGGTGGTATTAACCTTTGTTTTTCTCGGCTTCCAGAGGTTGAGCCTCAAGGCGTTGGAAACCACGGAGAAGCTCGAAAGACTCATCATAGCGGCGCCTATCATCGGACTTAAGGAAAGGCCAAAAAGACCTGCCGCAAGGGGTATGCCTATACAGTTGTAGGCAAATGCCCAGAAGAGGTTCTGCTTTATATTTTTGAGAGTTGCGCGTCCTATATCCGCAGCGTAAGCGACCTCTGAGAGCCCCTTGCCCATAACTATGACGTCGGCGGAGTCTATGGCGATGTCAGTGCCACGGCCAACAGCCACTCCGACGTCCGCACCGGTCAAGGCGGGAGCGTCGTTTATACCGTCGCCGACCATACAGACCTTGCCCTCCTTCTTAAGAGAGGCGATAACGTCCGCCTTGCCTCCCGGGAGCACACCTGCGACTACCTCGTCAATGCCTACCTGAGAGGCTACTGCACGTGCGGTGCGCTCATTATCACCCGAAAGCATTACTACGCGCATACCCATACCTTTAAGGTAGTCGACACTCTCCTTGGCGTCCGCCTTGATAGTATCTGAGAGCGCTATAGCGCCTATATATTTTCCGTCAAACACAAAGGCTATAGGAGTCTTTCCCTCCTCTGCGAGGCTCTCGCCAAGCGACGCGGGTACGTCCTCTGCTATATCGCAAGCAGCCGAGAAGCTATAGCCGAAGAGCTCTTTTTCGTCCGCTTTTCCATACACGCCCCTACCCGTGTGAGATGCAAAGTCGATAATTTCGACAGGAGTGCAGCCGAGTGACTCGGCATATTCAACTATAGCGCGGCCGAGTGGGTGCTCACTCTTTTTCTCAATGGAAAGAGCAAGTGTGATAAGCTCACCTTCACTGACACCCTCCGCGGGGATAACGTCACTCACCTGCGGCTTGCCCAAAGTGAGTGTGCCCGTCTTGTCAAGCACAACAGTCCTTACTCTGCCCGACTCCTCAAGCGCGGTTGCGGTCTTAAAGAGAACTCCACGGCGCGCGCCCACGCCTGATCCGACCATAATAGCCACAGGTGTGGCAAGGCCCAGTGAGCACGGACAGCTGATAACGAGTACGGATATCGCCCTCGCAATAGCATAGCCAAAGTCGCCGTCTGCTATAAGCCAACCGATAAGCGTGACGAGGGATATTGCCATTACCGTGGGGACGAACACTCCGGAGACCTTATCCGCGAGCTTAGCTATCGGAGCCTTGGAGCTCGAGGCCTCCTTCACCATTTCTATAATACCTGCAAGCACCGTTCCCTCGCCTACCTTTGTGGCGCGTACGGTAATAAATCCGGAGCTGTTTATACTTCCGCCATAGATGGCGTCGCCTATAGAGACGTCACGCGGCAGGCTCTCGCCGGTGAGCATAGACTCGTCTATTGATGCAGAGCCCGAGACGACCTCTCCGTCAGTTGGTATGCTCTCGCCCGGTCTTACAATAAAGACGTCGCCAACCTTTACATCGTCGACCGAAACAACCTTTTCTACTCCATCAACGAGAATAGTCGCGTATTTACCCTTAAGAGTGATCAACCTCTTAAGTGCATCGGTGGTCTTGCCCTTGGCTCTGGACTCAAGCATCTTTCCGAGGGTGATGAGAGCAAGGATCATAGCCGCGGACTCAAAGTACATCTCGTGCAAGTATCGTGAGCCGTCGCCGCCATTAAGCATATCGTAGCTAATAGCTATGAGCATACAAAAGCTGTAGCCAAAGGATGCGAGCGAGCCGAGCGATACGAGAGTATCCATATTTGGTGCTCTGTGTATAAGCCCTTTAAATCCATTTATGAAGAAGCGCTGGTTGATGACCATTACAAAGGCGGCGAGGATCATCTGTACAAGGCAGTTCGCCATAGCGTTGTGACCGAAGGGGCTCGGAAGACCGATCATATGGCCCATCGAGAAGTACATCAGCACGGCAACGAGTGAGAGAGATACAACAAGGCGTATAAGAAGGCCTCTTGTCGCGGTATCCTTCTCCCCCTTTTCTTCCTTTACCTCATTCTCCACGCCGTATCCTGCGTTAATTACCGCAGACGTAACCTCTGTGCGCGATACACTGCCTGTAACGGACATATCTCCGGTAAGCAGATTCACGGTGCAGGACTCCACACCGTCGAGTGAGCCTACCGCCTTTTCCACTCTTGCAGAGCAAGCGGCGCAGCTCATTCCCGTGACCTTATATTTTTCCGTCATTTCATAAACCTCGAGACCACCTCGACGAGCTCATCAAGAACCTCGCCCTTTCCGCTAAGCACGTCCTCTCTTACACAGGACTTTACGTGGTTTTCAAGCAGAGCCTTTGAGAAGGAGGTCAGAGCAGATGAGACCGCCTGAACTTGGGTGAGTATATCTACACAGTAGGCGTCGCGCTCGACCATTCCCGAAAGGCCTCTTACCTGCCCCTCTATACGGCGCAATCGATTAAGAAGGAGCTGCCTCTCCTCCTCTTTCCTGTGCTTTTCAGTGTGGCAGGAAGGACACTTTATTTCTATATTACCGTTTTCCATAGTTTCTCCTTTATTATTTTTGTACATATATTATATACCCCCGAGGGGTATTTGTCAATAGTATTGTAAAAAATGTTATGCCACGGCCTTATACGCACTTGCACAGCTCTTTTTTACCACACGGACAGTATTATTATACACACATACTATCGTCTTGAATCGAGAAAAGTAAAAGGGCAAAACAAGTCATAATCTCTTATTTTGCCCATAATTATTTACATATTAATTAAATTTTACTAATAACTCGTTGTTATAAGGTACACTCACGACCTTCTCGCCATCATACTTATCCTTTGCCGTAACCCCATCAAGATACGCCTCAACGGATACCGAATAAACGTAGGAAGCGGCGTTCTCGTAAAAGTCGGAGAAGAAGTGAGCAACCGAGATGCGATCATACGCGCCCCTATCGAGAGGACACTTATAAATAAAGCAAACGCCAATATCCACTTCTGCCTCGGCATAATGTCCAACCTCCATACCAAGAGCCTTTTTTACAACTTCGGGAGCATCCTCGGCAAACTCGAGCGAGTAGGAGGACGAGGAGGAAAAATAATACCCCTCAGTGTCATTGACTGTGCCGGTCGGGAACTCGTTGGCAATATACCAGTTAAAGGTATCCTCATTCATTCCATCGGCCACAAGATCGTTTTCAGTATTGTAGATAAGCTCCCTTATCTCCTCTATCTTTTCCTGTATCTCGGCCTTTTTACCGTCGTCAAACTCGGAGTAGACCTTATCTCCGGTCTCGGGATCGGTAGCAAAATCACCCTCGGTACGGATGATGATCAATTTTACCCTTGAATATTCCTTTTCAAAATATTCGTTACATTCTCTTGAAAAGCTACCGGATTTCAGAGCCGCGCCGTCATAGCCGAAGATGACCGTCTTGGCCATCTCATATTTATAAAGCATCTCCGCGGCGCGCTTAAAGTCGCGGTAGGTAAAGCCCATAGGCTCGGCCATCTCATTGAACCGGTCGACGTCTCCGCCTGTCCTGTACTCGAGCACCTCACTCGTTGCCCTTTCTATAACGTCCTTATCAGCCCTTTTGAGGCTTGTATTTCTGTCAAACAGGTAGCTGCCAATAATAACTCTCTTAAGATACGACTCGGTATTTTCCTTAAGTATCTCGCCCCAGGTCTTGCCCTCTTCAGCCTCGCTCTCCCAAAAATACTCGGAGTCGTAACATTCTACACCCGCTCTTGTGAGCGAGCTCATAAAATCGTATTTATAGGTGGAGGCAAGATAATTTGACACACCCTCCTTAAGGTATACACCCTTAAATCTCATCACGGAGGTGGATCCGTTCACTATACCTATCACACCGAAGACCGCGCCGATGACGAGCACAAGCCCGAGAAAGGCCGCGGTGAATATGATAAAGACACGCCGTGAGCGAGCCTCACTTGAGGAATTCACCTCTGTCCTTTTATTGTTTTTCATAGCTTTATTCCTTATTTTTCACTGAATTAGCCTATAGGCGTGTGAAGTTATCAGGCCTTTTCCTTATCATCGCTATCCATTATCTCAACGTACTCCGACATGATCCTCGCCGCCACGGCGGTGGGGTCCTCATCCTTACGGAGCCTGTAGACGATAAGCGGCGAGCCGAGTCCGAGGAACGAAAGTGAGCGCTCCATAGCGAAGAGCTCGGACCATACGGCAAGGTCGGGGCGCTCGGTAACAAAGGTCAGCCTCATACCAGAGTGCTCTATCTTTTTCACCCTTGCGCGCTCGGCCAGAGCCTTTGCCAGGGCTACGTCCATAAGCCTCTCAACCGTCCTCGGCACGTCGCCGAAGCGGTCGGCAAACTCGTCGTACAGATCATCCCTCTCCTCCCGTGATTCTATGAAGGAGATCTTCTTATACATCTCCATTCTCGCTGCGGAGGACTTGATATAATATTCCGGAATATGCGCAGAGATTCCTATCACGATCTGCGACTCAAATCGCTCTATGCCCTTCTCTCCTCTTTCCTCAAGAACAGCCTCATTAAGCAGCTTGACGTACAGATCATAGCCGACACTCTCGATGTATCCGTGTTGCTCCGCGCCGAGAAGATTTCCCGCCCCTCTTATCTCAAGGTCACGCAAGGCGATCTTGAAGCCCGCGCCAAACTCGGCAAACTCCTTTATGGCCTCAAGGCGCTTTTCCGCGACCTCATTAAGGTGCTTTCCCGGGCGGTATGTGAAGTAGGCGTAGGCCTGTCTTTCGCTCCTGCCAACGCGTCCGCGTATCTGATGCAGCTGAGAGAGACCGAAGCGCTCGGCGTTCTCGATGACCAGGGTATTCGCGTTTGGAAGATCGACACCCGTCTCAATTATTGTGGTACATACGAGAATATCTATCTCGCCTCTGACGAGCATCTGCCATATGTCCTCGAGCTCATCCTTTTCCATTTTACCGTGAGCGTAGGTAACACGCGCCTCGGGGAGCGCCTCGGCTATCCTACCCGCAACGAGGTCAATGTCCTCTATCTTGTTGTAAAGGTAGAGAGTCTGTCCGCCCCTCATCTGCTCGCGCCTCAAGGCGTCGATTATTATCTCGTCGTCGTGCTCAAGCACGTAGGTCTGCACCGGACGTCTCTCTCCCGGGGCCTCGTCAAGCACGGAAATATCGTTTATACCGCTCATAGACATATTAAGAGTTCTCGGTATGGGTGTCGCGGAGAGCATAAGCGTGTCAACGTTCTTTGCCATCTCGCGCAGTCTCTCCTTTTGTACGACGCCGAACCTCTGCTCCTCATCAATAATCAAGAGACCGAGGTCGCGGAAGGTAACGTTCTTGGCAAGGAGGGCGTGGGTGCCTATAAGAAGATCGACAGAGCCCTTGGCAGTCCTTGCAATAATATCCGCTCTCTCCTTCGGCTTTTTAAAACGGGAGAGCATCTCTACCGAGACTCCGTAGCCGCGCATACGAGAGAGCGCAGTCTGGTAGTGCTGGAGAGCGAGAATGGTAGTGGGAACGAGGAGGGCTACCTGCTTACCGCCGAGAATAGCCTTGAAGGCGGCGCGGAGCGCAACCTCCGTCTTACCAAAGCCTACGTCACCGCACAATAGTCTGTTCATAGGCACGGGCTTCATCATATCCGCCTTTATCTCGTTTATGGCGATGAGCTGGGAATCGGTCTCCTCATACTCGAACTCCGCGTCAAACTTCTCCTCGAGCTCCGAGTCCTTGGGGAAGGCGAAGCCGGGAGTTCGCTGCCTCTCGGCATATAGGCTTATCAGCTGCTTGGCAATATCCTTTACGGCAGCCTTTGCGCGCGACTTCGTCCTCTGCCAGCCGCCTCCACCCATCTCCGAAAGCTTCACGGTGCCGTCCTTGGCGCGGTCACCAATATACTTGCCTATCATTTCAAGGCGATCACAGGGAACAAACAGCTTATCCGTTCCCGCGTATTTTATCGTAATGTAATCCTTTGTTACCCCGTCGACCGTCACAGTTTCGATACCCTCGAAAAGGCCGATACCGTAGTTTGCATGTACGACGTAATCGCCGACCGAGAGATCAGCGTGACTCATTATCTTCTTACCCGCCCCACCGACGCGCTTGAGTATGCGCTGACGTCTGCGGTGCTGCATTATTGCCTTACCCTTGTCGACAGACATAGATAGCACGGCAATCTTCGGGCCAATAAGATCAAAGCCCTCGTACGAGCCTACACCGACAAATATCTCACCGCCCGAGGCTGAGGAAATATCAAAATCGTCAAGCCTTGATATATTGTGAACGAAGATATCCGAGGCAGCCAAAGCATCGGCAAGCGACTCTGCCCCCTGCGCGTTCTCGGAAAGAATAAGGGTACGGTACATTCCCTTTTTGAGGCTTATAAGATCCTCGACGAGCATAGAGGCATTGCCCTGTCCGCCGTAGGATACGGTGCGCCTTGAGCGGAAGCCGAAAAGTCCGGCGAGCTTCTCCGAGCCTACACCGCCCGCGAATGAGTTGACGTGCACACAGACTCCGCTGCCTACCCTCTCGCGGTAGTAATTCATGTCCTGCGAGTATTTAGCCGCCTGACGCGACACCTGGCCCAGCGAGAGCATACCCTCGGTATCCGAGAGGAGCCTTGAGAGCTTTTTCTCCGCATTCTCGCGGCATCCGTTGGTGTCTATTACAAGAGTTACGTGCGGTTTATCCGCGTTAAAGTAGTCGAAAAGACAACTACTGTTTTCATAAATAAGGCCTAAGTATTTATCTCTGAAGTTGAGCTCAATACCGGACTTAGCTAAGGAGAGCTCGTGATCAAGCTTCTCGCGTACCTCGTCGGAGATGCCCTCCTTCTTCAGAAGCTTCTCAATATTTGCGACTATTCTACGCCTTGCAGCCTCGTCTGGGACAACCTCTCTTGCAGGAAGGAGGCGTACCTCTTTAAGCTGAGATATCGCCCTTTGCGAGGCGGGATCAAAGGACGCGAGTCTGTCAACCTCATCACCGAAAAACTCAACGCGGCAGGGAGCATCGGTATCCTGGCCCCAGAGGTCAACGATGCCTCCGCGCCTTGAAAACTGTCCGCGGCTCTCCACCGAATCTACCAAGGCAAATCCCATTGACACGAGTCTTTTTGCGAGCTCCTCGGGTGCGATCTCGTCTCCAAGCTTCAAGGAGAGAGAGAGCGACTTAAGTATATCCTTCGGCATAGTGAATCCGAGAGCTGCCTCGGGCGTGGTGACTACGGCGTCAACAGAGCCATCCAAAAGCTCGGACAAGACGAGTAGCCTCTCACGATCAACGTCGTGGGAGGCTGAAATGTTATAAAATACAAGATCACGCGGTTTGTATTCCGCGGCGCGGATGCCCGAGCGCAAGAGGACGGACAATACGTCGCTTCTCTCACCGTCATCCGCAGTCAGGACAAGCACCGGAGCGCGCCCGATTGAGACAATCTCCTTCACAGCCTCGGTGATAAAGGCATCCGAAGCTCCGCCGGAAAGCCCGTTAATGACTATCGGAAGGGGCTCCCTCGCATTCATATCCCCCTTGAGGCATTCAAGAAAGGCTATAAATTCTCTGTCCTGACGAATAATTTTTGATATATTCATTTTTTCTCCGTTTGAGAAATGTAGATATCTTACTTAGAGTACCTCTGCATCGCGTCGTCGATCTTCCCCTCGGCGATAAGCCTTGCGGCATCAAGAATACTCTCACGCTTTGAGTCGATAAGCTCGCTATCCGCCTTTGGAAGCTTACCGAGTACCCAATCCGCAAGATCGTACTCGGGCGTAGGCTTCTTTCCGACGCCTATCTTCACTCTCGGGAAGTCCTCTGACGACAGGTGAGCTATTATACTCTTAAGACCGTTGTGACCGCCCGCAGACCCCTTACGGCGTATGCGGAGCATACCGGGATCAAAGCTGACCTCATCGTGCAAAACCAATACACGCTCCGGGGGTATCTTGTAAAACGAGGCCGCCTCGCCTATAGCCACACCGGAGTTATTCATAAAGGTCTGTGGCTTCATAAGGAGGACTCTCACCTCACCGATCTTAGCTTCAGCGGTGAGCGAATGGAACTTGGCGCGGTCGATCCTCACGCCGAGCTTATCGGCAATATAATCTATGGCGACAAAGCCGACGTTATGACGCGTTTTTTCATACTGCGCGCCCGGATTACCGAGCCCGGCAATAATGAAGCTGACGGGAGTAGAGTCCGCCTTCTTCTCTATCTTCTTGAAAAGGTCAAAGATGTTGCTCATTTTTCTTCTCTTTCTATCTCGTCAAGCTCCTCCAGCCATACCGCCGAGGACATATCCGAGGGCATATGCAAGCCTCCTCTCGGGGATACCGAGATAAAGCCGACCTTCGGTCCGTCGGGCATACAGGAGCGCTTGAACTGCTGACTGAAGAAGCGTCTGACAAAGACACGCAGCCAGCCTAAGATCGTCGAATTTTCATACACGCCCTCAAACGTCTCTTTGGCGTAGGAGTAGGTCTCACGGACGGACATTCCGCAGCCGAGGACACAGTATATGAAGTAATCGTGCAGCTCGTAGGGACCGACAAGCTCCTCCGTACACTGAGCTATCTCACCGTCCTTGGGAGGCAGGAGCTCCGGAGAAACGGGAGTCGCGAGAATATCATCAAGAACCACGCTGATCTCGGGCTTCTCCACCCTCACTTTATCCGAATACACCTCGACTATACGTCTTATCACAGTCTTGGGAATAGACGCGTTGACCGAGTACATAGACATGTGGTCGCCGTTGTAGGTCGCCCAGCCGAGTACAAGCTCGGAGAGGTCACCCGTGCCGACCACGAGTCCGCCAACCATATTGGCAATATCCATAAGCACCTGAGTTCTCTCACGCGCCTGGGCGTTCTCAAAGGTAACGTCCGTGGTAACGCCGTCGTGTCCGATGTCGGCAAGATGCTGTGTAACACTATTTCTTATATCCACGGTGCGGAAGCTGATGCCGAGAGCCTCGGAGAGCTTCTCCGCGTTGGATTTAGTCCTCTTGGTGGTGCCGAAGCAAGGCATGGTAACGCCAATAACGCTCTTTCTCGATATACCGAGTATATCCGCCGCTCTTGCGCATACGAGAAGCGCCAATGTCGAATCAAGACCGCCCGAGACGCCGATGATTATAGCCTTGGAATAGGAGCGCTCAACCCTTGCGGCAAGTCCCTGCGCCTGGATCTCAAGCGCCTCAAGGCACTCGCTTATCTGCCCGTCCTTGTCAAGGGGAAGATACGGGTTGGCGGGTATCATAGGACCGTCGTATCCGTCATTATCGTCATAGTCCGCCTTGTCCTCGTTTTTACCGGCGTGAGTGACTGTAGGAACGTCCGCGGTGATGAGATTATCCCCGGCAAAGGGCTCTGCCTCGGCAAGTATATCTCCGTTATCCGCGATAATATTATGCGCCGCAAAGACCGCGTCGGTGGTGCTCTCGCCTATGCCCGCGTTGGCTATCACGTAGGTCGCTCCGTCGGAAAGGCTGAGGCTCCTTGCGTTGTTAAGCTCCATCTCGGGAGTACCCGCCATTATCTCGTCTGCCACGGGGCATACGATCACTCCCGCTACGTTCTTTGAGGTAAGCGGGATTCCCACGTGGATCTTGAGGCTCGAGTCAAACGGAGCCTTTACTATAGCCTTAGAGGGGAAGGTGACGACTCTGCCTGCAAACTCTATTTTCGCGCCTTTGGTATAGGGCGTGTCAAAATACCTCTTCTCCTCGACGGACAGATCGGTCTTAGGAACGAGGGCAAGAAGCTCTCCGCGATATACCGCCGCAACACAGGGACAATAGTCGCTGTCCACGTCTGCGGGCAGACCGATAAAGCTTATCATATCATACTCGCGAGTAGCCTCTATATACTCACCGAGACCGCGCTCCGCGCGTTCAAGCAGCGAGGGGTGAGTGAACAGATCGCGGCAGGTAGCTCCGGTAAGAGTAAGCTCGGGGAAAACGAGCACCCTGACACCGAGCTCTGCAGCTCTTTGAGCCTCATTTATACATGCTTTAACGTTATACGCGACGTCGCCGAGTCTGATCCTCGGGGATACGGCGCCGACCTTTATTATTTTTTCCTTGTTAGTGTTCATATCAATTCTCCTTTACGAGAATAAGCTCCTTTGCGTAAGGCAGGCCTTCAATGGCCTCGCAGAGCACGTGCCACTCAGCAAGCTTGTGATGGCGGCGTGCGTAGTAGATATTGATGAGTACCTCGTAGTTCATAGTCACGGTCCTCATCTGGTTATACGAAGTAGGAAGAAGCTGGATAATATTGTGCCAAGCCGCCTTATCCTTCGTTTCGTTATATTTAACACGCTCCCCCTCGAGGAAGGCGATGAGTGAGTCAAGCTGACAAAGAGCCGCCTCGGTCATCCTGTCACAGGAGAAGTCATCTCTGGTGATGGGATTTGCGTGTATCTTATGCATAGTTGAGCAGGAATTGGCAACCGTACCTACCTTGTAGGTGTCAAACTCCTTCCACCAATAGAAGGGAGCGGTAATATCCATGGATACGATGATCTGACGCAGGAACTTTCTGTGATCGCTGCCCGCAACGGCAAGTCGGTGCGCCAAGGAAAGGTCGTTCTCACCGAGGATAAAGTTGCCCTTTTCATCATAATGAGAGTCCATCTTCTCCCAGCTGTTCATAGGGTTTCTCGCGCCTCTGATGGCGTTTTCCATATTCATAACCGATATTCTCTCAACCTTAAGCATTTTAAAACTCCCCTTTCATTATGCCCTACGGGCATACTTTCACATATTTTCACGCTATATTGTAGCACATATTCTTATCAAAGTCAATTATTTTTTCTTGATTTTAGAGTTCAATTTTAGAGTTCAAGGTAAAACAAAAGGCCACCCCTGCAAAAACTGCCGGGGTGGCAAAAATATTAAAGTATTGCGTAGATTATAAGCATCACTACCGATATACCGAGTGATATAAGGCCTACGATAAGAGGCTGAGGGTGCCACTTTCTACCCTTTTCATCCTTCTGTTGCTTATACTCGTATAGAGTCTGGGGCTTATCCTTGTGGTGTCCGGGGATAAGAGAATGCAAAGAAAAGTTAGAAAATATATAGCTTAAGCCATCATAAGCACCGAGCGACGCAAGATAGGATAATCCGCCAAATCCCGTCAGAACAATGCCGGGGACGGCAAAGCAATTTGACATCGAGCCAAATATCTCATTTGTTCCGACCTCTGAAAACGGCTTCTCATAAATGAACATAAGGACAATGGAGACCGCTGCGAATATACCCCATTTTATATAGGGTAAATACTTCTTAAAGAACTCTTCCTTTTGCATCATTTACTCCGCAAGCATCGCCCTGTACTCTGCGAACTCCTTATCATTGCATCTTACGAAGTGACCGGGAGCGACCTCACGCATAGAGGGCTTGTCAACCGAGTAATCGTGAGATACAAGAGGATTGTAGGTGATTCTCTGACGCTTCTTCTCCGAGATGGGATCGGGAAGCGGAATTGCCGAAAGAAGCGACTTGGTATAGGGATGAAGAGGATGAGCAAAGAGCTCATCGGAGGAGGCAAGCTCAACCATCTTACCAAAGTACATAACGCCTATCCTATCCGAGAAATACTTAACTACGGAGAGGTCGTGAGCTATGAAGAGTATGGTAAGTCCGAGCTTTTCCTTAAGCTCGTTAAGAAGGTTGATTACCTGCGCCTGAATAGACACGTCAAGAGCGGAAACAGGCTCGTCCGCAATGATCATCTCGGGGTTCATAATAACCGAGCGAGCGATACCGATACGCTGCTTCTGACCGCCGGAGAACTCGTGAGGATATCTGCCGGCGTGCTCTCTTACGAGACCTACGAGCTCGAGCATTTCATATACCTTCTCGTTGATCTTCTCCTTATCGGTCTCGCCCTGAATGATGAGTCCCTCGGAGATGATCTCTCTTACCGTCATACGGGGGTCAAGAGAGGCTACGGGATCCTGGAAGATCATCTGGATCTGAGTGATAAGCTTAGTCTTCTTAGCCTTGCGCTTTTCTCTCTTGTACTCCTTGGAGAGAGCTGCGAGCTTATCCTCGTCGCCTGCGTCCTCAGCTGCCTTAATGAGAGGAAGATACTTCTCATTAAGCTCTGCGATAAGCGTCTCGGAATATCTCTTGTCTATATGCTTCTGATCGGCTCTCGCGGAGGCGATCTTAGCCTTATTTTCGTTCACTACCTCGGCAAGAGAGGCCTTGATAGCGGCGATCTTCTCGTCGTTCTGAGCCTTGTTGTCGGGGTTAGCCTTTGTGTCTGCGAGGAGGGGGGCGATCTCCGCCTTAGCCTTCATTCTCGCTTCCTTAATAGCGTTTACGTAGGTGAGAGTACCTGCGCAGATCCTCTGTCCCTTGAAGTAAACGTCGCCGCCGGTAGCCTCATAAAGCTTGATTATGGTACGACCCGTGGTGGTTTTTCCGCATCCGGACTCACCAACAAGGCCGAAGACCTCACCCTTCTTGATATCGAATGAAACGTCGTCCACCGCCTTAACGGGGCCGAAGTACTGACACAGATGCTCTACGCGAAGCAATACGTCATCTTTCTTTACGTTATTCTCCGTCATTATCAGAACCTCCGTTTCTTGTCATTCTTTCAATACGATCCTTGATGATCTTGGGTAACTCAAGCTTGGGCGCATCGGGATGAAGCAGCCAAGTAGCAGCCGAGTGTGTCTCGGATATCTCAAACATGGGGGGCTGCTCCTCAAAGTCTATCTTAAGAGCGTACTTGTTACGAGCAGCAAAGGCGTCGCCCTTGGGAGGATAGATCATATTGGGAGGAGTGCCGGGTATAGCCTCAAGCTTCTCCTTGGTATCAAGGTCGGGCATAGAGGAAAGAAGAGCCCATGTGTAGGGGTGGCGAGGATCGTAGAAGATGTCCTCACTGGTTCCCTGCTCTACGATCTTGCCGGCGTACATAACGGCAATTCTGTCAGCCATATTAGCAACAACGCCAAGGTCGTGAGTAATGAATATTACAGAGAGATTTCTCTCTGCCTTAAGCTTATTGATAAGCTCGAGTATCTGCGCCTGAATAGTAACGTCAAGCGCGGTGGTGGGCTCATCACAGATAAGAATATCGGGATCCGCCGCAAGAGCAATAGCGATAACTATTCTCTGTCTCATACCGCCGGAGAACTGGAAGGGATACTGGTTGTACCTGAGTCTGGCATCAGCGATACCAACCTCGTCCATAAGACGCAGAGCCTTGTTCTTAGCCATGCTCTTGGTTACCTTATGAACGACACCGGAGGCCTGAGCCTTAAGGTAGTCGATTATTGCAACTGCCTCGGAGGCGAAGTCTCTCTTATCAACGTTAGCTATTCTGTTTTCATAGTTCTTGACAAGACGGTCGATCTGAACGAGGATGTTATCCTTAACGACGTCGAGTCTGGTTATAGCCGCGGGAATTACCTTGGAGTCTGGCTCCTTACCCTTAGCTACGAGAGCGTCGTATCTCGCCTGCTGTCTGTCATAGCGCTTCTGCTCCTTGATGTTCTTGGAGATAGCGGCGAAGTACTTGTCAAGCTCGCTCTTAAGACCCGAGTAGAAGGTGTATGCGAAGCTATCCTTGATAAGCTCGAGCTTATCGATACCCTCTACGACCTCCTTGTTCATAGCCTTGAGAGTGTTGTAGCACTCCTGCTTATTAAGCGCGTCACGCTCGAATACGAAGCGCAGCTGATTGAGAGCCGAGATAGCCTCCTGCTTTTCCTTTACAGAATTGTAAGCGGAGAAGCGGAGCGCCTTGGTAACGTCCTCAATGAAGGATAGCATGAAGTTCTCGTCAAGGTACTTACGGAGGAAGGCGTTAAGCTCCTCTACGGGAAGCTCGGGCATAGGATCTGTCGCGAAGGTGAGGTAATAGCCCATCGCGAAGAAGTTGGGCACGGGCTTCTTGGAAGCGGCGTAAAGAATACTCTGGATCTCTGTGAGAACCTCTGCAAGACGTGTGGGATCGCCACCCTTCTTTACAGCGCCGATGGATGCTACCGCCTCATCTGCAAGAGCGGTGATCTTCTCTGCGTTCTCGTTGACAACGTACTCGTGTACGGAGGTCTTAGCGAGCTTTGCTACACGCTTAACGCGGTAGGAGATATCCTTAGCGGCATTCTTGGATACCTCAAGGATAAGGGAGTCGAGCTCGTAAAGAGCGTCGTCAGCAGCCTCGTGAGCCACGTTGTACTCACCCTCAAGGTCAAGATGCTTGTATTCAAATTTATCAAAGTTTGCGCATACGGTCTTTGCGTACTCCTCCGCATCGGGTCTCTCAAGAGCGATGGCCATGGTGCGGGAGAGAAGAGCGATGAGCTTGTTGAAGTTCTTGCGGCTCTCCTTCTGACGCATCTTTCCGTTAAGGATCATAGCCTCGGTGAGCTGACGTCCGATCTTAACGATGGGGTTAAGGGAGGAAAGCGGATCCTGGAAGATCATCGCGATCTTGTCACCGCGGATCTTGTGGAAGTCCTCCTCGTTGATCTTGAGAAGATCCTGACCGTCGTATATGATCTCACCGGACTCAACGATGGAGTTACCTGCGAGAATACCGATTATCGCCTTGGAGGTAACCGACTTACCCGAGCCGGACTCACCAACTATAGCGAGTGTCTCGCCCTTGTAAAGGTCAAAGTTTATGCCTCTTACTGCCTGCACCTTACCGTTGTCGGTACGGAAGGAGATAGTAAGATTTTTAGTTTGTAATTTCTTTTCCATATTACTCTTCTCCTCTCGTAGACGGGTTGAATGCATCTCTCAGACCGTTACCGAAGAGGTTGAAGGATATGAGAAGAAGCGATACGAACAGCGCGGGGAACAGCATTGTGTGGGGGCTGTCAAGACCGGTTGCCTGTCCCTGAGACATGAGCTGACCGATACTGGTTCCGGTGAACTGTGCGAGGTCAATTATTTTAAGGTAGGTAAGAGAGGTCTCCGAGGAGATAACGCCGGGGATAACCAGCGCGCAGCTCGTAACCATAGTACCTATAGCATTCGGGAAGATGTGCTTGAACATGACTCTGCCGTCACGTGCGCCAAGAGTCTTTGCAGCCATAACGTACTCCGAGCTCTTGAAGCGGTAGAACTGCTTTCTCGTCAGAGCAGACATACCTATCCAGCCCGTAGCAATAAAGGCTAAGAAGAAGGCGACTAAGGCTCCGTATTCACCGAGTTTCGGCGCTAAGTGTAGCTGGAACAGGGTGATAACGACCATGAAAGGCATACCGGAAAGTATGTCGCTGATTCGGTCAAGAAGAAGGTCTAACCAACCGCCGTAGTAACCCTGTACAGCGCCGTAGAACGCACCGATGGTAAGGTTAACAGCGGAAACGAGAACTGCAAACAGAAGGGAGAAACGAGCACCCATACCGATAGCGCAGAAGAGGTCACGTCCGAAATCATCCGTACCGAAGAAGAAGTTGGGGGTAGTGTTATTCTTGAACTGATAGTAGGTGTAGTGGAACACGCGTACTCTTACAGCGCTTCCTTTGTCTATAGCATAAACCAAATCACCCTCATCACCCTCTATACGCAGAGAATCATAAGGAATCTTTGATGCCTTAGTCTGGTCTGTGCAGTAAGCAGGAATAAACTCTTTGTTATCGTCGTACCTAGCATTGAACTTAGTGTCCTTGCATTTGTACCATACGCTGGCATCTTCCTTAGGTAAGTTACCCTTAACGCCCTCAAAGACGTCTTGCTGGAACACGTAAGGATAGATAACCTGAATCTGATGTTCGTTCTGCCATTCCTGAATAGCAAGGAACTCCTCCCTGCTTATATTGATGAAGCGAAGACCCTTCATATAGTAAGCGTTAACCTCTACGTTTACGTAGGATTTCTTGATTACGGGCTTACCCTTTTCAATAACCGACCACTCCTCAACGTTGGACGCGTCGATAACAGGATCACATCCTGTCTCTGCGGCGATACCCGCAAGTATCTGCATCTCGAGCTCATTGTAGTCGTCTACCGTTTTTGATCCGTCAAGTATTCCAAGACCTAGATCTGCAATAGCAGGAACAAAGGGCGGGAAGTTACGGAACACATCATCCTTATCCTCGATATCGAAAGAAGAAATCATAGGAGCGGCGATCGCAAATATAATAAGGAAGAGGATGATCCAAGCGGCAACAACCGAGGACTTATTCTTCCTGAATCTGCGGAGGGCGTCTGCAAAATATCCGCGAGCCTTGGTCTGGAGTTTTTCATCGTGAAGCTTTGCATCCGAATTAGCAAACTCAAACTTTTCTTTCGGAATATTAATATATTCGTTAGCCATGCTGTATCTCCTTTCTTATTACTTTTTGGATCCCATTCTGATTCGGGGATCGATAAAGCCGTAGCTGATGTCAACTATAACGCTGGCAACAAGACCGATAGCGGTATAGAAAACGGTCATCATAGTGAATATCGGATAGTTCCGATGGTTGATAGAATCAAGATAAAGGCTACCAACACCGGGAATCGCAAAGATGTTCTCGATAATGAGAGAGCCTGACATAATACCAATGAACTCACCGAATATCGAGGGAACGATAACTACCGCGCAGTTTTTGAGCGCGTGACGTACGGTCGCCTGGAACTTAGTTAGACCCTTGGTTCTCGCAAGAAGCATAAACTCGGAGGTGAGCACCTCGGTAAGCTCTGCTCTTGTACCTCTTGTGAATCCTGCGATGACGCCGAAGGACAGCGAGAGGACCGCGGGAATCATACTCCAGAATACTTTCCACGAGAACAGATCACCGCCCTCCATCAGGAAGGGGAACCAGTCAAGCTTGTATGAAAGGAAGTACTGGATGAGGAATGCATATATGAAGGACGGAACCGAAATTACAACCATGGTGAGGGTTGAAATAAGGTGGTCGGTCATCTTGTTCTTCTTAAGAGCTGCCCAAATACCGAGCGCTATACCGATCGGAATACTGAGCAAAATAGAGTAAAGGTTAACCACCATGGTTGCAGGAAGCTTTTCAGCAAAAAGCTGTGCAACGTCTTTACCGTATTTATAGGTATTATCCGAAATACCCCAGTCCCACTCTGTGACAACGTTTTTCACAAAAATACCGAACTGAACAAGATAGGGCTTATTATAACCCATAGCCTCTCGCTTAGCCTCAATGATAGCGGTGTGAGGGTCTCCGGGGGGGAGCGGAGCTCTCGGTAACATTCTTATCAGGACAAAGCAAATAAGCGTGATGATAAGAAGTGTTACCAGCGCAAGAAGCAATCTTTGTGCTGCATACTTAATCATTTTTTTACCTCCATGTGCAGAACCGGCTGCACTAATTTAAAATATTTTACGCGCGTATAATAATTACCGACGGCAGAGCCCTCGGCGATAATGTAAACAATATGTTACAGGAACGCGATTAATGTGCCACCCCGTGTAGAGTTTTCCCTATCACTTGGTGATATAAAAATAAAAAAATCCTCACGTTCCGAAGACTGTGCTATACATTATTACACAGCAGGAGCCGGATGGCTCCTGCTGTGAGAAATCGATACGTGTCGATTATGAATTAATATCTGAGGGTACCACCCTGAGATGCAACGAACGCTGCCCACTCTGCATCGTCGTAGTTATATCTCATGTAGGTCATACCGCCACGTCCCATAACGGAGTTGTACTCTTCAATTACGTAGTAAACCTGGTGAGAAAGAAGAGCCATAGAACCTTCCTGAAGCATGGGGATGTAGTCGTAAGTACCGAGAATTGCAACCTCGATCATAGCGAGGATCTCAAGTCTTACTTCAACGTCTGCCTTGCCATCACCGAAGTTATAGGACTTCTCGACAGCCGCGTCACCTTCACCAACAGTAACGGTTACGGTAGCACCGTTAAGTGCATCGGACCACTGCTTGAGGTTAAGAGTAACTTCTTCGCCGTCAATGGTAAGAGTCTTAGTGATAGTAGCTGCGTTGAACCACTTAGCGTCGTACTGATAGCTGGGGTTAGTGTAAAGGTCAGTACAGCTATAGGGGTTAAGAGCGGAACCGGTCCAACCGCCAAGAACGGTATCAACCTCACCGCCCTTAAGCTTGTTAGACCACTCGGTATTAAGAGGAGCAGACTTAACGAACTTGATCTTGTTCTCGAAGGGAGTACCGGAAGTAACTTCGCTCAGCTTCTCGTTCATGTAGTCAAGAAGCTTGGTCATGAAGTTAGAGTCAGTGGAGATAGCATATACGATCTCGATAGTCTGGTCGGACTTGCCGTTGTTGTCAGTATCGGTGATGTAACCTGCCTCGATAGCCTCTGTGTATGCCTGGCCGAAGAGCTCTTTTGCGGTTTCGGGATCGTAACCGGTGATGGACTCAACAGCTGCATCAAGGTCGCCCTCGAAGTCACCCTCAACGTCTACAGAGTAGAACTCGCAGAGCGCCTTCTTAGCCTGGACTGTATCACGGTATCTGAGACCGTTTACAGGGTCGTAAATGTATGCCTCACCGAAGAGACCGTATCCACCGGAATCAGCAGGAGAAACAGCAGTACACATAGCTTCCTTATCGAAGGTAACTGCCATAGCCTTTCTGAAGCTAAGGAGAGTCATGGTCTCAAGGTCGTTCTTAGTCTGATCGAAGTTTTCTGCCTTCTCACGCTCTGCGATCATATCCTTATGACCGTTAAGGATGAGGAAGAAGACGGTCTCAGAGGGAGATACGTAGGTACGATCGGAGTTTCTGTACTCCTCGAAGTCCTCAGAACCGAGACCGAAGCCCATAAGTCTACCCTTAAGGAACATAAGCTTTCTGGTGATTCTCTCGGGAACTACCTGGCAGTAGATTCTGGAGGTCTGGTACATATCGTAGGTCTCGCCATCCTCGGGATGAACGTAAGTGTGCTTACCGTCGGTATAACCGAACCAGTTTTCATTTCTCTCAAATACCATGAACTTATCAGACTGGAACTGGGTCATCTTGTAAGGACCGTAGGAGTTGGTAAGCTCAAGAGTAGTGTTGTAATCGTTGAAGTATACGCCGTTAGCGTCGGTGTGCTTGCCTGCCTCATAGTAATCCTCGTAAACGAGCCAGTTACCGGTAAGGTTGTAGAAGAGGTCGAAGCCTGCAAGAGACTTAGCAAGAACGAGAGTGATCTCGAATTCACCACTCTTGAAGATACCTACGTTATCCCAATCGAAATCGCCATAGGTCTTGGAGTAGTAGAAGTAAGAAGGAGCATTGGATGCATCCTCGCCCCACGCCTCAGTGGAGATCGTTGTAACGAGCATATCAAGAGTAGAATCGTTAAGAACTACAAGGCCTTCATCGTCAACAAGAGCATAGAGGCTATCCCACTTGGACATATTGAAGTAACCCGCACCATATGCGCCAACGTAGTCAGCAAGAGAGTTGCCGCCGAGCCAATCCTCGAGAGGTCTATCAACTGCGATATAAACAGGAGCGCCATCGGGTGTGGTGTAGTTGCCGTTTGTATCCTTTACGAGATCCGCAACCTCATAACCTGCGTTAAGAGCGTTCTCAAGGAAGAGGGTCTGGCCCTGGTTAGCGTATTCCTCTGCACCTGCAATAGAGAAGTTCTGAGCATAGTATTCAGTAGCTCTGTAGTTGAGGTACTCGGGGTTAAGGAGCTGCTGCATAGAGTAAATGTAGTCATCAGCAGTAATGGTCTCGCCGGTAGCCCACTTAGCGTTGGGGTTAAGAGCGATCTTATAAGCGTAGCCCGAAGTTTCGGACTCGGGAATGTTGAAGTTGGGGTGAGAAGCCTTTATAGCCTCGGTAACGTCTACAGGATCTGCAGCTGCCATCTCGGGCTTGATTACGTAACCGTCAAAGCTCTCGTTGAAGAAGAAGCCGTAAAGACCGGTGGTAATGTAAGAGATGGGATAAGAATCATCAGCAACCTGGTAGGTGTGAGGGTTCCAGTTAGAAGCAAGAGTTACAACTGCATCGTTGTAGGTGTATGCATTTGCTTCAGGGCTGAGAATATCAGGAATCTCGATGGTAGCGCCACAAACGTCACAAACTGCATCGTAAACGCCTTCAGCACCATCCTTGTGCTCGCCTACGGTACGCTCTGCGTTACAGAGGTTACAGGTAGTGTCACAATCATTGTCATATTCGTGAGGAACCTCACGGGTGCTGCCGCACTTATCACAAGTGGTGTCACACACGGACTCCCATTCGTGCTCACATGCAAGGTTGGTTCCGCAGATATCGCAAAGGTCGTCGCCGTTTTCATCAGCGCAAGGTGCAACCTCACGAACTGCATTACACTTATTACAAGTGGTGTCACATCCGTTAGTGTAGGTGTGGCTACATGTGGGTGTGTCGGTACCTTCGTTACCTTCGTCGTCACCGTCGTCGGGCTTCCTACAAGAAGCGAACACGCCAACGAGCATAACGAGTACCAGAAGTAAGCTTATCAATTTCTTACTCATTTTTCTTTCCTCCTAAGAGTATTTGTTTTTTATATACAGCGTCACTCGCCAATATATACTAAGTAATGTAGTGAAGAATCTCCTGTTCTTCCCCTTTATGCAGTCCCAATCAAGGGTGTTGCATAAATATGCACTTTATTCACTGAAAAAGCATTTTTAAAAGAAAATAAAATGATAGCAACATTATAACCCAGAAATACCTTTTTGTCAATAGTTTTAGGTATGAGAATTTCTAATACCCTTCTTCATTTTACTAATCTATCGATTTTTAGGTTATATTTGCCAAAGAATTGTATACAGTTTTGGGTATTATGCACATCATTTTTTAGCGTTTTTATTCATTATATGCATATATTCCTACTAATATGCATAATCTGGTACCTTTGACAGATTTTCTACACTTCCCCGCGCGATTAATATATAAGGAAGATTTTACACTTTTGTGGGGATTCCAAATTTGAGAGATTAAAAATATACAGAATATTGTTATGATGTAAAGACGCGACGTAACGGCAATATTATTCTAAAAAACAAAAAAGACACCCTTTTCAGAGTGTCCTTTGGGCTCATAGTGCAAAAATGCAACTCATAGATTATCACATTTTACTGTCTCAATTACACAGTTCTCTGTGTTTATTTTTGAAATAACACAGTCGTAATCTTTATTACTGATACCAAATATTATTTCTGTTTTATTGCTATTATTAACAACATGATTCACGCAACCTGAAATAGAAGATATACACTCCTCGTTGTTAAATAATATCTCTCCCCATATTCCGCAAAATTCTTTCTCTGCCAGTAAATTAGCGAACCTTTCGCAGACACGATTAGAATACTCTTTAAATTCCAAATCTTTTTCAAAAAGGATAACAATCAATTTTTTCATTGCTTATTCTCCTTTGCGGTGTTGATAGATGCTACCAAGATTCTTTTTATTTCCAAACAATCATTCAAAAGAGATTTTCCCATCTCCTCGGTTATATATTCTGACATAGTAAGTAGCTTCAACCAATATTCAGTTTCTGCGGTTTCCTTTAATGCGATGTGCATCTTTGAAACAAAATCAGCTTTGCTCTGACCGTAATTTGCTTCATTTATATTGGCACCAATGCTCGTACCGCTACGGACAATCTGTTTGGAAATAATGGTTTCCTTTTTCGTCCTTATCAAATATTGATGAAGCTTTATAATACGAGAAGCAAAAGCAATAGATTTATCGATCAATAAATTCTCTTTCATGGCCTCACCGCCTTTCTTGAGTCTATTATATCATAATACTAAATATTTTTCAATATAAAAAAATGCTTTTCGCCCGAAGGAAGAAAAGCTACCTTAATTATTCATTCTTCATCAGCGAAGCGATTTCATTCTTCATTATTCATTCAAAATCCGCTTAAGATAAATGAATGATGAATGATGAATAATGAATAGTGAATAATACAAACAAAAATCCGCCTTCTTTCGAAAGCGGATTTTGTTTGGAGCGGATTACGGGGCTCGAACCCGCCACCTCCACCTTGGCAAGGTGGCGCTCTACCAAATGAGCTAAATCCGCGTGGCAGATTGCTTGAGAA
>JAFTIN010000042.1 GCA_017456895.1 Clostridia bacterium
ATCATCTCACGGAAAGCAGCGATTCTGTCTGCCTCGAAGAACATGTGCTCGGTACGGCATAGGCCAATACCCTCTGCGCCAAGCTCTCTTGCCTTCTTTGCGTCAGCGGGAGTATCTGCATTGGTTCTAACCTTGAGGGTTCTGAACTCGTCTGCCCAACCCATGATGGTGCCGAAGTTGCCTGAGATCTCTGCGTCAACGGTAGGAATGATACCGTCGTAGATCTTACCGGTAGAACCGTCGATGGAGATGCAATCTCCCTCGTGATAGGTCTTGCCGTTAAGGGTGAACTGCTTGTTCTCCTCATCCATAGCGATGTCGCCACAGCCGGAAACACAGCACTTACCCATACCACGAGCAACAACTGCTGCGTGAGAGGTCATACCGCCACGTACGGTGAGGATACCCTGAGATGCCTTCATACCGGTGATGTCCTCGGGAGAGGTCTCAAGTCTTACAAGAACAACCTTCTTGCCCTGTGCCTTCCAAGTCTCTGCATCCTCTGCGGAGAATACGATCTGACCGCAAGCAGCGCCGGGAGATGCACCGAGACCGCGACCCATAGGAGTAGCTGCCTTAAGTGCCTTAGCGTCGAACTGGGGGTGAAGGAGAGTGTCAAGGTTTCTGGGATCGATCATGAGAACTGCCTCTTCCTTGGTCTTGTGACCCTCTGCTACGAGGTCAACAGCGATCTGGAGAGCTGCGGGAGCGGTTCTCTTACCGTTTCTGGTCTGGAGCATATAGAGCTTCTCGTTCTCGATGGTGAACTCCATATCCTGCATATCGTGGTAGTGGTTCTCGAGGATCTCGCAAACCTTCTTGAACTCCTCGAACGCTGCAGGGAACTTGTTAGCCATCTCAGCGATAGGCATGGGAGTACGAACACCTGCAACAACGTCCTCACCCTGTGCATTGGTAAGGAACTCACCCATAAGCTTCTTCTCGCCGGTAGCGGGATCACGGGTGAAGGCAACGCCGGTACCACAGTTCTCGCCCATGTTACCAAACGCCATTGCCTGTACGTTTACTGCAGTACCCCAAGAATAGGGGATATCGTTGTCACGTCTGTAAACGTTTGCTCTGGGGTTGTCCCAAGAACGGAATACAGCCTTAACTGCGCCGATAAGCTGCTCCTTGGGATCGGTGGGGAAGTCCTGGCCGATCTTAGCCTTGTACTCAGCCTTGAACTGGTTAGCAAGCTCCTTAAGATCGTCTGCGGTAAGCTCAACGTCAAGCTTAACGCCCTTTTCTTCCTTCATCTTGTCGATAAGCTCCTCGAAGTACTTCTTGCCGACTTCCATAACAACGTCGGAGTACATCTGGATAAATCTTCTGTAGCAGTCGTAAGCCCATCTTGCGTTTCCGGACTTGGTTGCCATAACCTCTACAACCTGCTCGTTGAGACCAAGGTTGAGAATGGTATCCATCATACCGGGCATGGATGCACGTGCGCCGGAACGAACGGAAACGAGAAGGGGATTTTCAAGGTCACCGAACTTCTTGCCGGTTACTTCCTCCATCTTAGTGATGTATTCCATGATTTCAGCCATGATCTCGTCGTTGATCTGACGGCCGTCCTCATAGTACTGGGTGCAGGCTTCGGTAGAAATGGTGAAGCCCTGGGGAACAGGAAGACCGATGTTGGTCATCTCTGCGAGGTTAGCTCCCTTACCGCCAAGGATCTCACGCATAGATGCGTTACCCTCGGAGAAGAGATAGCAATACTTGTTTGCCATTTTTGTTTTCCTCCAAATTATAAATTTTAATAAAAAACTAAGTTATTCTTTGCCGCATAGCCTCAAAAAAGGCCCTTTTCTGCAAAAAAGGCGCAACAAAGGAACGCGCACACGCACGTATCTTCGTAAGTATATCATAAAATAATTCAAATTTCCATACTTTTTAGGAAAAAAAGCTTTAAAAAGTTAAAAATACAAATTTATTTACAATTTGTTCACAAAATATGTAGAAAATAGATTAAAAATAGTTCCAAGTCTTGGTAATTATGCATAGATGGACTTCAAACAGTCACATATCTGACCGAATAAAAAATACGGCTTACCGTGTGGCAAGCCGTGAATATTGACTCAAAATTACGAAACGTTGATAAACCAAAGGAAGATATAGAGAAGTATAGCAAGGGGGGATGCTAAAAGTGCGATGAAAAGACCGGTGGTTACCTTGTCCCAGATCTCGCGTATACGCTTTTTCTTAGCCTGCTCCTCGGCAAAGGCCTGGTCTATTTGTATTTCCTTAACTTCTTCGCCGGTATAGTCGAGATTCTTTTCTTCCATATTTACCTCCATAGGTGGTTTTGACCGTTTAACAATAGTATTGTAGCACAAAAAACGCGTTAAGTCAAGGAAATGCAAGAAAAAATATTAAATAAAAGGAAAATCCTCCCGCAGTGTTGACACATGGAGTGTAAAATGATAGAATTTATAGAGAAAGCGAGGTGCGTCGCACTATGAAATCCCCTGTTGAAATTGAGAGAAAATACGTGATAATGATGCCTGACATCCGTATTCTTAGGGAGCAAGAGGGCTACTCGGTCAGTCATATTCTTCAAACCTATCTTGAGTCCAAGCCTAATGTCACCAGACGAGTCAGGAGTAGGGGCTACGGGGACCGTACCGTATACACCGAGACAGAGAAAACGAGAATAGACGAGATATCCTCCTTTGAGGAGGAGAGGGAAATATCAGAGTCGGAGTATAAGAGCTTGCTTCGCTTAGTAAAGCAGGGCACTCGCACCGTTGTTAAAACCCGTCACTCCTTCCTTTATCATGGACAGATCTTTGAGGTGGATATATACCCGGAATGGAAGAGGACTGCTATTATGGAGACCGAGCTTATCTCACGAAAAGTAAAGGTTGAAATGCCGGAGTTTATTGAAATCGTAGCCGAGGTCAGCGGCGACAAAGGATATTCAAACGCTTCAATGGCGCGCGAGTTTCCTGATGAGCTTGTGTAGAATAAATGGTAAAAATGAAAAGCGCGGTTGTCAAAAACCGCGCTTAATTTATTTGTGATAGCGTTTTCCGTGAAGGATTGTGAATGAACGGTACATAGCTTCAAAAAGCACCACCCTCATCAACTGGTGGGGAAAGGTGAGTTTTGAGAAGGAGAGACGTACGTCACATTCCCGCTTGACTTTTTCCGACAGTCCGTAGGATGAGCCAATGACAAGGGCGATCTTTCCACCTCTGTCACACCCATCGCCGATGATCCTTGCCAGCTCCTCGGAGGTGTGCTGCTTTCCTTCGACACAAAGCGCGATCTTTAAGGCATCCTTTGGCAGAGCGGAGAGTATTTTGTCCGCCTCGCGGGAGAGAGCTCCCTCGATCTCGGCTCTGTTGTCCTCGTTGTTGATGCGCTCCTCCTTCAGCTCGACCTCATCGACTCTTGCGTATTGCGAGAGCCTTTTTTTATACTCTGCGACCGCCTCGCGGAGGTATCCCTCCTTGAGCGATCCGACTGTGATTACGGTTAACTGAGCCATACGTCACCTCTTGATCCTGGCGAGCTTTCCGAGGCCCTTTTTCAGGGCATCGAGCAGGGCGTCAACGTCCTCCTCGGTATTTGAGGGGGAGAAGGATACTCTTATTGATGAGTCCGCTTCCTCGGGGCTTCTTCCGTATGCCGTCAGGGCGGAGGAAAGGTGTCCCGAATTTGATGAGCAGGCCGATCCCGATGAAACGAATATACCCTCACTTGAGAGGAAATGCAGCATAGTCTCACTCTTTATCGATGGGAGAGTGAGGTTGAGTATATGTGGTGCGTGATTTTTAGGTAGAGTAGGGGAGATGCTAGATAGCTCAACGTCCTCCTCTATCCCTTTGATAAGCATTTCACGTAGGCTCTCCATTTTCTTGATACGGTCAGTAAGCTCTCCGTGGGCGAGCCTCGCCGCCTCAGCAAAGGCTGCTATGCCGGGTACGTTTTCCGTGCCCGAGCGAAGGCCAAGCTCCTGTCCGCCTCCGAAAACGATGGGGGAGAGGCCATGCTTTTTGATAACGTCCTTGTCTATGATAAGCGCTCCGACACCCTTAGGACCCTCGATCTTGTGTGAGGAGACTGTGATAAGCTCAGCACCTATGCCCGCCTTGGTAAACGGTATCTTCATATAGCCCTGCGTCGCATCAACGTGGAGTATAGACTCGGGACTTTTTTGCTTCATAGCTCTCGCTATAGCGGGGATGTCATATACTGCGCCGGTCTCGTTGTTGACCATCATGACACTGACTAAGATTACGTCGGGAGTCAATTCTCTGTGTAGCTCGTCCATATCGATCTCGCCGTTTCTGGTCGAGAGAGCGACTACCTTGTATCCCTGCTTTTTGAGACTCTCGAGCGGCTCGCTTACCGAGGCGTGCTCACCGAGAGTAGTTATGATTTTAGAGCCCTTCCTATATCTCTCCTTTGAGAGCGCACGTCCGATAATTGCGAGATTATTTGCTTCGGTGCCGGAGGATGTAAAAACGATTTCTGCGTCTTTTGCCCCTAATGTGCAAAGTATAGTTTGCTTAGATGTGGTAATAACGCGTTCTGCATCGCTGCCAAGCGAATGGAGTGAAGAAGGATTACCCCATATTTTCTCGGAGATCCTCACGTATTCTCTCATTGCCTCGTCGCGGATCTTAGTCGTTGCCGCGTTGTCAAGATATATTTGTTTTTTCATCAGTAGTCGATCTTTCCAAGTATCTTTTTTGCCTCGTCAAGGTGCTCGGAATACATGTTCTCAGGGGCGATATAGGTATATACGTATCCGTTGATGCTCGACTCAACGATAAGCACCTGATATGCATGGTATTTTACGCCGTCGAGTACGTAGGAGTATTCATACGCGAGCGCCCAGTTTGTACCCTCAAGCGTGATCTGTTTTCCAAGCTCGATCTCCTCGAGCGATGAAACGAGTTCTCCGCTTTCTGCGTCGGTTACCTTGTCTGCAAAGGCTTCAATATTCTTGCGCCTCGCGTTCCAATAGTCTTCGTTTGTGACTCCGGTGTAGGTAGCCTGCGACATAGTGATATTCACACCGCTTGAGTTACTGACGCTTACCAAGGCGGAGGAACAGTCTACCTTAAAGCTGACCGGTACGTACATCTTGAAGCCCGCGAGAGTCTCGTCGGACACAAGAATGTATCCCTCGCCGTCTCGCTCGTACTTCGGAGCCTCCGTATTAGTTTCTGTAACGTCGACAAACTTGAAGGCGTCGATCACCGCAGTTACCTTCTCAAGATATCTGTCATAATAGGTATTGTCCGAGTCGTACATAACGTTTGATGCAGTGTAGGTGAAGATATAGAACTCTCCGTTATTCTCTACGAATATCTGCATACAGGAGAAGCTCCTCTCCTTATATTCGTAGGAATAGACGTATTTTGTACCGAGACCGGATGCGTTTCCAAAGTTACAGCTTTCCCCGTCTACACTTACGCTTATCTCATAGGGGAACTTCGTTTTCTCGCTCTCAAAGTATTCCTTTATAGTTCCCTGAGGCTTAACGCCCTTGGCGAATGTCATTGAGCTCATATCTATCTTGGATGCATAGGTGCAGGCGATCTGGCCAACGTTTGCAACCACCCATTCCTCAGGCCCCCAGAAATAGTAGCCGATATTTTCACCGCCCATAACGAGCTGCATGCCCTCGGGTGTTCCGTCATCCTTGCTGCAGGAGCCGAGAGATAGAGCGGAAAACAGGGTAACCAACATCAGCAGCGCTGATAAGATCCTTTTCATTGTTTTCTCCATTCTTTTTTACACATCATGTGCACTTTTCTTTGTTTTGTTATATTTTTAGCAGTTTTTTATTACGTAATCCTTGAAGAAACTGCCCCTTTCCGTGAAGTTTTGGAACTCTCCGTAGCTTGTAGCTGCAGGGCTGAGAACTACTGTCTCACCGGGAGTTACACCCTCGGTCGCATAGTCTATCGCTTTGTCCAAGGTAGGGAAGCTTTCTGTAGGTATTGCCGATAGCGAGGGGACAGAGCCGAGATACTCGCATATCTCATCCCTTATCTCTCCGTAAACGGCAATTCTCTCGGCATATTTTATCAGCACGTTCTTGAGTGGGTCAAGGGGAAGTCCCTTTCCTCGACCTCCGAGTATTAGTCTTACTCTTCGGCCAAGGCCCTTGAGCGTTGCCGCAGTCCTTCTCGGAGTAGTATCGATTGATGAGGATACGTACTCGACACCGTTTTTTGTGAAGATCTCGCACCTTTCTGAGAGACCGTTAAAACTCCCTGCCACTCGGCACACGTTATCTTTATCAAAATAACCTATGGACATCGCTATAGCAACACAGAGATTCAGTATATTATGATCTTCGCTTCTTCTGAGTTCGCCGATGGCAACCACCTTTTGTCCGTCAACGAGGATGTACCCCGTTTCAACCGTGACGGTGTGCTCTGTCTTATACCGTGAGAGAATTTGTTTTCTTGTTTGTCTGACTGAAACGAGACAGAAGCAGGCGAGAGCTCCTACCGCTTTTTCCGACACCTCGTCGTCAAGAACGAGTATTGGCTCGTCACAGGCACGAATCAGATTTAGCTTGCACTCTATGTATTCCCTGAGATCCGCATGCCAGTCCAAGTGATTTGGCGTCACATTAGTCAACGCGGCACGGCCGAATGATGGTACGGTATATCGTAGTGTGAAGCTCGACAGTTCGAGTAAAAAAGCCTCAGAAGATGCATTTGCGGAGAATAGCGGAATGCCGAAATTTCCTCCGGTGAACAACTCCGGAAAGACATCGGAAAGTATCATAGATGTCAATGCTACAGTAGTACTTTTTCCGTCAGACCCACTGATTGAAAACAGCCTTTTCGGATGCGAAGCAATAAGCAGGTCAAGGTCTGTTATAAAATTACTTTCACTGGGTATTTTCAGACTCTCGCGCCTTACTGAAGGCGAGGGAAGAATGACGTCCTCGTCGATATCGTCAAACGCTTTGTCGCCGCTTATTAACTCGATCCGAGCAGGCAGTCTTAGGTTGGTTTTGTTCACCTGTCTGACCGTTACTCGTACTCCTTCGATATTTTGGAGTATCTCCAGTGCAGCATGATTGGTCGACCCATAGCCGAGAAGAGTGACGTTTAGCTTACGTCCTAACTCGCGTTCTTTTCTTTTGAGATATTCTTCAAGTCTCTGTCTCATAATACGCTCCGGATAGCAGAGCATACATATCTCCACTATATAATTATAAATATTTTTAAACAAAAAGCAAGAGCGGAGCGACAAAATTTACAAAAACGTTTTTTTACATCATTTGCCGTGCTCTGCCACCATAGTTATTCTATGCTCCCCCAAGGATCTTCTATGACTGATTAGCAAATGTGCGAAAAAACGTTATGACAATCTCTTTATCTGTCTTATACATCTACGTTTCTATAAGAGCAAATAAAGCAAATAATAGTTGTCATATTTGGTTAATAATTGCAAAAAAAGAAAAGCGTGAAATTTGATCACGCTTTTAAATAATTCATTATTGACTGAGCTTGTAAGCCGGGTTCTGTACGCCCGAGGGCGCAGCAATCATCTATCTTCACCTGCCATTACTGATAGGTTCAAGCCTTTCGGCTCTGCCACCATGAATCGACGCGAGCAGCTCGTCGGGACGTATCCCGAAAATCAAGGTGTTGCATCGGATAGGGTTTACAGCGGATCTATGTTGCCATAGAAACGGGTGAGCTCTTACCTCGCCTTTCCATCCTTACCACAATTGCTATATAGCGCACATATCTTATCTCCATTTTTGATTTGACGTCTGACCCTTCAACGTATGATAGATCATCTTTTCAAGATCCAAATTCTGTATGCTGTATAACAATTGTGGCGGTTTATTTCTGTTGCACTTTCCCGCGGGTCGCCCCGGGCGGACGTTATCCGTTATCCTGCTCTCTGATGCCCGGACTTTCCTCACGATAATACCTTTCGGCGCCATATCGCGCGATTGCCCCACTCAGTCGCATGTATTATACATTATTTTTTCCATTATGTCAAGTTTACTTGCTTCAAATTCATCATATTTTGCTCATAATTCGCCATTTGCGCGTATATAAGGTGAAATTGGCGCTAAAATATCCAAAAATGACGTAAAATTAGTGAAAAAATTAACAATTCTTGATAAAGTTAAGGAAAATTGCTTAATTCTATTGCAAACTTATCAAAACTATGCTAAAATGATTGATGGCGAGAAAACTGTTTCTCACTTAATTAGTCTATAAAAAATAAAAATTATATTTTTGGAGGAATTTTCAAAATGGCAAAGAATGTAAAAGTTGCAATTAACGGCTTTGGCCGTATTGGACGTCTTGCTTTCAGACAGATGTTCGGTGCTAAGGGTTATCAGATCGTTGCAATCAACGACCTTACCAAGCCCTCTATGCTCGCTCACCTTCTCAAGTACGATACCGCTCAGGGACGTTACGAAGGTCACACCGTTGAGGCTGACGACGAGGCAGGCACCATCACCGTAGACGGCAAGACCATCAAGATCTATGCTGAGAAGGACGCTGTTAAGTGCCCTTGGAAGAAGAACAGAGTTGACGTTGTTCTTGAGTGTACCGGCTTCTACTGCTCCAAGGAGAAGTCCATGGCTCACATCAAGGCAGGCGCTAAGAAGGTTGTTATCTCCGCTCCCGCAGGCAACGACCTCAAGACCATCGTTTACGGTGTAAACGAGCAGAACCTCACCACCGATGATCAGATCATTTCTGCTGCATCCTGTACCACC
>JAFTIN010000043.1 GCA_017456895.1 Clostridia bacterium
ATTCCGAAGTGAATGATGCAATCGCAAGGGAAAAGCAATTAAAGCGTTGGGTTCGCTCCAAAAAGAATTGGCTTGTGGAAACAAAAAATCCAAACTGGGATGATTGGGGCGAGGGATTCTTTTGAAAAAGTGAGACCTTTTGGAGTCCTCTGCCACGTAGAAAGCGTGGTTTGTCTGACGAGGAAGGAGTAATTATGATTTTATTCAGACCGGTTGGCGAAAAGGAAAAAGAACTGATCGAGCAAAGCGGTTTTACGAGGTTTCCGCCGAGACTTGATTGGCAACCGATTTTTTATCCTGTACTAAATCAACGCTATGCGGAAGAAATTGCAGGAAAGTGGAATACAAAAGATCACGATTCGGGTTATAAAGGTTATGTCACTCAATTTGAAATTGATGATGATTATATATCTTCTTTTTCTGTTCAAACTGTTGGTGCTTCTTACCATCAAGAACTGTGGATACCTGCGGAAGAGCTTGATAATTTTAATAACCATATTATCGGGAAAATAGAAATAATCAAGGTGCTTACGTAATCTGAAAATATACCTCTTACACTCTTGAACCACGCCCAAGGTGTTGTTTATCTCACAAGGAGAAAAGGACAAGGACTACGAGATATGCGTTCAAAATTGCCCCGATTTTACATTGGTACAAATAACGATTTTAAGCAAAACCGGAAAACACAGTTCGCGTCAGATAAATCATGCCAAAGGCATTACCGTCTGATAGTTTATCCACTCATGAAAGGAGGCGCTCCGTGCTGAAACTAAAAGATATCCGTATTCGAGATCCGTTCATACTTACGGACAAGGAGCAGGGCTGCTACTATATGTACGGCACGACTGCGCTCGAGGAGGGGAGCACCCGCGCGGGCTCGACCTTCTCGGTATACAAGAGCTACGACCTCGAGAGCTTTGACGGCCCGAAGGTTGTATTCGACGGCTCGAGGAGCGGCCTCGCGGCGGACAAGGACTACTGGGCGGCCGAGGTACATAAATACCGCGGCAGGTACTATCTCTTCGGCAGCTGCAAGGCGGACGGCAAGTGCCGCGGAACATATATCTTCGTTTCCGACACCCCGGATGGCGACTTCGTTCCGCTTTCCTCTGAGCCTATAACTCCACACGGGTGGGAGTGTCTTGACGGTACGCTCGTTATTGAGGACGGCAGACCGTATATGGTCTTCTGCCACGAGTGGGTACAGATAGGCGACGGTGAGATCTACGCTCTCGAGCTATCCGACGATCTTTCGCGGCCGATAGGTGAGCCTATCCTGCTTTTCCGTGCCTCGGAGAATCCGGACGTCGAGCCTATCCCCGGACACCCCTCCTCCTACGTTACCGACGGCCCGTTCCTCTATCGAGAGGGCGAGAGGATTGTGATGATATGGTCGAGCCTCGGGCAGGGCAGGTACCTTGTGCTCCGTGCCGAGAGCGATAACGTCAGGGGTCCGTGGATACAGAGGGAGAGCGCCTTTGACTTCGACGGCGGCCACGCCATGCTCTTCGACCGCCTCGACGGTGAGCGTATGATAGCCCTCCATAGCCCTAATACCACAGGCCATGAGAGAGCCGTATTTTTAGAGTATTTACAGCGTAAGTAAAAAGTTTTAGAGTATTTACAGCGTAAGTAAAAAGAAAGGACACACCATGATACAGAACAAAAAATACTTTATGCACTCGCGCGCCAATATAGCGAGCTTCTTCGTAATACCTCCCATATTCGTGATTCTCGGCGTATTTATGTCGCTTAACGCTTATGACAAGACGGCTCTTATTGCCGGCGTATCTATAATGGCGCTCTTGCTTATCTTTTCGCTTTGGCTCTTTATTGCCAGGTTCCGCATTTTAGACCGCCTCGAGTTTACGGGAGAGGGAGTGGTGCGACACTCGGTATTCGGCCCTAAGCTTACGTATAGCTATGTTGAGCTTGTAGCCGCTGTCGGTGTCTACAGCTCGGTATTCGAGCAGAAGAAATGCCTGATACTCACACCGAAAAAGCTCGGTGTAAAGGTCGTTACCATCGATACCTCAAAGCGCGGTAATCTCTCCGCGGCAAACAGGCTCGGTGTTGTGTTCTGTATCTTCGACGAGGCTCTGCTTGATAGCCTTGGCGAGAGAGCGGATCTTGAATGGAACAGATAAAATGGAAAAGATATTTACCTTTGAATTTAACGGCTATGAGGCTACGGTCATTCGACCGGAAAATCCGAACGGAAAGTGGATTTGGAAGACCGAGTTTCTCTATGCCTTTGACACCGCGGAGAGGGAATTGTTGAAGGAGGGGTATACCCGTGTGTACTACTGCATCAGCGATATGTACGGCAGTCCGCGCGCGATAGACCTTATGCACAGATTTTTTGACCACGTGGCCGAGCGTTTTTCTCTTGACAAAAAGTGCGTTCTCTTCGGCTTCAGCCGAGGCGGACTGTACGCGTTTAACTTCGCGCTCTCTCACCCCGAGTGCGTTGATAAGATATACCTCGACGCGCCCGTGCTCGATATGAGGAGCTGGCCGCCCGAGGGTAGTGAAAACCGAGATCAGGTCTACCGTGAATTTGGCCTTGATCCCGACACCATCAAGACCTTTTCTTCTCATCCGGTAAACAGACTCCCCGAGTTCTTCTCGCGCGGTATACCGCTCCTTCTGGTAGCAGGCGGAGCCGATGAGATAGTACCGTTTGAGGAAAACTCCGGCATTCTGATAAAATACTGCATGGACAATGACATAGACATCGGGTGTATTATCAAGCCCGAGTGTAAGCATCATCCGCACTCGCTCGACGACGTCACTCCGATTTTAGACTTTGTCATGAAATAACAAGCAAAGGAACAATCGATATGAATGAAAAAAAGCAAAAGAGGTGGGCCTTCTTCCTCTACTTTGCATACGCCATCTCTCTGACGCTGCTGCTCATCTTTGGCAAAAACGTGGCCCACTGGGCGCAAAGCATAGTCAGGGCCCAGCTTGAGAAGGTACATATAACCGACGTAGTTCCCAGCGTCACCGAGGACGAGGAGCTCCTGGCAGGTAAGCTGCACTATATCGACTATGCTTCATACGGAGATATACGCGGTGACGACGGCCTTGTTTTTGAGTCGCTCGATCCCGAGTATCTGACAGTCTCGGGCAGGGGTAGACTTAAGGCGAGCGCCGACTTTGAGGGCGACGTCTTCAAGGGCAGAGTAAGGGTAACCTCGGAGTACGACGATAAGTTCGAGAAGGTCTTCACCTTTACCTTCGTCAAGAAATATCCGGAGAAGTTCTGTTGCGCATTTTTCGTTCGCGGCTACGCGCACAGCAGTAAAACCATTTACGTCGGCTTACCCGTGTACGTTTTCTCTCACATTGAAGACGGCGTGTCGTATAACGTAAGGGACTATGAAATACTCTATGACGAGGAGTATTTTGAGAGGGCAGAGGACGGCGCGTTTATTCCGGTCAAGACCTCGAGCGAGAAGATGTCCTTTACCGTCAAGTACGCCAACGGGGCGACAGACGCGAGTACGGAGTTTGTCATTGAGGAGGCGCCCGTAGTCACCGAGTTTGAGGACGTGTACCTCGACGGCGTGCCTGCCTCCGAGTACGTTGGAAGCGCGGGGGAGGGAATTATCGTCACCCTCGTCGGCAAGGACGGCAAGGCAGTTCCCACCGTGTTCACAGTAACCTATGAGGAGGGGGAAAAGGTAGTCCACAGCGCGGCGAGTCACCCGACCTTCAAGACTCCGGGAGACAAGCAGGTAACCTACACTCTTCCGAACGGATTTTCAAAAACAATAACGATAAAGATCAGAAACGAGCTTGTCCTTCCCACCGTCACCGACAAGGCGGTGAGCGACTCGCACGTGATAAAAATGCTTGACACCGACGTCAGGACGGTGAACGTCACCTTCCCGAGCTCCGCGCCGTATAAGAAGATTACCCTCGAGTACGATAAGAGCCTGATGAGTATCAGCACATCCGAGTTAAGCTTTGTAATTACACCGAAAAAATTCAGCACCTCAACCATTAAAATAATAGTCGATGACGGCTTCTCGAGAATAGAGGACGTCTACACCGTAGAGATAGAGAAAAATAATGACATTATCGCTGTCATATGGAAGAACGTCAGCATCTTCGTCTCTAAGGTTTTAGGACATATAACACTCTTTGCCTGCCTTGCAGTGCTGGCGATGAATATGTTCAGATTCGTATATATCCTCAACCCCGTCAAGAGATTTATCGCCTATTTGTTCGCAGCGCTTCCGTACGCGGCAATAACCGAGTACGCTCAGACCTTTATCCCGGGGCGCTCGGGCAGGGTACAGGACGTTCTGATAGATATGGTCGGATTCCTCCTCGGCACCCTTGTCGCTCTCATAGCGAGATCGGTAAGCGGCGGTGTGACGAGCGTTGCCAAGGGCATTGAGCTCTCGAGCGACAGCAAGAGGAGAAAGGGTAGACGTTTAGCCGATAGCCTTAAGACCAAGAAAAAGACCACGTACCGTAAACCAAGAATTACATTTACAAGCAAAAGTATCTTTAAACGAGCATACAAGGAGAAAGGTAAGAAATGAAAGTACTCGTAGTAGTAGATATGCAAAACGATTTTATTGACGCCGCCCTCGGAACCAAGGAGGCAGAGGCGATAGTCCCCTCGGTTATAGAAAAGATCAAAAAATACGAGGCGTATGGTGGCCTTATCATTTACACCAAGGATACTCACTTTGACGACTATCTCTCGACAAGAGAGGGACGTCACCTCCCCGTTTGCCATTGTATAAAAGGCACTCCGGGACACGATATCCCCGACGAGATCCTCCGCGGTCACGATATTATCTTTGAGAAGCTCACCTTTGGCTCCGTCGAGCTCGTCGACTACCTTAAGGGCGTAGACTTTGATGAGGTCGAGCTCATTGGCCTTTGCACCGACATTTGCGTTGTTTCCAACGCTCTTCTTATCAAGGCGACCTTCCCCGAAAAGGAGGTATCGGTCGACTCTGCCTGTTGCGCGGGTGTAACACCCGATACGCACAATGCGGCACTCACAACTATGAGGATGTGCCAGATCAACGTTGTTTAGTAAATAAAAAATATAGAAAGGCAAAAAATAAAAATGAACACCTTTGTAATCGCGCTCATTCTCTTTGCTGTGACGTACGTCCTTCTCTTTACTCTTCCAAAGTACAGAGCGTACGTTGCCCTCGGCTCCGCCGTCGTATTCACGATCTGGCTCTCCTTCATCTGTGGGGACGTCGAGTACTCGATCCTTGATTCCATAAAGGGAATTGATTTTAACGTACTTATGATGATAGCGGGTACTATGGGTATAGTAACCCTTTTCATCGAGTCTAAGGCTCCTATGCTTATCGCAGACGTTATGCTCTCCAAGTTCAAGAGCGTCAAGACTGCGATCGTAGCTATGGCATTCCTCTCCGGCATTGTTTCCGCTTTTGTCGACAATGTTGCAACCGTGCTTATGATAGCTCCCATAGCTCTTGCGGTATGTAGGAAGCAAAATATGTCTCCCCTGTTCCCGATCATTGCTATCGCAGTATCCTCCAATCTCCAGGGTGCCGCAACCCTTGTTGGTGATACGACCTCTATCCTTCTCGGCGGACATCTCGGTATGACCTTCTTCGATTTCTTTGTATTCAAGGGCAGACCAAGTATTTTCTGGGCGGTCGAGCTCGGCGCGGCACTCACCCTCGTCATTCTCCTTTGGCTCTTCCGCAAGGAGACTGCAAAGCTCACTCTCTCCGACAGAACCAAGGTCGAGGACTACGTTCCTTCGTTCCTTATGGGCGGCGTTATAGTATTCCTTATCCTTGCCTCCTTCCTTAAGGCTCCCGCGGGCGGCTTCTGGCTCGGTGTTTACAACCACAGAAACGGTATCATCTGTATGACTCTGCTTATTATCGGCATTGTTATCGATCTTATCAGACGTAAGAACCTTGATTCTCTCAAGCTCGTTCTTAAGGAGATGGACTATCAGACCATCCTTCTTCTGGCGTCGCTCTTCGTGGTAATTCAGGGTATAACCTCCGCAGGCGTTATTGACAAGCTGGCAAACGCTCTTGCCTCCATCGGCGGCAACAGCCTCTTCCTGATGTATACCATTATCGTATTCGTATCGGTTCTCGTATCCGCATTCGTCGATAATATTCCTTACACACTTACCATGCTTCCCGTTGTTGCGGGCGTTGCATCCGCTATGAGCGTTGACCAGACCGTCCTTTGCTTCGGTCTTCTTATCGGCGCGACTCTCGGCGGCAACATCACTCCCATCGGCGCGAGTGCAAACATTACCGGTATCGGTATCCTCCGCAAGGAGGGCTATGAGGTTAAGGCCCGCGACTTTATGAAAATAAGCGTGCCCTTTACACTCACCGCAGTGCTTTCCGGTTACCTCTTCATCTGGCTTGTCTGGGGTATTTGGTAATCTTAGGTTAGCAAAAAAACATATTTTGACACTATAAACTCTTGCGCCGTCGGTTAATCCGGCAAGGGTAATATGGGACTTCACAAATGAACCTGAGTCCCTCCCCCTGCTATAGCGAAAGGAAATAATATGAAACAAAAGATAAAGCTTGGCATTATTCTCGGCGTTGAGTTTGTTGCCATTGCAGTAATACTTATTCTCATCTTCTTCGCAGGTAAGAAGACCTACAAGGTCACCTTTGACCTTAACGGAGGCACGCTCATCTCGGGAGACCTCGAGCAGGTCGTAACTCAGGGTAAGAGCGCCACTCCTCCGACTGTAGCCAAGGACGGCTGTTATCTCCACTCCTGGAGCGCATCGTATAAGCAGATAACCCGCGACGTGGTTATCAAGGCGGTGTGGGAATGGCAGACCAGCGTCGGCTTTGATTTTATCTCCGGCGACGACAGCAACTACTGTGAGATAACCGGTTGCTTCCGCGATCTGACGGGTGACGTTTACGTCGGAGTTTATCACGATAACAAAAAGGTTCTCGGCATACGTGACGAGGCCTTCCGTGACAGAGACGGTATCACCTATGTTCACATGCTCGACGGTATACTCTCAATAGGCGAGAGCGTTTTCCGTGACTCTGATTCGCTTGTTGCGGTCGAGCTTCCCGGCACACTTACCAAGCTTGGCAAGTACGCGTTTATGAACTGTGTGAGCCTTGAGAAGGTTGTCATACCCGATACCCTCACCGTTATTCCCGAGGGCGCCTTCAAGGGGTGCACCTCGCTCCGCGAGATAGTGATCCCTGCCGGTGTCAAGACTATTGAGAACGGAGCCTTTGAGGGCTGCACATCGCTTGAGAAGGTAACCTTCTTGACGGAGGAATATTACGTGATAGACGGAGAATTGGTTAGGGCGGATTCCCTCACCGATAAGAAGGACTCGCGCGACGATTTTGAGGACACCGAGTATGAGTCGGTATACAAGGGAATTGCCGAGATAGGTGCTTACGCCTTCAGGGACTGTCCCTCTCTTTTGGAGGTCATCCTCCCCGTGACTCTTGAGAAGATAGGCGAGTATGCGTTTGACAACGATGAGCTTACGGTCAAGACGCCCCTTGCTGAAAAGCCGGAGGGCTGGGCAGAGAATTGGTGCCGTGCAGTCGTCATCTGGGGTTACGTTGAGCCCACCCCCGAGACCGAGGACGAGAAGCATAGCTGGCTTGACGGTCTGAAGTGAGGTAGACGGTATGGATATGACCGTTGTACTTGGTATCTTTACCCTAATTTTCTTTGTGACTCTGTCGATAATGTGCTTTTATCGATCGAAGATCAACGTTAAGGTATGCAACGTAGTTTTTATTTTAGCGAATTTTCTGGCTTACTCCTGTTGGAACTACGCGTCCTATCAGAAGGGGTGGCTGCGCGACGGCTGGATGACGCTCGGCAACATAAGCCCATTGATGTTTACTATGATCCTTCTCACTCCGTTTATGAACGAGAAGGTGAGGGAATATGCGTACAGCGCATTGGCAGCACTTAATGTGGGTATGTTCTTGGCCATGCTCATCAGCCCCGAGCATGACTATATATTCAACTTTAATACCGAGGCGAGCTTTGTATACACCAGTGAAGCGGTGTGTCATATGATCTGCTCGCTTTACGGTATATATCTGGTGCTTTCCCATCAGGTCAAGGCCGATTTCAAGCACTGGATAAAGTCAATGGTATTCACTTTATCGATCATAACCTTTGGAGTGATACTTAACTTCGTATATCACAAGAGATTCTTCGGTATGGATCCCTACGGCAACGCGTCGATATATATGATCGATATTTTCGGAAGCTTCCCGGCAACCTTGACGGCCTACTACTTCGGCGTTGTTTTGGTGTTGACCGTAGGAATGCAGGGAGTCGCCTTGCTTGAGAGATTTACCGCAAAATTCTTTGACCAGACTTCGGAGGACAAAAATGAAAAAACAGAACAAGAAAACAAAGAAGAGATCGCCTGAGAGAAAAAATCTCTCTATCCGGAATAACGGTGATACGGTAGTGATAAAGAACCGTTCCACAACGTCTGCCGGTGTGCTCGGAGCTTTGGTTCTCTTAATATGTATTATAGGCGCAATAACGCTTAGGGATGCATGGCGTTTGCCTGCATTCTGGCTTTTGTTTGGCATAATCGTTATCAGCACCGTGTGGTCGGTCGTGGGGATGATATTAGGCAAAATCGTCCTTGATTCGCCAAATAAGACAATGACTGTTTACAATCCGATTAAGAAACAGTATAAATTCGAAGACATCAACTACGTCGATACAAAAACCGCAAAGGGAAATGACGGCGCGGAGGTACATAAGGTGATCGTCTACCTCGGCAAGGGTAAAAAAAGCGTTGAGATAGCTTCATACTCTCTTGGCCAGGCTGACGAGGTTGCATCATTGCTTCGCGGCATGCTTGATAACGGAGCTATGGAATATCCCGAGGGCAACGAGGAGCCCTTCGACCTTGAAGAAAAGGAGAAAAAGCCTCTTTTCCCCCGTCTGAAAAAGTCTTCAAAGCCTGATGAAAAGACTGAAGAAGAAACCGAAGAAAAGCCCGACGAGATTCCCGAAGAAGCCGATAAGGATAAAGAGGAAGTGAAAATAGATGAATAAGGAATTTGAGGCCTATCATTCGAGGCTTTACCCGTGGCTGTTTATG
The DNA here is from genome assembly GCA_017456895.1 of Clostridia bacterium. Classification (GTDB taxonomy): domain Bacteria; phylum Bacillota; class Clostridia; order Oscillospirales; family CAG-272; genus UBA1740. The sequence goes on from JAFTIN010000043.1 coordinate 9,116, forward strand.
CTTCTTTGCGCCTTGATAAGCGGCGTTAACGTTTATATGTCACTTAGTGAGCGAGGCTCGGGATACGTTACCGTTATTCTTGGCCTTATGGCGGCGTTTTTGCTCTATTTCTTCTTCACCTCCGTGACCAAAAGAGGCATAGCCATAGAGCTTACTGACGACACGCTCATCTTTCATAAGAAGAGCGAGGAGCGCTTTCCGCTGTCTGAAATCGCCACGGCTTCCTTGCACGAGAGGATTGGCTCGTTTGATATTTACATAGAGCTCAAAAACGGTGAGAGACATTCCTGCTCTTGCTTTGTAAAGGACGATAAGGTAAAGAAAAAGGAGCTTGCTCTCCTCCTTCGTCAAAAGGGCGTTGATATGGATAATTTTGATTTTAACAAGAATTGATATGAAAGAACATTTTCTTATTAAGGCGGATGAAAATCTGCCTCTGATTAGGCGCAAGAGGATATCTCCGGATATCCCCCTGACGGTGCTTGACAAGGGCGACTCGCTCACCGTGGATCTTGGCAACCACTACGTCGGCTACCTCTCGTTCAATATGTGGTACGTTGATGAGTACATCGATGCTCCGGTGACCTTGCGCATCCGCTTCTTCGAGACTCTCGGTGAGATGGAGCTCGACTATTCCGCCTATTCCGGCTGGCTCTCGGAGTCCTGGATACAGGAGGACACGGTCAAGATCGACTTCCCCGGCGTATATACTCTGCCTCGCAGATACGCAGCAAGATACGTGAGGATAGAGGTCGTCCACACGCCGAAGAGGCTATCGCTCTCAGACTTCATATTTGAGGCTGTGACGAGCGCGGACGAGTCAATGCTCCTTCCCTATAAAAGTGATGATGGAGAGCTCGAGGCCATAGACCGTGTAGCGGTAAACACGCTGAAAAACTGTATGCAGCGAGTTTTTGAGGACGGACCAAAGCGTGACAGAAGGCTGTGGATCGGCGACCTCAGGCTTGAGGCTCTGGCCAACTATTACACCTTCCGCGACACGTCGTTGGTAAAGAGGTGCCTTTACCTGTTTGCGGCCTCTGACCGGGGCTCGCTCGGCTTTCTTCCCGGCTACGTCTACGAAAATCCCGTGTTCGTAAGCGGTACCTGGCACATCGTTGACTATTCGATGATGTACGTGTGCGCCGTGTGCGACTATCTTCTCCACGTTGGCGATAAGGATACCTTCCTTGAGCTTTACCCTCTTTGCAAGGAGCTTATGGATTCGGCAAATGCCTGCCTTGACTCGGACGGTATACTTAAGGTCCCCGAGGAGGATATGTTTATTGACTGGTGTCCCGGGCTCAAAAAGACGGCCGCGCACTTCGGCGCTTATCTCTACACGCTCGACAATCTCTCTGCCGCTCTTAGGAGCATTTCTCACCCCGACGCCCACGTCTATTCCGAGAGGCTTATTGATGGCAGGGCATCCGCAAGGAGAACTCTGTTTAACGAGGAGAGATCCGCTTTTATAAACGATCGCGACGAGGGACAGTACAGCGTTCACGCCGCCGCATGGATGACGCTTGGCGGAGTCGTTGACGGGGACGAGGCAAGGAGGGTAATGCTCGACGTGATCAGTGATAAAAACAGCGTCAAGCCCTTCACCCCGTATATGCACCACTACACCGTAGAGGCGCTCTTTAAGTCCGGGCTTAAGGATGAGGCGGTAGAGTATATCAGGAGGATCTGGGGCGGTATGGTAAGCCTTGGCGCAGATACCTTCTATGAGGCGTACGTGCCCGGTGACCCTCTGTTCTCACCCTATGACGACTCTAAGGTGAACAGTATGTGCCACGCCTGGAGCTGCACCGCAACCTACTTCTTAAGAAAATACGGTATAAGATGACCTGAAAGGATAGATTATGACAAAAAAGAAATTGCTCAAGCTTTCCTTGATCACCTTGATCATCGGTCTTTGTGTTCTTGCGATAGCGTACTTCTTCTTCCACTTCGTTACCGATGAGGGCATTACCTTCGTTTGGCATCCCGAGGCGGGCAAGCCGTTTGTCACCGATATGATCGGTCAGCTCGGTGTGCTTTTCCTCTTTTCAAGCGCTATGAGTGCTATTTCCGCCCTCGTTTTCTTTGACGGTAAGGAAGAGTGACGTTAAATTAAGATAATATAAAAAAGTAGGCCTGATGGCATAAAAAACACCGATTTTACTATGCTTTGCATATCATGATCTTTGTTTTTTACCATTCTTGGTCTCTTTTTTTTATTTTCATTGAAGGGCGCCACGGGCCTCGTCGAAAGCAGGCTTTGTTGGCCTTGTCACGTAAGGACAGGGAAAACATAGATCAGGGATAAGGGCGCGACGGGGTAAAAGCATTCCGGGGCAGGGATCCGCGAGGGTATTACGAGTCAGGGCTCGGTGAAAGGAAAATTTGTGCATATTGGCTCCGAATGAAAAACAATGTCATAAACCACTCGGAAAGAGAATAGGATTAAGTAGTAATTATACTGAATCATTCTTTTATACGGAGGGATTATGTTTGTATATTCTATCAGAGCCTCGACTCTGAAATTCTTTGGCTGTATTGCGCTTTGCCTTGTCGTTCTTGTTTTGCTTATCACTCTTGGAAACGCCGATACGGTCTATGCCTCTGCCGAGGGTAGAGAGATCAACTACGGAGGGATCAAGACAAATGACGATCGCGTCGCCTTCATCGAGGGCTTTGGAGTTAGGGTGGATAAGGATCCTGTGAGCGAGAACACCTTCACTATGCCGAGCGACTTTGACCGCGTCATCGAGGGATATAATCAGATCCAGCGCTCTCAGGGGCTCGATTTATCTAAGTATCAGAGAAAGCGTGTGACACACTATTCCTACCGCGTGACAAATTATGACCTTGACGGCGAGGTGTATGTCAATCTTGTGGTTTATAAAAACAGGATCATAGCCGCAGATATATCTTCTCAGTCGGACGGTGGATTTGTCCGCGCTCTGTCGGATGTTGATGCGACAAAATTGAAATAAAGATAAAAAGGGCGAGTCCGATAGTAGACGGACTCGCCCTTGCTATTTGCAACTAATTGCTAACAATACTTGTCAAAAATCGATATTAAGGCCCTTTGAAATATCAGTTATTGCAGCAGCAACAGAATACGACGATGATAGCGAGGATGATGATCCAGGTGCAGTTATCGTCGAAAAGATGGCAAAGGCAGTTGTTATTCATAGTATGTTCCTCCGATGTATGTTTGCGATTTTGCACCGCTCATTTTCATAGTATGATAACGCCTCTTATCTTGACACAAAAAAAGCGGATAGCCTTACCGACTATCCGCTTATAGCTTTTAATTATGCTTATCTTATACGAGGGGCTCACCCTTGCCGTTAAAGAGCGGGAGCACCTCAAGGAAGATGATGTCATCTCTATTAGCTGCATCGCCCTCGGCAAGCACGGTCATCTTTCCGACAATGTTACCGCCCGCCTGCTCGACGAGGTTTTCAAGAGAAAGGAGGGAGCCTCCGGTCGAGATAACGTCGTCGACGATAAGAACTCTCTTGCCCTTGAGATATTCTGCATCCTCTCCGTCTATGTAGAGCGTCTGCTTTGCCGCGGTTGTGATGGACTGTGTCTCACACTTTACCACGTCCTTCATATAGAGCTTTACCGACTTTCTTGCCAGAACGTAGCGGTTCTTACCGGACAGACGGCACATCTCGTACGCGAGGGGAATACCCTTGGATTCAGCGGTGATGATAACGTCGTGCTCGGGAGCCTTCTTGATAAGCTCCGCCGCGCATTTTTCGGTGAGCTCAACGTCTCCGAACATGATGAATGCGCCGATGTAGAGATCGTCTGCGATAGGGCAGAGGGGGAGATCTCTTTCTATGCCTGCAACCTTAAGTCTGTATACCATTTTTAAGCCCTCCATAGAGTGAGTGTATTTTCAACATTTACATTATACACCAACGCTATGGATTTTGCAAGCGATTTTTCATTTTTGAAAAAAGATTTTATAAATAGAAGTCGTGGCCGCCGATCGTATATGCGTATTCACGTGATTTTATTATCCAGCTCGACTGGGCAGTCCTCGGGTTTAGGAAGAAGATCGCATCGTCTGAGAGCGACGTGCCCTCAAGACAGATCTTTGCTGCCAGAGTTGACGTATAGGTAGGTGTGTTGTATATTCTGCCGTCAAGCACGGGGCTGAACTGTACACCGTATTTTCTGTCAAAGATAACGCCCCAGATGGTGTTTGGGTACTGGCTTGATTTCACGCGGTTGAGTATTACGTCACCGACCGCTATCTGTCCAAGTAAGGACTCGCCCGAGCTCTCTGCGGTTATTATTCTCGAGAGCCAAAATACCTCATCCTCGCGGTAGAATTTTGATGCGTGTGTGAGAGGTGAGTAGCTGCCCGAGACGGTTAGAGTGTTATCTGTATTCGAGGTGATCACGACTCCCAGAGCCTTTGTAAGCGCGGAGGCTGGAACGTACATTCGTCCGTTGCTCATCAGCACGTTTGGTGAAAAAGAGAATAATGGGCGGTCGTTTGCGTAGGTAACAAAGCCTCCGTCGGTCGAGGTGAGATACAGACCGTTCATCTCAAGCGTTGCCGTCCTTGTGCTTTTGTTGTAGCTTACATTGGCCTGTCCGAGCGAGTTCGCAAACGCCCTCAAGGGCAGGTATGTCACTCCGTTCATTACCACCGCAGGCTCGGATAAAGTCCTTCCGTTAACGATCACACTTTTCTGGGACAGCTGCCACAGGTGCCTTGAAGTAATTCCGGGGAGCTTGTATTCTATCTTGCCCGATCTTTGATCTATGTACTCACTGTGGGGGATGACGTCATCTCTTGCTGACCGCGCGGCCTCTATACCCCCGCCTGATGATAGGAGCGATAATCCCATTGATAGCGCCAAGGCGCCGCTTATCACTCCGCTTTTTAACCTTACCTTATCTTTCTTGTTTCTTTTAGTCATATGGTCTCCTTTCGCTACCGCTGTGATTTCCCGAGGGGTAAGGGGCTTGCCATCGGGAGAGCGGTACTCTATTATTCTACCATAAGAGCACCGGTCAATCAATGTATAATGTCTGGAAGATAAGGAAGATAACGGAAAAAAGAAAAAACGCCCGAAAACGAGCGTTTTTATCAACTATAATTTACAAAAATCAGAATTTAGTAAGTCTGCCCCAACTCTCGGAGGGGAAGGAGATAAGGTCTACAAGTATTGCGAGCAGGGTGGATACCACAAGTCCGACTTCGGTAAGGTTGCCTAAGAATACGCCGCCGATCATACCCTTGATAGCGCTTCTTCCCATCACGAAGAAGAATACAAGACATATAGCCTCAATAATGATCACAAAGGAGGTGAGTCTGTCGCTCTCTATAGCGGAGGCGATAACCTTGAGCACTACAGTAGCGAGCGCGATTACGGTGACTGCGCCGTAGATAATGAGCAGCACCATGGGAGAGAGGGGAAGGAGCGATCCGGTCGTGGTAGTTACTGCGCCGGCGTCAAAGGCTACCTTAATGCCCCATACCGTATACGCGGATAACGCGAGTACGAGAAGGTTTATAAAGCTTGATAAGGATAAGATTTTCTTTTTTGTCATACTGACCTCCGAGGGTGGTTTTTCTTTATTTTATCATATTTGCAGGACTATTTCAAGACGTATGAGCAAAAATGCGCGACTTATTTGTCCTGAGGCTTCCTTTAGCCCATAGCGAGCGAGAGTAAAAGGTCCTTAAGCTCACCGTGATCCTTTGCAACGTAGTCGGGCTCGGGCAGATCACAGCAGTATTTCCCTGACTGCTCGGTCTCTATATACACGGTCTTCATTCCCACACCGTGAGCTCCGAGGATGTCGTCGTGCATGTCGTTTCCAATGTAGTACGAGTCCCGAGCACTTATCCCGAATTTTTTAAATGCACGGTGGAATATCAGCTCTGACGGCTTCTTTACCCCTTCCTCAGAGGATAGCATTATTCCGTCAAAGCAGGACGTAAGCCCGAGTGTGTCGAGCTCGTATCTTGTGAAGCATTCCTGAGCGTTTGAGACAAGGTATACGCCTGCGCCGGTCTTTCTGAGGGCCGTCAACATCTCCTTAACGTAGGGGAAGAGATGAAGCCTCACTATGGAGAGACTTCTGAAGATCAGCGCCAGCTCCTTGGCGGTTATTCTCAGGCCGCGCGAGGTTATCATAGAGCTGAAAACCTCATTAAGGTCGATCTCGTGGTACTTATCCTTCTTCAGGGCGGCGCAGCTCTCGTCGTATTCTCTTTTTACTTCGATATATCGGTCCTCGTCTTCACCGAGCGTGGCGCATATTCCGCGCCATAGGGCAGGGAGCTCCTCGTCGGTCCATATATCCGCGAGCGTGCCATATAGATCAAAAACAAAGTTCATATATACCTCGTTCACATATTTGTTGTCCTGACAAATAAACGTCAGCTTCTGTACGGCTTGTTAAACGAGCCTATTTCAATCAAATTTCCCTCAGGGTCTGCTATATAGCAGGTTCTTTGTCCCCAGGGCTCGGTTTCCGGCTCCAATACGGAGACAGCACCGTTAGATACAGCCCTTTCGTATTCGGCATCTACTTCTTCAAAGGTATCGACGTACAATGCGATTTCCGCATGACCGTTGAGTCCTTTTACATATTCGTATTTACGGCTTGTCATTTTTTCAAAATCTTTTCTGCCGTAAAGAAGAAATAACGTGTCATCCTTGATCAAATACACGTTAGAGGCATTTTCGCTTTCTTTTATTTCAAAGCCTAAAACGTCTCTGTAAAAGCGGATCATATTAGCCATATCGTTTACAAATAACCCAAATCCATCAAGTCTCATTTTCACCCTCCGCAAATTTCGGATCTTTGTTGATTTCATTATACTATAATCGATTTCAAAAGTCAACTTTGCAATATCAAAGAGTGCGAGTAACATGGGAATTTGATATGCCGGGCGAGATTCCTCGTACGGGGCAACGAAAGAAAGAAAACACCACCCGATTTTGGGTGGTGTTTTTCTATGGTGAGCTAATACGTGGCTAAATCGAACTCGGTTAGTTATTTTTTATCATCAATATAAAATCCCACACACCTGCCGCGCAATGTTGAATCCATCTATCAATGACATCGTCATTAAATCGGTAGCACTGATCAAAAAATGCATCGTCAGTGATGGCGTTAAAATGTGACACCTCAAGTTTTAGCACCTCATATAAGTCAGACATTTTAACGCTAACTGCGTCGGCATCTGCTATTGAATGTGCAATATAATTTTTCCTAAAGCCTACTATTGCTTCTTCGAGATGCTTACCTATCTGTGGTTTTTTAATTTTCAATCGTACACCTTTATAGTTTTCTATTACATGTTTGTAATTATCAAAACTATAAACATCCTTACCTTTGTCAAATAAAAGTTTTGAGACATTTAGGCAAATTGCTGTTTGCAATAAATACTTTTGGCGTTTAATAAACTCCACACAAGCAATAGATAATTTGTCTTTGTATTTATATGATTTAAAGAATTCGTCTAAGCCTTGCAAGTAACCATAATAGGCGAAACTATCCATTATATTTTGATGTATCGTTTTTGCCCAAAGTTTACAAACCTTAATTTTCCCCGCATCAACAAGCATTAAAAACCTCTATATAATTATTATTCGCAGTAGAGTACAGGCAGCTTATTATTTTCGATAATCCAAATTGTTTCTTCGAATCCAATTATTTTTGTCCAAAAATCTTTAGATTTCATATCTACAATGCTCTTCGGAGTTCCTTCGAAACAAAGCTCTACATAAGTTAGCATATCAAACTCACATGCACTATCATAACAACAATTTTTAAATATACACTCTTTTGAAACTGCGATAAAGCCACCTGCATAAACATTTCGCAAAGATTCTGATATTAAAAATTCACTTATTGATACACAATCTGTAATGTTTCCTTTGGTCGCTTTTGCAATAAATCCTCCATAATGTCTGCTTGAATATTTACTTGAAGAGTTCACAGTCATTTTAACATTGGTATAGCACTTTTCTATAGTTCCATTTTGCATTTCACCACAGAATCCACCCAAAAGCAGAGAATTTTGAATATCTTCACTTAAATCAAGAGTAATGTCGCCGGTAGAATAAGAGTTAATTATTGTTCCTCCGTAATTTAAACCACAAAAACCTCCAACTCTCGTTCCACCCATAATTCCAATAGAACTATCAAAGCTAACACCTCCAACCGAAGACTCTATGCAACCTGTATTCACTCCTACAAGACCACCTACCATTTCGACACCTATATTTTTACTCATAGAAGATGAAATTAAAACATTCCTAATTGTTCCGTCATTTAAAACTATACCACCCAAGATACCATGCAACTCGTTTTTTTCTCCATACGTAATCCACGGAACACTTGAAGAGTCTAAAACACAGTTAATTATTTTTACACTTTCGATAATCCCATAGTTATTAATGACAAACGGACTATTAATGTTTTCTATTTTATAACCGTTTCCATCGAATATTCCATAAAAGCGAACTGGTGCCTTGTAATTAAATCCAGTAAAATCAATATCATTTTGGAGATAATAAAAACCATAGGGATGCTCATTTATGGAAGAAAAATCTTCCACACTTTCAATGTTCTTTGCCCATTTTGCATACAAGGTGAAATCTGATTGAGTTAAGGTTATTTCGTATAAAGAGCTTGGTGTTATAACATTATTATCAGATTGCGTTTTTGTCCATCCTACAAAATAATAACCATCCTTTGTAAATCCATTTTCAGATAGTATCACTTGAGTCTCTACTTCTGCAATTTGACGTTTTGTAGATCCTCCAGTATTGCCATTGCCATCGTATGTGATGGATATTTTATTTTTCTCCCATTTGGCGTATAGATTAAAGTTTTCATTCTTTTTTAAAATGGTTTCAGCAAACATATCTCCGTCGAACGAACTATTTAAATACCAACCCAAAAATCTATAGCCATCTCTTTGGGGGATTGGGAGACTTCCTGATTGAAGAATAGTATCTGGATCATAATCTAATACTTTAGTTTCGTTATCGTACAAATTTAATGTTACAAGACTTTCCTTTAAGGCGTTTTTGAGATTAATCACGAGACTTTCGCTATCAAAAAAACCACCGTTATTTATAACCAATTTTAAATCGCTCATTGATACGTTATTGCCAATTTCAAAGAAGAGGAAATAATCTTTTGTAACTGTTGGCGATTGACTTATATCATCATATCCTTGGACATGACGTTCAACGATATTTTGCTGATAAATTTTAGTCTCTCCCATTAAAAGCCAAACATCCGTACCATCAGCAGCAAACACTTCTGAACTACCATTATATACGCGAAGACCAATAACTAAGAATTTATCGTTTGTTGTGTATTTATATAGTCCAAAATCAAGTTCCGAAGTTTCTTTATGGTTGTATATTGAAAATTCCACCCCGTTACTCCAAGAACCCTTTTGATTCATATAGATCTCGTTAGTATTGCTTTTTTCGTCCGAGGAATTGTCATTAGAATTACAACTTGCAAATACAAACACAATGAGTAGCAATAAAATGCCAACTAAAAAAGACCGTCTTTTCACGATATATCCTCCAAAAGTAAATATAAAAAGTGCGCCCCATCGAGAGACGCACGAAAAACGCCTCTCTCGATGTTGCGACACATTTTCCACCTATAACAAGGGGAGAGAGTACATTTTTACCTATAGTACTCCCTTGTTGGCGGAAATATTCAAATGTGTCGCACGATTATTATACCACGTTTTTATAGATATTTCAAGTAGTATTAAATAATTTAAAATGGATTTTGGCACCGTGGCGTGTGCTTGTCTTGATACAAGTCGGCTCTATAAAGAAAAATCCCGAGGGCATCGAGCCCTCGCGTTTTATGTACGGGAATTTGCTCCGCCTTACAAGGCTTCCGACGCGGAAGGACGGAGCAATGTTTCGAACCCATAACGCACAGCAGCAGATACGTAACGAGAGTTAGGTTTACATGCTTACTGAGTGCGGGGGGAGAGCTGAGGCTTATATGTGCGCTGGGTTCGATTCCGACGAGGTCACCAAAAGAAAGAAAAACAGGACACCTATCGGGTGTCCTGATAAAGTGTACGGGAATTTCGCCCGAGGCGAATATACGCTCACTTGCCGCTTACGAGCGAGCTCGACGCGCTCTGCGTGGCGTATGCGAACCCAGCGACTTTGTCGCCGGGTGAGATTCCTCGTACGAGTCACCAAAAGAAAAACCACCCAATCCGAGTTCGGATTAGGTGGTTTTTGGTGACTCGTACGGGAATCGAACCCATGTTTTCAGCGTGAGAGGCTGATGTCTTAACCGCTTGACCAACGAGCCGTTTTTGCATTGCTTGACTATTATACAACAAAATATTACGTTTGTCAATAGGAAAATTGAAAAAAGATAAAAAATGTTTTTCTTATCTAAGGATACACTCATTCTGCCGAGCTTGGAGCACCTTACTCGGAGTGTCTTGTGGTTGAGGACGCGCTCTCGGGAGTGTCTGCCGGTCTTAAGGCAGGCATGGAGGCCGCAAACGTAGGAGACGCCGCAGAGCACGGGCTCGGAACCTACGTTCTTACGTCGTTTAAGGATCTTTGCTCGATCTTGTGATATAAGAACTAATTATAAATCATCTTGTATCCTCAAAATATGTAAAACACAGTTGTCATAAATGCGAAAAAACACCACCGTAAGCTGAGCTTCGATGGTGTTTTTGTTATAGAATTCATTCGGTAATTTCATCGCTTAAATAGTTCTTTGCTGCCTTGTCTGCCTCGGTGACTCTCTCGGTGAGGCCGTCCTCGTAGATGTCGGAGTAGAGGAAGTCACATACCTCGACGGTACCGTATTCGTAGTCACCCTCGCCCTGAGGATATTCAAGGATAAGGTCTATCGCATAGAAGCCGATACCCGCCTTGTCGAAGGCTTCACGTATACCGAGCAGTATCTCTGCCGCGCGCTCCGCGCTTACGGTCGCATCGTCGATGTAGAGCGTGAGTCTGCCGGCCTGCTTGCCGAGCTCGTTTACGTTATAGTATGCATCGAGGGTAAGCTCGTTTGTTACAAGAGCGTATGCCGGGACGGGCGCGGATTCCTTATCCTCTGCGGTGACGAATACGAGCTCTCCATAGCCGAGCGAGGCGTTATAGGGGAAGGAGCCGCTATCGAGGAATGCCTTGACCGTATTGCGGTATTCTGTCGCGAGCCTTGTCGCCGTGCTCCAGCCTTTCTCGACGTAGATGTCGAAGTTATCGTACTTGACCTTGCCGAAGGAGTTGATCATAAGGGTAAAGACGGTGTCCCGGCTGCTCGGTGACGAAACCGTCGCGTGGTAGAACAGGTCCTTCAGATCGTACTCGACCTTGAGGAGCTCGTAGTCTGTATCGCCGTAATTTTCATCAATATACTTTTCTGCGCCCCTTTGCGCTAAGGCCTTTGAGAGGGGGTTTCCAACTAAAGAGTTTGCAAAGAGTAATACGCCCGCTATAAGCGCGATCGCTGCTGTAAGCGCTAAGATTTTCAGCCCTTTTTTCATAATTAATTATTCTCCTTTTTAAAAGCGTAGTGAAGGAGGAATGCGATTGCAATTCCTACTAAAACGAATAAACTGTAAACAATAGTCCACAAAAATGCCGCATAAATGCCGATGTTGATCAGCTTTGTCAGACATACGAACATATCGATTACAAGGAGGAGAACGGGCATTTTATATACCGCTCTCCATCCGAAAATAAGGTACGCGAAAACGCCTACAATGGGCATGATAAGGCTGTTGTACATCAGGTTCTCGCCTGCCGTCCAGCCAAATCCGAGGAAGACGAAGAAGATGATCAGAGAATAGGAAAGGGAATAGAACTGTCTGTTCATCCTTTTCATTATTCTCTTGAATGCGCCCTCGCTCTCGGGCTTTTTTTCGGGCTCTGCCACCTTAACTATATCGGCTCCTGTGATTATGCCGAGCTGACGCCTGCAACCGTCACACGAGCTAAGGTGATCCTCGATAAATCTCTTTGTTTCTTCGCTGACCATATCCTCGGCGTATAGCGGTAACAGATCTATGACTATATTACATTCATTTTTCATAGCCTTGGTCCTCCAATCCTTCAATAATCATTTTTCGCGCGCTGTGATAGGTGACGCACGCCCAGTTTTCGTTTTTACCGAATATTTTTGCTATATCCTTGAAGCTGAGATCCGCATATGCGCGCCACATAAACACCTCTTTATACGGTTCCGGCACGGTATGCAGTATCCTTTGTATCCTATCGACCTCGTCACGCCGAACGAATTGGTCGGCCGCGTTCGGACTCAGGTCGGGGATCTCTGCCATTTCCGACTCGTCTATATGCTCGGTACGTTCTCTTTTCTTTACGTACGAGTAGTAGCTGTTCTTCGCGATCTGACATAGCCATACTCTTACGTCACAGTCGCCGCGAAACTTATCTACCGATCTCATAGCCTTGAAGAACGTATCGCTGGTTATTTCCTCTGCTATATGCTCGTCAGCAGATAGCCTTAAGAGATACTTATACACGTCGTCGAAATAGGTCTTATACAGCCTTTCGAAATCCGTCACTCTATCACCTCCTTCACTTATAAGACTCCGGAGAAAAAGAAATCTTACAAACTTTTTTCAATTATATCATATTTTTTTCAGAATGGGATATATATGGCAAAAAAAGAAGAATATTTAATATTTGAGAGTAACCGAAGATATCTTATAAAAAGAGATAGATAAAGGAGTAGATAAGTAAAAAAGCACGGTAGAAAAAGAGTCGGAAAAGGAAAAAAACATCAGCGACACAGCTCCGCAAATGCTCACCGGAAACGAAAGAAAAAACGGTTAAGAAAAGCAAAAAAACACCCCCTTTTTTCACCCCTTTCAGGCTAGGCAAGAGAGAATAATACGAACCAGTTTTAAAGAGATAAATTTCACATAATCCATCGGCAAAAATTCTTATAATATTCTCATATTATCTCAAATTTTCAGCCTCGCCTTACGTAAAATTTATTCTCTTTAAAATTCGTA
>JAFTIN010000044.1 GCA_017456895.1 Clostridia bacterium
TCGGGCGCAGAAGCTAAAGCAAAGACTTGTACCGAAGACGGATGGAACGCTTACGAATATTGCACCGAGTGCGACTATACCACCAAGGTAGTAATTCCCGCAGGACACACACTCTCCAACGCAGAGGCTAAGGCAAATACCTGTACCGAAGACGGATGGAACGCTTACGAATATTGCACCGAGTGCGACTATACCACTAAGGTAGTAATTCCCGCAGGACACACACTCTCCAACGCAGAAGCTAAGGCAAAGACCTGTACCGAAGACGGATGGAACGCTTACGAGTATTGCACCGAGTGCGACTACTCCACCAAGGTAGTGATCCCCGCAGGACACACACTCTCCAACGCAGAGGCTAAGGCAAATACCTGTACCGAAGACGGATGGAACGCTTACGAGTATTGCACCGAGTGTGACTACACAACCAAGGAAGTTATTTATGCTCCCGGGCACAATCTTAATAGTGTCGAAGCAAAGGAACCGACCTGCTCCAGCGTAGGTTGGAACGATTATGAGTATTGTAGCTCTTGCTCGTACACAACGTACTCTGAGATTGCACAGAAGGAGCACACACCCATTAAGGACGAAGGATACGAAGCTACACAGTACAAAACCGGTCTTTCCGACGGTTCTCATTGTTCAGTATGCGGAGAAGTGATTGAAGAGCAAAAATGCTTATATTACTTTACAATAGAGATATATAACGAGCAGTTCGGAGCGATCACTTCCTTCTCCCACTCTCATTCAAGCGGTGAAACGATTGACCTGGGTGCATATACGTATGACGGAAGAGGCTTTGCAGGCTGGTATAGCGGAAAGGCTCTTGTATCCTCGCTTAAATCATTCGCATATACTATGCCTTCACATAACGTAAGCCTTATGGCATGCTTTACCGCATATCCTAATATGGACGTTTGGTTTGGCGATACTGCTACCTCGTTTGAGTCCGGAACGGGAACCGAAGAGGATCCGTTCATTATCGTAAGCGGCGCACAGCTTAAATACCTTTCCGACGTTGTCAATTCAAGACTTAAGTACGGAAGAGAGTATTATCAGGATCTCTATTACAGACTTGAAAAATCGATAGATATGGGACTCGGAGGAGAATGGACTCCTATAGGCAACAAAGTGGTCGTTAACAATAACAACGCAAGCTTTGAAGGTTACTTTGACGGTAATGGCTGTGTTATTTACGGTATGATCCTCCCTAAGAATCCTACTACAAGATTTGTCGGACTGTTTGGATACGCGGTTACTTCTACTATCAAGAACTTGCGTATCGAGTGCGCAGTAGCAAATGTAACGTACAACGTTGAAGGGGAAAATTTCCACTTTGGTACTCTTCTGGCGTATGGCTCAGGCGAAAATATCATTGATAATGTACAAGTTATCTCCACCCCAATACACGTAGTTGCAAATATTGGTGAATCGAATGCCATTAATGTAGGTGGCATTGGAGGATATATTAACTTCAATAATAAGATAACGGTAAATGATATTGTATACACGGGCAGTATTTCTGTTATAACAAATGCAGATAGCTACGTTTCGGGACTGATTGGCGATTGCTTCGGTTTAGGTATTGCTTTAAATAATTGCGAGGTAAATGCGGATATAACCTATTCAGGCACCGAGGTAGTAATTGGCGGTTTATTAGGAGAGTTTTCGCAGCTTACGATGACTAACTGCCACTATCAGGGTAACATTAATGTGACAAAATCAACACTGGTAAATGCCGGAGGACTTATAGGCGGATCCGGAAGTGCATACAGCCACTATCTTAATATGGAAGCTTGTACCTACAAGGGAAGCATAGACATTAATTCAACAGGAAATGTTTATGCGTATGGAGCTTCCTATGAGGATGTTGACACGGCAAGCGGCTGTATAGTAGAAGCCAGAATAGATATTTCGACCGGCGAGGACGCAAAGGTAAAAACCGATGTGTTCGCACCGACTGTTGAAGTTGCAGAAGGTTGTGCAACTGCAGTTGTAATAACAGTAAACGGAGTAACACAATAAATTTTAAGCGCCACCGCAATATAAAAGTGCGGTGGCGCTCTTTGTGAGAAAAAACTTAAACTTTTTTCAAAAAAGGTATTGACAAGCGGCGATACTTCGTGTATAATACCATAGGTATCCTAAGACAGCAGGTTCCGGTAAAAGCATATAGCTTTCCTGCCGAGGTGTGACAATTTAAAATTTACGCGGTGGAGTACTGCTGCGTTTCTTTAGGTTTGTCCTTTCTCGGAGAGTTATGTGTTTCTCCCGGAAAGGATTTTTTATTTGAAATTTTTATGGAGGTGGAAACAAAATGCCAAGTAATAAGGTTCTTGAAGCCAAGAAGCAAGTCGTAGAAGAACTCGCAGGCAAGATGCAGACCGCTGTATCCGGCGTGCTTGTTAAGTACGAAGGCATTACCGTTGCAGATGACACCGCACTCAGAGCCGCTCTTCGTAAGGCAGGCATCGAGTATTCCGTAATGAAGAATACTCTTACCGGCAGAGCATGTGAGGTGGTTGGTTACGGTGATATGAAGCAGTATCTCTCCGGCATGACTGCAATTGCAATCAGCCAGGACGATCCTATTGCTCCTGCAAAGATTATGAAGGAATACGCTGATAAGATCCCCTCGTTCGAGATCAAGGCTGGTTTCGTTGACGGCGGTGTTATCGATCAGGCAGGCGTAGAAGCTCTCGCAGCTACTCCTTCTAAGGAGGTTCTCATCGGTAAGATGATGGGCAGCCTTATGTCTTCTCTTTACGGTCTTGCATACGTTCTTCAGGCTAAGATCGATAAGGAAAACGGTGGCGAGGAAGCTACCGAGGCTCCCGCAGAGGCTTAATTTTCTGCAAACTGATTTAGTATTAAAATTTGTATAATATTCGGAGGATTTTAAAATGAACGAAAAGTCTACCCAGATTCTTGACCTTGTAAAGGGTCTTACTATTCTTGAACTCGCTGATCTCGTTAAGGCTCTTGAGGAGGAGTTCGGCGTATCCGCAGCTCCCGTAGCAGCAGTTGGCGCAGTTGCAGCAGCAGCTCCCGTTGTTGAGGAGAAGACCGAGTTCGACGTTGTTCTTACCAGCGCCGGCGCATCCAAGCTTAACGTTATTAAGCTCGTTAAGGATGTTTGCGGTCTTGGTCTTAAGGATGCTAAGGATCTTGTTGAGTCTGCTCCCAAGACCATCAAGGAAGGCATCTCTAAGGAAGAGGCTGAGAAGCTCGCTGCAGACCTCAAGGCTGCAGGCGCAGAAGTTGAAGTTAAGTAATTTTCACTCTGTAAAAATTAAGAACGGTCACCTGCTGACCGTTCTTTTTTATTTGCAAGTACACTCTGTGTGTTTTGTGACTTTGTCACACGGGGTGATATTTCATATTGATTTTCCTAAAAGATATGATATAATTGAGATAGAAAACAAATTTTGACAGGAGGAAAAATATGAGAAAAAGAATAATACCAACTTTTTTATTATTGTTAGCCTTTGCACTTTCCATTACTTCTTGTGATTTGATAGAAAAGCTTCCCAACCTTGGAAATGAAGATAAAATACCGACACAGGGGAATGGAGATCTTAATAACGGTACAGATGAGCATACTCACGAATTTACCGAGAAAAACAAATCGGATATCTATTTAAAAACGCCCGCTACGTGCACCGAGCCTTCAATTTATTACTACTCGTGTAGCTGCTCGGAAAGAGGGAGTGACACATTCGTTGACGGCGAGCCTCTCGGACACACTTGGAGCGGCGATGACTGCGAGGAGCCCATGGTATGCTCGGTCTGCGGTGTAAAGGATTCCCGTCCGAAAGGACATATCTGGAAATCTGTTGATGAGTGGACGGTGGCATGCGCCTCTTGCGGCTTGATTATGAGCATTAATGATCACACCCACGTGTGGCTCGATGCCGACTGCATTTTGCCGAGGACGTGCTCGGTCTGCGGTTTGACCGAGGGTGAGCCGCTCGGACACAGCTGGGAAGAGGCGGATTGCCTTTTGCCGAGGACATGCTCGGCCTGTGGTTTGACCGAGGGTGAGCCGCTCGGACATAGTTGGGAAGAGGCGAATTGCACCAGACCTAAAACATGCCTTTTGTGTGGAATCACCGAAGGAGAACTCGGAAACCACAATTTTGTAAACAAAACATGTACAATTTGCGGTATTTCCGAGTCTGAAATATATACTCAATATAGTATAAAGGTTGTTAGCAAGGGCGGACTTCCGCTTGCCGGAGTTACGGTATATGTACATAGCGGTGACGGATACAACCTTTGCGCATTGCCCGAGATCACGGATGAAAACGGCGTTGTGTCTTTTGTCCTTGACACCTCCGGTGACTACTCCGTAGAGCTTGATGACGTACCGGACGGCTATGAGGTGAAGGGCGGTCAAACTAAGGATGACAGATATGCAGTTACGTCCGATAATACGATAATTACACTCACCTCAGCTCCTATAAAGACAGGAGGTTTCAAATCCTCTTATAAGCTTGGTGACGTAATGTATGATTTTACCTTCGTTGATGTGGACGGTAACTCGTATACTCTTTCCAAGCTCCTTGAAGACAAGGATATGGTCATGCTGAACTTCTGGTTTATTAATTGTACGTTTTGTATAAAGGAATTTCCCTATATAAACACAGCGTACAATCAATACAAGGATGAGATCGAGATATTTGCAATTAATGATTACGACAGCAAGGAAGATATATTAGCTTTCCCGAATGTTTTGGGGTCATCTCTTGATATGCCCCTTATTGAATCCGGCAATTGCTCGGGCGGTCTCAGCCTTTCTAATTTCCCAAGTCGCGGATATCCCACAACGGTGATCATTGATAGATACGGTGTAGTGACTATGATACATGTGGGCGCTGTTACAGGTGAGACTCCGTGGAGAAACTTGTTCGAGCACTTCACCGCGGATGAGTATGAGCAAAAGCTTCTTGAGGGGATTGATTCGGTTTAACAGAACGTAAAAACTTAACTGCGAGGATAATATGTTTTCGGAAACAGACAGAGCCACGATAAGAGAAAGAGCAAAGCATAATCCAAAATATATAGAAAAAATAGAGAATGAAACGGCTGACGTGTGCCGTAAGCTATATATACAAAAGACAGGGCTTGCCACGTGGTATCACTATTTCACCTGTCCTGAATGCGGCACGCGTCTGAGATTCGACTACGATGATAACGAGAAGTTTTTCTGTCCCGAGTGCGGCAAAGCGCAGACGGGCGAGCCGTATCTTGGCGCGTGGTGGGAAACTGTTCTTACTCTGACTACCTCCGCCGCCTATAAGCTTGCGATAGGATATATCGCTACGGGCAGAGAGGATTTCCTATCGGTAGCAAAGAAAATAATCCTCGGCTATGCCGAGAACTATAAGAACTATGAGGTCCACGGCGGAATTCCGTACAATCACCCCGGCAGATTTGCCTCTCAGGTGCTCAGCGATTGCGATCCTATCTGTAATCTTGCGCCGGCGTATTCGCTAATAAAATCCGTCTTCACCGACAGAGAGCGCACTCTTATCGAGAACGAGCTTTTCCGCCATGCGGCAGAGCATCAGAAAAAGTATCTTACACCTCAACTGCACAATCACGAGGTCGCTATCTGCACGTCTATCGCCGTGATAGGTCTTGCTATCGATGACGCCGAGCTTGTGCGCTTTGCCACGGATACAAAGTACGGTCTCAAATATCAGATAGACCACGCATACCTCGAGGACAACATGTGGTTTGAGTGCTCGGCTTCCTATCACCTCTACGCCCTTAAGTGGTTTATGACCTTTGAGAAGCTGGCTAAGAACACGGAGCACAGCCTTTTCAGAGATCCTCATTACCGCGAGAAGCTCTACAAGGCTTTGATTCTGCCGCTTAAGCTGCGAGTAAACGACTCAAATACCGTAAGGATTAACGATGGTCACGGCTCGCTCAGAGGTTATCAGCATATCTATGAGCACGCCTATTCCTGCTTTGGTACGGATGAGATTCTCGAGCTTCTGTATGCTAGCTATGGGGTGGGGAAGAGGGAGTCCTTTGACGCTCTTATCTATGGCGTAGACAGCCTTCCCGCGCGCCCCGAAATACCGCTTGAGAACTATATTTCCGAGTGTGGATCGGGACTTGCTATCCTCCACGCAGCAGAGGGCAGAACCCTCATTTTCAAGGCGACACCCTACGGCGGTGAGCATGATCACTATGACCGCTTGGCGATCTCGTTTGATGCTTTTGGCAAGGAGGCGTGTACGGATTTCGGCACCGCTTCGGGCTACGGATCACCCCTGCATTACGGCTACTTCAAGAATACTTTGGCGCATAATACCGTAGTTATTGACGGCGAGAATATGGCGCCCTGCGATACACGCGTCAGAGAGTATAGCCTCAGAGCCCCCGATGACATATACCTTGATGCCGAGACTATGTCGCCCGAGGAGTACGAAATGCTCGACTCCTTCACCATCAAGCAGTGGTCGGACGAGGCATACAAGGGTGTGCGGATGCGCCGTATAATCTCATGGCATGACAAATATTTTATAGACGTTTTTTCTGTAAAAACGGATAACGAGCTGAAGAAGGAATGGACCTGGCATATCAATGCCGAGGCGGAGATTCCCGAGGGCGCTCGGTATATCGGCAAGGTCTCGGACAAGGGTGCTGAGGCGTACCTAAGCGACGCATATTCCTACCGATGCGACCGCCCGATCAAGCTTACCTACTGCGCAGAAGATTGGTATATGGACGTCTACACCTCGGCTGAAGGCAGGGAGCTGATATTTGCCAAGGGCCCGAATAACCCCGCGACGACGAGCGTGTCCTATCTACTTGAGCGCACGGCGGAAAAATCCCCGATATTCATAAACGTTATCGAGGCGTATAAGTCCGACTCGGTTATTTCGTCGGTTGAGATATGCAACACAGACGGTAGGATAGAAGTCACCGTCACGGAAAAGTCGGGAAAAGTCAGAAGGCTGAAAATCAAATTGTAAAACAAAAGGACAGAGATGTGAGAACTCTGTCCTTACTTTTTTGATAAAATTATAAAAAATCTTTTCTCATGGGAGTGAAGATATCAAGCAGGGCGCCCTCTTCAAGGCATACTACACCGTGTGGCGCATCGGGCGGTGTGATGTAGGTATCACCCTTAGAGATTATCTCTGTCTTACCGGCTATGGTAGCCTCAAACCTACCCTCAAGCACGTAGGAGATCTGCGTATGCGGATGGGTGTGCATAGCGCCGACAGCCCCCTTCTCGAATCTTACCTCAACCGACATCATATTTTTGTCATAGGCAAGAATCTTTCTTGATACACCGTTGCCGAGATTGTTGAGTTCTATTTCGCTATTCTTTACAAACATACTAACCCTCCGTTTTTGTCAATTGAAATTTACAAATTTGTATATTTCGTGCTTACACCTGCCGCTTTTTCGACAGGGTATTTTTCGGCATTTTTCTGCATTTTATTGCGTATTATCTCGTCGAGGTCAAGGCCGTACCTGTCTGCAAGGAGTATTGAGTAACAGAGAACGTCGGCGAGCTCCTCCTTGACTCTGTCGAGCTTATCAAGGCAGTCGAGGTCGTCGGCACTCCATTGGTATATCTCGAGCAGCTCAGCGGCCTCAAGGCTGATGGATATTGCCAGATCCTTCGGATTGTGGAACTGACTCCATTCGCGGTCATCTCTGAACTTTTTAATTATTTCTATCGTTTCCTTTGAGATCATTTTTCGGCCTCCTTCTCGGCGAGCAGAGTCTTGCGCTCCGCAAGATATTTTTTTCTCGTTTCGGTGAGGAATTTCTGCACTTTCTTTGACTGATAGTCTCTGTATGACCAGGGGAGCTTGTGCCACTCGCCCTTTGCCCAGAAGAGAGTCAGTTCGGTGTATATACCGTCCTCCAGTGGTATTCTGAAGCCGGCCTTTTTTGTTGTGGCAAGCATTAGTCTGCCATGATTAATAAAACCGGGGTCAAGGTTTATCAGACGGTTGCCTGAGCTGTCCGAGAGAATACGCTCCATCTCGTTCGTCATCTTCTTTATCTCTGCCTGGCGCGAAGGATCTACAACGTCGCGGAAGGAGAAAATAACTCTCTGTCCTTCACCCCCGAGCTCCTCGTCATAGTAATCGGAGAACTCGCGCGAGAAGGAGAATCTCTCCGACTCACCGTCTATCTCGCCGAAGGCTTCGGTGAGCATTTTGAGCGCCTTTTCATATATCACCTCGTCGTTGTATATTACTCCGACGATAAGCTTTTCCTTTTCAAATTCGTATACCTGTCCCACGCTTTCCTCCCGCGAAATCTTCATCGGGAATATTATACCTCATATCACGCCTTTAGTCAATAACTCTGCGTGAAAAATATCTCTCACCACCGTCCGCAATGATAAGGACAGCGCGCTTATTCTTGAGCTTACCCGTCCCGGATAGGCGGATTATCGCGGCGAGTGATGCGCCCGTTGAGACTCCCGCAAAGATGCCTTCCTCCTTTGCTAAAAGGCGCAGAGCTTCGATCGACTCATCAAGACTTACCCCTACGATACCGTCGACAATTTCTCGATTAAATAACGGCGGTATAAGGTCCGCGCCTATCCCCTCTATACCGTGCTTTTGTGCTTTCCCGCCCGAGAGCACCGGGCTTTCGCTCGGCTCTACAGCGTATATCTTTAGCCTTGAGTTGCACTTTTTCAGAAAAGAGCCCGCACCTACCAGAGTGCCGCCTGTACCTACTCCTGCTACAAATATATCAATCTTGCTTTGCATATTCTGCCATATTTCTCGTCCTGTTCCCGTGTAATGACATTTTACACTCTCAGGGGATGTGAATTGATCAAGGTATAGAGCGCCCGTCGCCGCCGTGACCTCGCGCGCAACCTTTATTGCCTCGGTCATTCCCCCATCTACGAGCTTGACCTCGCCGCCGTACGCTCTCACAAGGCACAGTCTCTCCTTGGAGGCGCTCGTGGGCATAACGACGGTGGCTCTGTAACCGAGGTGGGCACAGAGCATACTTAAGGATATACCGAAGTTGCCGGACGTTGCCGTTACCACTTTACCTTGTGGCTTTAGGATGCCGTCTTCTCTCGCCTTCGTAAGGATAGCCGCTGCCGCCCTGTCCTTTATACTTCCGCCGGGATTCATATACTCGCACTTGGCGTATAATTCTACCTCGCCGAGCAGTCTCTCGATTCTTTTAAGCCTTACCGTAGGAGTGTTTCCTATCGCATTGATCATAGTCTTTTATCACCTCGTAGTAAGTCTATGCGCACAGAACAAAAAACGACAAACAGCATATACTGACAGGGAAGGGAATAATCCCTTACAAAAAATCAAAGGATAAAATCAAATGGAAAGAAATGCGAAAGGTATGCCAAAAGAGGAGCGTAACCTAACCGACGTCTGCCACGAGAGCGACGCTGCAACCCTCTACGATAAGCCTCTCGGCTACGCCTACGTACCGATCCAGCGTTGGAGAATGCTCTACGCTCCCGAGCAGGGACTCGGCCGCGGAACCATCTTTGAGGAGCTGGATATGCCCATGGAGGTGTACGGAAATGAATAGAGATGAGCTTATGAACAGGATACACGCTCTGTCGTTCGCCATGACCGAGGCTCAGCTCTTCCTCGATACTCACCCCGAGTGTCGCGACGCGCTCACCTACTTCAGAGAGAAAAGAGACGAGCTCGACAATGCTATGACCGAGTATCAGAATAAGTACGGACCTCTCTTTGCCGATATGACCGTCGGCGACAAATGGAGCTGGGTTGACGGCCCCTGGCCCTGGCAGTCGGGCGGAAAGGAGGACTAATATATGTGGATATATGAGAAAAAGCTCCAGTACCCTGTAAAGATAAAGAACCCCAACGCCCGCCTGGCGAGTCTTATTATCGATGCTCTCGGCGGCCCCGACGGTGAGCTCGGAGCGGCGACAAGATACCTTAACCAGCGCTTCACTATGCCTAAGGGCAAGATCATCGGCACCCTGACGGACATCGGAAATGAGGAGCTCGGCCACGCGGAGATGGTGGGCAGCATCATCTATCAGCTCACCCGTAACCTCACCCCCGAGCAGATAAAGGCCGGCGGCCTTGATAAGTACTATATAGGTCACGGAGCGGGAGTTTACCCCTGCGCCGCCTCGGGCGAGCCCTTCTCGGCTATGGCCATCTCCTCAAAGGGAGATCCCCTCTCCGACCTCAACGAGGATCTTGCAGCAGAGCAGAAGGCAAGAGTCACCTACGACAATATCCTGCGCCTTAGCGATGACCCCGACGTAAACGACGTTATCAGGTTCCTCCGCCAGCGCGAGATAGTCCACTACCAGCGCTTCGGCGAGGCTATGCGTTCCTTGACGGAGTAAGGAACGCATAATGCCGCAGGCAATTCATAACGGCTCTGCCGTCAATTCATGCACTCCGTGTAATTCATGAGCCAACGGCTCAATTCATCAAAAACAGGACGATTTGCTTAGTCAAATCGTCCTTTACTTTTTTGCGTGGGTGTGATATAATGAAAAAAAGGGGGGGTTATTATGAGAGCTAACAATAGAGAAGTTTTCGACTGTGAATTTGATATACTAATAAAAAAAGCAGTAGAAAAGATTCCCGATACTGAATTACCCGATTTGCCCTATATGCAGGAAGCTCCTGATGTTCATGAATGGTATATGTTTGAACAAGAAATTTGGGATATTGGTGAAGAAATTAGGCAATTAGTTGTAAAACACAAAAAGAAATTTACCGATGAGCAGATAACCCGAATAATCAGCATTTGCCTTGACAGAAGAGCTAAAAGAGGTAGACAAAGTTTTGTTATGCTTCTGAACAAAAAGGCTTACTGTGATTATTCCGAAAGAATAATTTCTCTTCTTTCAGATGACGATGTTGAAGGCCATGTTATTTATAGTTTGTACAGAATGCAGGCAGGGCAATATATTGAATTAATAAAACCTTTCTTGAACCACAAGCGTACGTGGATAAGAAATGAAGCTAAAAGATATATTCAAAAATATAAATAAAAAATACTTCATGTTGACTGTATCGGCGAGGCTATGCGTTCCTTGACGGAGTAAGGAACGCATAATGCCGCAGGCAATTCATGACGGCTCTGCCGTCAATTCATGCACTTCGTGCAATTCATGAGCCAACGGCTCAATTCATCATAAAAAACAGGGCGGTTTGAGAAATCAAATCGTCCTATTTACTTTTAGTGAAATTAATGATATAATAAACACGATCAGGAAACTGATTGATAAACTTGAATTTGATGGATGGAGATAAAGTTTTATGAAAAAATCTAAATGGTATGAAGTTTTAGCGATCATATCTCTATGCGTTATATTCTCTCCCTTCATTATATTTGCTTTAATAGTATGGTTTTTCCAAAATGTTCTTCCTGCTCCATTCGAACATAAGAAATATAAAAAGTCAAAATATTATGAATTTTATAAAAAGAAATATAAAATCGGGATTACTCACGATGAACACTATTTGTTGCAAAACAAATTGCTTGAAGATGATATTTATCTTGAGGAAATTAGAAAACAATATGGATATATGTGTTTGTTAAATAACGATTTTTGTTTTGCATTATTTGATATAACAGATTTGAAATTGATTGATGGTGACTTTAAAATTAAATTACATGAGAATAGTCCATATGTTTCGATAGACGATTTTATTGAAGATGAGAAAAAGTATTTTTACGAAGAATGTAAAAACCGAAAATTTGTAATTTTCATCTGGCGAGAAGATGAAAAAGAATACTTTGATATTTTGTCTAATAGGCAAAATAAATTATCACTACAAAGCAAAGGTGTGATTTTCTACATCGATACAGAAGATCTTGTTGAAACTGTTAAAGAGTATATATTATTTTAACAACATTCAGCATTTGAAAAAGAACTCTTGTAAAGATCAGGGATGAGGTTGAAACCTTGCCCGAGTGGGTAAAGCAATTTTACAATCTCCGTTGCGAGGCAGAGCAAATTGAGTTTTAATTGATACTTCATATTGACTGTATTGCCGAAGCTATGGAAATTCTTAAAGATAAGTAATTCTAAAAAAACCTTCCCCAAGATAGGGGAAGGGGGACCGCTTTAGCGGTGGATGAGGATGAAATAAACAGGGCGATTTGCTTGGTCAAATCGTCCTTTACTTTTTTGCGTGGGTGTGATATAATATAACATATACTACATCACACCAATGAGAGGTTACAGCATGTCGAAGAAATACGTGTTTCGTTATGAAGGAACAAAGAAAATGTTTCTTGATCAATTTAATTGGAGTAACGGTTATTTTAATGATAAAGCAAGATACAAATATATTAACGATTACATATTGAAGTTAATTAACGATGAAATTCATTTTGGTGTTGAACGTGGTGGACATTCAGGCGGATATTGGTACATACCCATAATTACCGAGTTTGATGATCATATTGAGTTCGAAGGTGAAATAAAATACGTTGGTTCAAATGGTGATAATAAATCTATTCGAATCTGTGATAAGTTATGGGAAGGAATACTATTCATCATTCTTTTGCCGATTATTTGTATTTATAAGCTATATGAATTCGTTAGAATTCTTTTGAAAAAACCTATAGATAAAGGACGGTCAACAGAGGATAAATTATTTGATTTAATGATAAATCATTTGGGGTGTACCAAGGTATAAAAATACTTCATGTTGACTGTATTGGCGAAGCTATGCGTTCCTTGACGGAGTAAGGAACGCGGTGAAATTTTGCCCTCTCACCCGACGATGTCGGGAGCTCTCCCAAAGGGCGAGCCTAAATGAGCCTCTCACTTCGGGAGAGGTGTCACCGTAGGTGACGGAGAGGGTGGATGAAATCCGACGAGTCGGATGAGATCCTCGCACAGCGAAGGTTGTATAAAAGGGCGATTTGCTTGGTCAAATCGTCCTTTACTTTTTTTATTGTGTGTGGTATAATAAAACAAAAAGCAATAGAAAGGATTATGATATGGAAGAATATATTTACACAGATATAACCGAGCTTGTATGCCCGATTGGAACATTTAGTGTGTGCCATAATAATACAAAAATCCCTTTCAGCGTTCGTAAAAACAGTTATAACGTTCCGTATTTCGATATTACTACAGATACTAATTATGCTTTGGATATAAACACCGATCTTTTAGAAAAAAATAAGCAATATAATATTATTTTTTCAGAAGGTGGATTGCATTTTTGCGGATCTGACGAATATACAGAATCGATTACGGTCACGATAGGAAATTGGTCTGTTGGTATAGGTTCGTATGATATAAACGAAAAGTGCTATTATACAAATGAGCCACACAAAGGCTATGATGTGTGGAAAAACGAGAACGGATATGGTTTTTCATTTATTCTCTTAGATAGAAGTGTTGAAAAAATTACGTTTCTTGTAGCGTGGATTGAAAATTCTGCAGAAAAAGATATAGATTACGAGGTTGCTTTAGACTTTTGGCTTACATAGCAAAAAAAACACTTCACCCTGACTGTATTGGCGAGGCTATGAGGTCTTTGACCGAATAACTTTAGGCTCCCTTGTGCAAATGGAGCTCCCTCCCGGAGGGAGGCTCCTTCAACCTTCCCCTTGGGGTAACGTAGTGAAACCGAGAGTGTTAGAAAACGATTGAGTATCGTTTTCCCTCGAGGTGACCGAGCCCGCAGGCGAGACCAGCGAAGCGAAACAGAGGATGACCTTCCCCCTTGGGGAAGGTGGCACGAGTCATACGAGTGACGGATGAGGTTGCGATATGCTAACTTTTAAAAACCTCATCCACCACTTCGTGGTCCCCCTTCCCAAAAAGGGAAGGTTGCTCACTGCGGCTCACACCTCGGGTAGCAAGCGTAGCGAAGCGGTGAGGGATTGTACTACGACACAATTAACTTAAGGTAAGGCCTCAAGCTCCACTGTAGGCGGGCGATTCGTGAATCGCCCCTACGAGCCTTCACTTTTGCCAACGGCTCAATTCATCATAAAACAGGCCGATTTGCTTGGTCAAATCGTCCTTTACTTTTTTGTTTTTGTGTGTTTGATGTCGGAAAATGTGAATAAAAATAGTCAAAAAGCAGGGGATAATTCATCCCCTGCTTTAAATAATCATTTTTAATGCGTTAAGCTTATGCCTCAGGATACTCGATCTCGATAACTCTGTGCTCGTTCATAGACTGAACGGATGCGCAGCAAACGATAACAGTCTTGGTACCTTCCATAGAGGATACGGGCATTGGCTCGTTATTGATGAGCGCCGTAACGAAAGCATCGATCTCTGCGGTGCAGTTGTGGTTATCTACGCGCACATCGATCTTCTGTCCCTTATAATATTCTGTGGTTGCGCTGTCCTCATAAAGAGTTATGTAGTCGGAGGTATTGTCGCAGATAATGGTACCCATAGTTCCGTAGAGAACTGTTCTCATTGTGTAGTCTCTCTTACATCCGGATGAGACGAACACCTTACCCATAACGTTGTTCGGGAACTTGTATACAGCCACTGCTGTATCACAGGTCGGCCAGTCGACAAGGCCCTTGTGGTTGTGGTGGCCGTAGACCTCGGTGGGATCTCCCGCTATCCATCTGAGCAGGTCAATAGCGTGACAGCCGCCACCGATTACGATATGTCTTGCAGGATCGACTCTCCAGTCTCTTGCGCCTCTTGCGTCGGAGTAGTTGTGAGCATATTCACTCTCAACAAAGATGAGCTCACCGATTCTTCCTGCGTCAACAAGCTCCTTTGCCTTGATAAAGCCGGGAGTACAACGGCAGATCTGTCCGACCATGAGCTTACCGTCAGTCTCCTTCTCGACTCTGATCATCTCAAGACATTCTTCAACAGTAAGCGCAAAGGGCTTTTCGCAGAGGACGGCCTTGCCCGCTCTTAAGAAAGCTACCGTCATTTCGAGGTGGACCTGGTCCGGTACAACGAGTACGACGGCGTCTACCTTAGGATCATTAACAAGATCGCGGTAGTCGGTACAGGTCTTTTCAACCTGCATTTCTTCCTGTCTTTTAGCGAGTACGTCGGGATCGTTGTCACAGATAGCGTAGAGGTTAGCGCCCTCTCTTGCCTTGATACCGTTCATATGCAGCTTTGCCATGTTACTGCAGCCTACTACTGCAATATTCAAAATGTTTTTGCTCATAGTCTTCCAATCTCCTAAAAAATGTGATATAATAGATTAAAAGCGGCATTTATCACGCCTTTGTACATAGTATAACATAGTACAAGTCCGTGTTTCAATGCATATTTGTTTGTTGTTTTCTTCAAAATGTTGTTTCGGAGGTGCTTATGCCGAGTGAAAGATTACATAAGGATATCGCAGGAGAGCCAAAGCTTTATATGGCTGCATATGACCGCGACCTGCCCCCCGGTACACGCTACGGTCCTGTAGTGCGTGACCTATATATTGTCGAATGCTGTACAAAGGGCAGGGGCTCTGTTATTATCAACGATCGCGAAATAACCTTCAGCGCGGGCGATTGCTATATCATTCCCCCGGGGCAGAAGGTCATACACACTGCCGATCCGGTGACCTCGCGTGAGGGTGTATATTGCGCTATCGACGGCAGGATAGTTTCAAAAATTGTTTCGGACGTTGGTATCACACATGAGAATCCCTTCGTGTCTGGCGAGTGCTTTGAGGCTATGGTCGAGGTGGTCACGCGTATGATCGGGCTGTCAAATGATACGGATATGGGCGCTGATCTAAGGCGTATAGCTTGCATATATGAGCTTCTCGGCATAATCTCAAGACCGAGGTCGGCGAAGAATAAAAACGTCTGGGTAGAGAAGGCGCTCGGCTACATGGAGACCAACTATCATAAGAGCATCACCGTTGAGGACATTTCGGATAACGTAGGCCTTGAGCGTAGCTATTTTTCGACTTTGTTTAAGTCGCGTATGGGCATCTCACCTCACGCCTATCTCTCGGAGCTCCGGGTACAGAAGGCCGTGCTCCTTCTCGGAGACGGTACGTACTCGGTCGCAGACGCTGCCGAGGCGGTAGGACTTGATCCGCGCAATTTTTCGAGACTTTTTAAACAGATAACCGGACATAGGCCGAACGACTTCAAGGGAAAGGAATAAGGATTTGAACAAAATATTTGAGAGCACACGTAACACTCGCCCGATACTTGAGGGGAGTATGAAGTATATACGCAGCGATGTGCCCACGTCTGTAACCGAGAAGGAAAGACAGTGGCTGTTAGAGAACGGCGTGAGGGCTGTTCTGGATTTGAGGACAGAGGAGGAAAGAAAGACCAAGCCATGTCCGCTTTCTGCGGATTTACGCTTTGCTTATCGCACATTAGCAATAAGGGGAGGCAGCGAGATACCTAAAAGCGTTGACGCAGTCTCCGAGTCTTATATTTCTATGGTTGACTCAAGGCTTGAGGCGGCAGTCACTGATATGCTCACCGCCGACTCGGGGGTTATCTATTTTTGCAACGCGGGCAAGGATAGGACGGGAGTCCTCTCGGCCATGCTTTTGACAAGGCTTGGTAAGGATAGAGAATATATCGTAAAAGACTATATGCTCTCGGATGATAACCTTAGAGATATGCTCGAGAGCTTCTCCTTATCTCATCCCGAGATCGACGCCGAGATCATAACGCCGCACAGAGAATATATAGAGCGGTTTCTCGATTGGTACACGAAGAATAATAGGTAATAAATGTAAAATAAAATTTACTTATTTTGGCAATACCGATTATTATTTGCTTTATGCTTTTATTGATCTAATTGCGGGAATAGCACTGTAAAACAATGGTAAATAGCAAAATAATCTGAGAAAAAACGTGTTTGCATCTTGAAAAGCGCGCGCATATGTGATAGAATGATATAAGTATTATTTTTTGAGGAGATATAATGTACAGAATAGTCACAAAAAGAGTCCTTAATCCCTACGTGACTCTTATGGATATTGAGGCTCCCTTCGTTGCCAGAAAGGCGGAGCCGGGACAGTTTATTATACTTCGCCAAGACGCCGAGGGTGAGCGAATTCCGCTTACCGTTGCAGGATTTGACAGAGAGGCAGGCACCGTCAGGATAATCTTCCAGACCGTAGGTGCTACTACCAAGAAGCTCTCACAGATGGAGCCCGGTGACTCGCTATCTGACTTTGCCGGACCTCTCGGAGTACCCACACACACCGAGGGCTTGTCTCAGGTATGTATAGTCGGAGGCGGTGTAGGCTGCGCTATAGCTCTGCCTATCGCCGAGAAGCTTAAGAGCCTTGGAGCAAAGGTCACCTCGATCATCGGCTTCCGCTCGGAGGATCTTGTTATCCTCGAGGACGAGTTCCGTGCGGCATCCGACGAGCTCACTGTAATGACCGATGACGGCTCATACGGTAGACAGGGTAACGTATGCGTACCCCTTAACGAGATACTCTCATCCGGCAGACGCTTTGACAAGGTTATCGCCATAGGCCCCCTTGTTATGATGAAGTTTGTTGTTGAGTCAGTCCGTCCCACGGGCATACCCTGCGACGTTTCTATGAACCCGATAATGATCGACGGTACCGGCATGTGCGGCGGTTGCCGTCTCACACTTAACGTTGACGGCAAAAAGGTCACTAAGTTCGCTTGCGTTGACGGTCCTGACTTCAACGGCTATGAGGTAGACTTTGACGAGGCGATCTCGCGCGGAAATATGTATCGCGGTTTTGAAAGACACGCCTATGAGAAGACCTGCAACCTCTTTTTGAAGGGAGGGAAGACTGGTGGCTAATATGTCCTTAAAAAAGAATCCAATGCCGACTCTCGATCCTATTGAGAGAGGCAGAGTTTTTGCAGAAGTTGCCCTCGGCTACACCGAGGAGCAGGCTATCGCCGAGGCGGCAAGGTGCCTTAACTGTAAGACTATGCCCTGCGTTGCGGGCTGCCCGGTAAGGATCCGTATACCCGAGTTTATAAATAAGATCCGCGAGTATGACTTTGAGGGCGCATACAAGATAATCAGCGATACGTCATCTCTACCTGCGGTGTGCGGCAGAGTTTGTCCGCAGGAAACGCAGTGCGAGTCGAAGTGTGTAAGAGGTATCAAGGGCGAGCCCGTAGGTATCGGCAGACTCGAGCGCTTTGTTGCAGATTGGCATAACGCTCACAGTGAGCAGATCCCCGTAAACCTGCCAAAGAACGGGCACAAGGTCGCAATAGTCGGATCGGGCCCCTCCGGACTTACCTGCGCGGGTGATCTTGCCAGACTCGGCTACTCGGTCACGGTCTTTGAAGCCTTGCATACCGCGGGCGGAGTTCTTGTTTACGGTATACCCGAATTCAGACTCCCGAAGTCTATTGTCGCAAGAGAGGTCGAGAGCCTCAAGGCTATGGGTGTCGAAATACTCACCAATATGATCATAGGTAAAACGCTTACCGTAGACGAGCTCTTTGAGATGGGATATGAGGCGGTATTTATCGGCTCCGGAGCAGGTCTGCCGAACTTTATGGGCATACCCGGTGAAAGCCTTAAGGGAGTATATTCTGCCAATGAGTTTTTGACCAGAGCCAATCTTATGAAGGCGTACAGAGAAGACAGCCACACGCCTATAATGCGTGGGGGCAATGTTGCGGTAGTCGGTGGCGGAAACGTGGCTATGGACGCTGCAAGAACAGCTCTTCGCCTTGGCGCAGAGAAGGTGTATATCGTCTACCGCCGTTCCATGGAGGAACTCCCTGCCAGACGCGAGGAGGTCGAGCACGCAATAGAGGAGGGTATAGAATTTATGCTCTTGAATAACCCCACCGAGATACTCGGATATGTTAATCCGGATGATAAAACAGATCCTAAAAATGGATTTGTTAAGGGGATGAAGTGCATTCGTATGCAGCTCGGAGAGCCGGATGAAAAGGGCAGGCGCAGACCTGTAGAAATTCCGGATAGCGAGCATATTATTGACGTTGATACAGTAATCATTTCTATAGGCACCTCCCCCAATCCCCTCATCAAGGATACCACCGACGGACTCGAGGTCAACAGGTGGGGCGGAATAATTGTGGACGAGAGCTCCCTTACCTCGAGGACAGGCGTGTACGCCGGCGGCGATGCTGTCACGGGCGCCGCGACTGTTATCTCTGCTATGGGAGCGGGCAAGCTCGCCGCGGAGTCAATACATAAGTTTTTAGACAATTAAACTTGTCAAAAAACGTTATTAACTTGAGAAAATAAATAAAAATCGCTTGGCGAAGACGTGAGAGTATCACGCCTTTGACAAGCGATTTTTTATTCTTAATATACGGCTAAGGAGCACTGCATTACGAGGTAATCACCCACTCGCTTTTTGTCCTTTAGTCTGATGTCGCAGTACTCGCATTTTGTTGAGCTGACGTATGAGATATCGAGTATTAGATCCATCTCTAAGGGGTATATCTTGTCAGTGAAACCGATCTCTCCGCGGCAGAGCACCTGTGCGACCTTCTTTTCTTTATCCAGTGTAACACCGCCTCTTGTAACCTCGTTTCTTCTCTCTACGATCCGTGAGGGGTTGATCAGGGGAGCAGTGTTCTTGTCGGTCTTTACCGAAACGGTTACCTCCCACAAATGCTTGTTGCCTCTTTTTAGATGGTTCGTCATAGTTGCCCTGAGTAGGTATCTGTTCTTTGTATGCAGGATCACGTTGCCGAGCTGTTTTCAAAGATGACCTTGTCTCTCTCAGCCTTACCGTCAAGGTAGACTGCCTCTTTGATCAGCCTTGCGCATTCCAGAGGATCCTCAACTCCCGGCTCAAGTCCGTCAAACAAACACTTATCGCGCAGTGCCGTGTACTCGGCATCTTCGTCTTTTACACCCTTATCGCAAAGGTATTTTCTTAAGGCGAGGAGGTGCAGCTTTTTTTCCTTGTATGAGGGGCGCGAGACGAATGCTTTTTCGATCTCCTCTGCAAAGGGTGTGATATCCGATCCAAGATATATTTCGGAGTATTCGTATATCGCCTTAAGCCAGAAATCGCGCCATTGGTCCATATCTATGAGCGAGAGGGCAAACTTGAATGCCTCGCGTTCTTTTTCGTTGCTATATTGTTCGCGCTTCTCCCCTTCATATTCCCGGCCGAGAAAGACGGGAAGTGTAACTACGCTCGCCACGTCGAGAGCCTGCGCGAGGGCATCAATTTTATCCTTGTCATAGTAGCCCGTATGCTTTAGTCTCATGCTTGCAAGATATATTCTCGCATAAGCCGAGTACTCGTCATACATATCGGCGAGCGTGTCCGTGAGGTGTGTGAAATCCGCGCCCTCACTCGCACAGAGAATTATTTTTTTAACCTTAGCGAGGGCGATGAGTCTCTCTACGCTCTCGTCATTGACGTTACCGTGGAGTATGGATATGATGTCATCGAGGGTGTCGAACCCATCGTTGAAGCGTGTGATGTAATTGAGTGCGACGATAGCGCACTCCACGTCACCCTGCGCGACACCCATCCTTGCGAAGTAAGAGAGCGCTCCTCCCTCTTCCTCGTCGTCTTTGTATAAATTGTAAAGTGACGTTGCAAGCTCTCTTATTGAATTGATGTCACCGTTCTCCGCGTTCTCGATCCGCGCGAACAATTCGTCACTCGGCTCGATCTTATCAAAAATATCGTCAGGGCAGCGTGAGAGCTGTCCAAGTCTTTCTTTCCAAAGTGTCAGTCTCGATTTTCTCGACATGATTTTCCGTCCTTTTTCGGTAGTGCCGATTATTTGGATTTGTGCGAGGTCCACAGATGATATGATACTTTTTCTGTTGTTTTGTCACATATTTATAGGTTGACTATAGTATTTTAACACAAAAACAGAAAAAATACAATATGATTTTTGAACATTTTATATAAAAAACAAAAAACTAAGTTAAAAAATTAAAAAATATTCACTTTTTTTGTGTAGATTATACAAATTCGCACATTCAAAAAACACTGATATGATGTCTATAGTCAGAAAAAAAGATATAAAAAAAGAGCGAAAGCTACGGTCTTTCACTCTTTTATTTTTACTTAAACAGCCTTACGTCTTTTATTGAGTAGTAAAGCACAGTGCCCCCTATCACACCGCAGACTAATTCGCCTATACCGACCGAGAGCGAGAGGAGGAAGAAGCCTCCGGACACTCCGTACGCGTACATCAGTACGAAGGGAACTATGACCATGTTTGAGAGTAGGTTTGGCAGGGTGGCTAACCACTTGATCTTTTCGGGAAGCCTTCTTAAGAGATAGGCTCCGACGGCTCCGATAAGCGTTGCCAGACTTCCAAAGATGATGTCCCAGATAACGCAGCCCGAGACAATATTTGACACGATACAGCCGATAAACAGTCCGGGTATAGCCTCGGGCATAAAGATAGGCAGTATCAGAAGCGCCTCGGAAACACGGAACTGGATCGCTCCGCTCGACAGACCGAAAACGGTCGATAAATAGGTGAGTACGACGTACAGAGCCGCGATAAGCGCTCCGCGCGTCAAGTAGCGGGTTGATGAAGTAACCCTTTTTACGTTTCTCCTCATTTTTTCTCCTTTAGTTTTGTTTTTGTCGGGGCGATGTACAGCCCACTCGGTGAGGAAGGTCTCGAACTCACCGCATTGCCTTCAATGAATTGCAACGGATACATTGTAACACACTTTTTTTAAAAAATCAACACCTTATTCCAAAAAAGGAAGCTTTGGGTCAATTGCGCGGAGTATGAACATATTCTTCTCGGTATACCTCATTTTACCTGTATCATTTGGGGATAAAATAGAGTACAATGGATATAGGAAAAGAGAGGTAGATGAGTTGAAGTTTATAAATATAAAAGATACAAAGCTAAAGATAATACTTACACCCGACGAGTGCAGAGAGAGGGGAATAGATTCTGCAAGGAGCGAGTACACAAAGGCCGAGATCAGGAGTATCGTAAGAGAGCTTCTGCCGATAGCGGAGGAAGAGTGCGGCTTTAGTATAACTACCGATAAAATACTTATCCAAGCCTATCCGATGCCTGAGGGCGAGTGCGAGATTTTTATAACAAAGCTGCGTGGAATATCTGCGCGCGACCGCTCCTTCTTAAACGGGGAGGAGGACTTGACCTCACTTGCATTTAGGGAGGGGGTGTACCGCTTTGACTCTCGCGATATACTCGTCCGCGCGATAGACTCGGTCACGAATAAGAGCAAAAGGTGCGACATATACGTTGATGAATACGGCAGGTATTACATAAAAGCTGAGGAGGAGCTGACCGACGGTATCTCGGATATCGAGTCTCTTATTGAGTTTGGCAACAGACTAAGAGAACTCCCTATCGAGGTGAGGTCGGAGTATGGTAAAAAGATGTATTCGTCAATCTTACTTGGTGAGGCTCTTGCTGATTTACTAAAAGAAAAGTATTAAAATATGTAAATAACAATTATCAAAAAAACAAAGAAAACGCTATAAGAACTCAAACGTGAGGCTTATAGCGTTTATATATTATTAAAGAATATTACTTCTCGATATCCATCATCATATCGATTCTTATCCCATGTCTGCCACCCTCGAAGTCTGCTCCGAGGAAGGAGTCTATAATATCGAGAGCGAGATGGGAGCCTATAACTCTTGCGCCCATGCAGAGGACGTTAGCATCGTTGTGAGCCCTGGTCATTCTCGCAGAGTAGGTGTCGGAGCACAGAGCCGCGCGTATACCCTTGTGCTTGTTTGCACACATGGACATACCTATTCCTGTACCGCAGATAAGTATACCGAAGGAGGAGTCGATATCATTCTGTACCTTCTTGCATACCGCATTTGCGAAGATGGGGTAGTGGCAGGAGGCCTCGCTATCCGTACCGCAGTCGATTACCTTGTAGCCCTTGTTCTCAAGGTAGGGAATAACCTCACACTTGAGCGTGTATCCGGCGCTGTCCGCGCCAATGTAGATCGTTCTCTTTTCCATAGAGTTATCCTCACTTATTCTCTTTCTCTTTAGCCAGTTTTTCCAGTCTTTCGCGCTCTGCCTGGGGCATGCGAAGGTAGGTAGGCGCAATTTCAAGGTCGTTACCGTACTCACCCTTTTCGTATTTCCTCAGGGCGATCCTCGCTACGGAGAAGGCGTTTTCGGTTATAAGCAGTTTGGGAGTATCCTTGACGTCTATGCCGAGCTCCGTAAGTCCGCATTTTGCTACCTCGTAGCCGTCACCGGAGAGGAAAATAGGCTCGTCGTAATTCTTAAGCTCCTTTGCAAGATCGGATATAGAGATAGCCCTATCCGGAGTGAGCTTTTCGAGCATACCGTTCCTGCCGCGGTACAGTGCGTTGTAGACCTGATTTCTTCTTGCATCCATACAGGGCGCGATAATGCCGTCGAGACCCGCGAGATTCTCGGCCAGCTCGTCGAGAGTGGATACCGAGACGCAGGGGATATTCTTACCGAAGGCGATGCCCTTGACGAGCGAAACACCGATCCTCACACCGGTGAAGGATCCGGGACCTACCGAGCAGGCCAAGAGCCCAACGTCACAGAAGTCGAGCTTTAGACACTTGAGCATATTCTCTGCCATAGGCAAGAGCAGCTCGCTCTGTGTCAGTCCGTTATCAATATTGTAGAGGGCAAGCAGCTTTTCATTGTCGCACACCGCGACCGATGCCGCCTTTGCAGTACTGTCAAAAGCAAGTACGATCATATAGGTCCTCCCGTGATCTCAATCACTCTTACATTATCGTCCTCCGGCACCCTTGATATGGTGACGGTAATTGCGTCCTCGGGGATATACTCCGGTACCCTCTCGCTCCACTCAACGATGGAGTGCGCATCCGATTCCACATACTCGTGATATCCTATGCTCTCGAGGTCCTCCGAGTCGGATATGCGGTAAAGATCAAAGTGATATATATTTGTTTTTCCTATCTTGTATTCATTTACTATGGTGTATGTCGGACTCTTTACGTTGGCCCATCCGAAGTGGGAGACAAAGCCTCTTGTAAAGACGGTCTTACCTACGCCCATCTCTCCGCGCATGGCGATATATGAACGCTTTATGCTAAGTTCGGTTAGCATTTTTGCAAGATTTCTGCCGATCGATTCGGTTTCTGTGTCGCTGTTAACTCTGTAGATCATTGTTGTTCGTTTTATATATCCTTTAAGTATTCACCCTTATTTTCACCGAGAACAAAGTCGAGTATCTCCTCGTAGCGCGCCTTTTTCTTATCGCTCCCCGTACCTCTTTTGATAGCCTTTATAAGCGTGTTTTTCGGTGTATCGTCGGGATCGACAAGCTCGAGAGCGGCTACGCTGTATCCCTCCGCCTCCAATCTCGCAACTCTTATAGCATCGGTCAGAACGTCACCGAGCTTGTTGCGTAGGTGAGGGTAGTTTGTCACGAAGGAAAGCGGCCCCTTTGCTATCTTGTCGTTGATGTGTCTGTGGCAGCAGGGAGTGGAGAGTATTACCTTCGCGCCGAGCTCCATAGCGCGATTTATCACAATATCGGTAGCAATATCGCAAGCATGGAGCGAGATGACCATATCCGGTGCCACACCCTTAGGTGTATTCCTCACGTCGTCGGTGACAAAGGTCATACCCGAGTAGCCAAGAGAGATAGCAAGCTCCGAGCACCAGTTGATACAGTCGCGCTTTAAGTCAATGCCGAGCATCCTCACCTCTCTGCCTTTTCTTTCGGTGAGGTAGTAGTATACCGCAAAGCTGAGGTAGCTTTTACCGCAGCAGAGGTCGTATACCGTGATCTCACCGTCTCCGGGCAGCTCGGAATATATATCCTCCACTATTTCGAGGAAGCGGCAGATCTGTCTGTACTTACCCTGCCTTTTATCGTGCACACGACCGGTTTTATCGCTTATACCGAGCTTAATGAGAAAGTCCTCGTTGCCCGAGAGCAGATAGTTTTTCTTGTTGTCAAGCGACTCGATAGCCGCCTCAAAGCCTATATTCTCGCCCTCAAGCTTTCTTTTCAGCTTGTCAGCGCCGAGTATAGCCTCCTTACCGGACTTTGACACCTTCCACTCGACTTCCCCCACCGTGGTGATAAGGTTGGCCTGCGAGTAGCTCGAGATAAGCTCCGAGATGAATGACTCGAGCTCTGCCTCACCGACGTTTTTGTGCGAGACGGTGTTACCGGGCAGACTGTACTCAAAGGCGAGTATATTCCTGCCTCTGTGTGAGACGAGTCTCGCTGACACCTTGAGTATCTCGCTGTTCTTCGGGCGCGAGAACACCAGCTTTTTTATAACCTCTTTTTTAAACGAGAGACAAACGCTCTCAACAAAAGCTTCGATTTTACTCATCTTTTTTCTTTCTTAAATAGGTTTTTCTCTCCTTGCCCTCACCGATCCTCTTGAGGTTCTCTCTGTGACACCACACGATGAGTATGGCGAGAAGTATAGATGCAAGTGAGATAAGTCCGGGCATAGGACTCTCAAATACCACCGCAAAGTAGCCATGCAGCACGACGGGGTATAGCGCCGCAACGCATACCGAGCCGAGCGAGATAAACTTGGACATTCCGTACACTGCGGCAAAAACGCAGAACAGAATAAGGAAGGGGATGGGAGTGAGCACAAGCGCCATGGTAGACGTCGCAAGCACACCCTTTCCGCCCTTGAACTTGTAGTAGACGGGGAAGACGTGACCGATCACGGCGAGCAGGCCTGCCATATAGCAGAACTCGCTGACCGAGATGCCGCCTACGTACTGGAAGCCAAAGACAAAGCCCGCGATAAAGATGGATATGACGGTCTTGCCTAGGTCACCCGCGAGAGTGAGCAGAGCCGCCCTCCAACCGAAGGAACGGAGCATATTGGTCATACCTCCGTTGCCCGAGCCCTTGGTACGTATGTCCTCCTTGTATATAGCGTTGGATATGATGATAGCCGAGTTGATACTGCCGAGGAAGTAGGACGCGAGGAGCACTAAAAGCAGAGAGCCGAAGAGGGCAAGCGCAGGCACCTCGTTTCCGAAAATATAGTAGAGTAATCCTTCGTTCAGATTAAACATAAAACCTCCTTGCATAAGGGATGCGTAATAGCAATATTTCGCTAAATACATTATATAACAAAACACGCGTAAAGTCAATAACCTTGCTTTTTTCTTATTATTGTGATAAAATATATTTATCCGGAGGAGATAAAGTAAAATGAAGGACATATTAAAGACATATTTTGCATCTAAAAATATAGAATACTACGCCGTGCTTGACTACGCCGATTGCAAGGAGATAAACCCGGGAATAATGGAGAGGGAGGACTTCACTCCCTGCAGTGTTATCGTCTATCTCTTGCCGTATTACACCGGCGAAACGGTGAATATCTCGCGCTATGCGGCGTCTCTTGATTACCACCTCGGCCTTCGCGAGATAGCAGAAGGACTCATCGAGGCTATAAGGACTGCGCGTCCCGACGCCTCTGCCAAGGGATACGGCGACCACAGTCCTATAGACGAGGTCGGCGCCGCGCTCATTTCGGGCCTCGGCCTTGTCGGTGATAACGGACTGATCATCAACGAGAAGTACGGCTCATACGTCTTTATCGGAGACGTAGTTACCGATATTCCTCCGTCAGAGCTCGGAGCCATTACTCCGCAAAAGGTAAGGCGCTGTCACTCCTGCGGCGCCTGTAAGAGAGCCTGCCCCACCGGTATCTTAAGAGGTGAAGGGAAGGATTGCCTGAGCGCTATAACCCAGCGTAAGGGCGAGCTCACCGAGGAGGAGAAGGCTCTGATGATAAGATACAACACCGCTTGGGGGTGTGATCTATGCCAGAGCGTGTGCCCATATAACCGCGAGCCAAAGGTCACACCCATAGAGTTCTTCCGCCGCGAGCGCATATCCAACCTAACGCGGGGGATACTCGACTCGATGGACAAGGCCGCCTTTCTTCGCCGCGCCTTTTCCTGGAGGGGCAGAAAAACGGTTGAGAGAAACCTCGATATACTCGAAAACAAATAATGATAATAAAAACACCCACAAGACTTATTTTAGCCCTGTGGGTGTCTTTTTTAGTTGATAGTGTAACCTAAAGTTAGCATAAGCCACATAATAAGGAATGCAAGAGAGATAATGCCTATCGTAACCATCATCGGTATGAACATCAGCTTTACCGTATTCCAGTACGTCCTCATCTGCGCCTTGAAGCCGCCCTTAGGACCTGTGTATCTCTTATCGGATCCGCCTAAAGCCGACATATCGGCGATGGTCCTGCCGTCGTCGATATATCTGACCTTGGGCTTTTTTTCTTTCTTCTTTCCCATCGCTTATTCCTCGTTGAGAAGGTGACAGGCTGCAAAGTGGCCTTCCTCGTGCTCCTTGTACTTCGGGGGCACGTGCTTACACTTCTCGGTAGCGTATGGGCATCTCGTGTGGAAGAGACATCCCTTCGGAGGATTAGCGGGGGAGGGTATATCACCCTTAAGCACGATCCTGTTCATCTTAACGTCGGGGTTAGGCTCGGGGATAGCCGAGAAGAGCGCCTTGGTGTAGGGGTGCAGGGGATTGTCGAAGATGTCCTTCTTGTTACCGAACTCGACCATAGAGCCGAGGTACATAACTCCGATCTTATCCGAGATA
This sequence comes from Clostridia bacterium, assembly GCA_017456895.1. GTDB lineage: Bacteria > Bacillota > Clostridia > Oscillospirales > CAG-272 > UBA1740. Next base: position 27,500 of record JAFTIN010000044.1, read on the forward strand.
AACTTAACTACGGACAGGTCGTGAGAGATGAAGAGGTAGGTGAGGTTCATCGACTTCTGCAGGCTCTTGAGCAGGTTGATTATCTGCGCCTGGATAGAAACGTCAAGAGCTGATACAGGCTCGTCACAGACTACAAGCTGTGGCTGTACCGAGAGGGCTCTGGCAATACAGATTCTCTGCCTCTGTCCGCCCGAGAACTCGTGGGGGTATCTCTCGTAGTAGTAGTCTCTGAGACCGCACTTGTCCATAAGGTCGAGCACGTAGCTCTTTACCTGATCCTTCGGAACTATGCCGTGGACGAGTACCGGCTCGGAGATGATATCACCGACGGTGCTACGGGGAGGAAGGGAGGAGTAGGGATCCTGGAAGATGATCTGCATCTTTGTACGGATGTCTCTCATCTCCTTGTTGGTGTAGTTTGAAATATCCTTGCCGTCAAAGATGATCTGACCGCCGGAGGGCTGGTGGAGCTTCAGGATGGTACGTCCCATAGTGGTCTTACCGCAGCCCGACTCACCAACGATACCGAGAGTCTCACCCGCATTGAGCTTAAAGGATATGTCGTCCACCGCGATAAGCTCCTGCAGAGTCTTACCGGTGATGCTCTTTTTTATGGGGAAGCACTTTCTTAGGTGCCTTACCTCGAGGAGGGCGTTTTCGTCAAAGGGTTTTTCAAAATCTGCCTTTTTCGTAGCTTCCTTTTCCTCACGGTGCGCCGCCATTATGGCCTCGTCGTCATAGACGACCTCTGCGCCTTCGAGTATCTCATTTTCAGCCATTGTTCTCCTCCTCTCCGTAAAGGTGGCACGCTACAAAGTGCGTGGGGCTCACCTGCATCATACAGGGATAGTCGCCGGAGCACTTCTCCTTACACATGGAGCATCTCTCCTTGAAGAAGCAGTGATTGGGCATATTTACAGGGTTCGGCACGTTGCCGGGAATGTTGAAGAGTGTGTCGGACTCGTTGCCGGAGCGCATAGTGGGCTTCGACTTCTGCAGACCGATGGTGTAGGGGTGCTTCGGATCGTGGAAGATCTCCTTCACCGTACCCTGCTCGATAACGCGTCCCGCATACATTACCACCACGTAGTCAGCCATCTCCGCGATAATACCGAGGTCGTGGGTGATAAGCATGATGGAGCCGTCGATCCTGTCCTTGAGGTCGCGGAGCAGGTCGAGTATCTGCGCCTGGATCGTAACGTCAAGAGCAGTGGTGGGCTCATCGGCGATAATGAGTCTGGGATCACACGCCAGCGCCATAGAGATCATAACTCTCTGTCTCATACCGCCCGACAGCTCGTGGGGGAAGGATTTGTATACCCTCTCGGGCATTGCGATACCGACGAGCTCGAGCATCTCGAGAGAACGCGCCTTTGCCATCTCCTTGGTCGCGCCGGGAGTGTGGATGAAGGTTACCTCGTCGAGCTGTTCACCTATGGTGAATATGGGGTTTAAGGAGGTCATGGGCTCCTGGAAGATCATGGAGATCTGCTTGCCTCTGATACGGTGTATCTCGTTCATAGGCATCTTTGCGATGTCGTAGACCTTCTCCTCGGTCTCATAGACCGGGCGGCCCTTCTCGTCCGTCTCCTGCATGGGTACATACAGAGCTTCGCCGCGGCGGTTCATCTTCACGTTGCCCTTTTTGTCGAGGAGCTCTGTGAAGACGTAGTCGCCGTTTTCATCGGTTACAAGCTTGGGGATGGGGTTGCCATTCTCGTCGCGCTTGTAGTCATAGGCCTTGAAGCGGATGCTGCCGGAGTATATCTGACCCTGAGGACCCTGTACGAGCCTCATTACCGACATACTCGTTACCGACTTACCGCATCCGGACTCGCCTACGATACCGACGGTAGTGTTCTTCGGGATATTGAAGGAGACGCCGTTTACTGCCTTCACTACACCCTGGTCGGTGAAGAAGTAGGTGTTGAGGTCCTCGATCTCGAGGATGTTGCCGTCATCCTTCATTTTAGTGGTGAATTCAGACTCGTCCGCCTTGCGGTACTTGTATTTCTCGAGTCTGAACATAATTTTAGAGTTTTCCTTGGCGATCGCGCGTATTTCCTTACCGGTGAGGTAATTCTTGGATTTTGTATCCGCGCTCTTCTTGCCATTTTTTGTTTTTATCTTATCAGCAAGACTCATAGATTACCTCCTGCTCTTCGGGTCGAGGGCGTCTCTTAAACCGTCACCGATGAAGTTGAAGCCCAAAACCGCGATTACTATACAGATACCGGGTGCGCCCCAGACGTTGAAGTTGTTCTGGAGAATATCGGTATTGGTGGAAATTACGTTGATCATAGTACCCCAAGCAGCGTAGGGTGCCTTAACACCCATGTTGAGGTAGGAAAGGGTAGCCTCGTAGAGTATCATACTACCAAGGCTTAAGGTCATCTGTACGATGAGCTGGGGCATTACGTTGGGTACAAGGTGCTTGAAGATCTTTCTCGAGGTCGAGTAGCCCATCGCCTCAGCCGCCACCATGTATTCCTGCTCACGCAGAGAGAGTATCTGTCCGCGTACAAGACGCGCCGTGCCCGGCCAGGAGAAGAGGGTGAGGTAGATCATAAGCCAGTATATTCTGTACTTGGCATCGACCTGTGCCGCCTCAAGAAGGGTACTGATGATAAGAAGGATCGGGATACCGGGCAGACACATCAGGACGTCGCATATTCTCATTATGACGTTGTCGACAACGCCTCCGAAATATCCTGCGATACCTCCGAGGATAACACCGAGCACGGTGATTACGAATACCGCGATAAAGCTTACCGAGAGGGATATTCTTCCGCCGTACATAAGACGGGTGAAGACGTCGTAGCCCTGCTCATCCGTGCCGAGGATGTGATCCTTGGATGGGGGAGCGAGATAGTTATCCTTTTCCTGCCTTTCGGTCGTCTGGTAGATCGTGGTGGTCGTTCCGTCGGGATTGGTGATCACTATTTCGTTGGGGGTGTAGGATACCGTACCCGACTCGTCAAGCTCGATCTCGCCCCATCTTGTGTAAACAAGAGGACCGAAAAAGCTGAAGAGGAAGAGTGATACGATCATTACAAGACCTACGATAGAGAGCTTAGAGCGGAAGAAACGGCGAATGACCATTTGCATCGGAGACATGAGCCTGACGTTCTTGTCAAGGGGCACCTCGGTGTCCTCGGACTCTGTCTCGAGCTGCTCGGTCACGGCAGCCTCCGCTTTTTCGACCTCGACATCGGGAGCTTCGGTCAAGGTCTCCTCGTTTACTGCATCCACAAGGACGGCTTCGGTATTTTCTTCATTCATAGGAATGTTTCTATCTTCCATAAGCCCTCCTTAATCAAGCTTGACCCTGGGGTCAACTATTACGTACATAAGGTCAGAGAGAAGTACGCCCAGTACGGAGAGCATCGCGAGGAACATATTGTAGCCCATGATGAAGGGAATGTCACCCTGCATCATTCTGTTAAGCGCGATGTTACCGATACCGTCGAGGCCGAATACCTGCTCTGTGATGATAGCACCGGAGAAGAGCGAGGGCAAAAGACCCGCGAGGGTAGTAACGAGGGGGATAAGAGTGTTACGGAAGGCGTGCTTGTAGATAACCTTGGTTTCGGTGAGTCCCTTTGCTCTTGCAGTACGGATATAGTCTGAGTTCATAACCTCGAGCATATTCGTTCTGGTCATTCTCATTCTCGGACCGATGCTGAGTATAACGACGGTGAGAATAGGAAGGAACATGTGAGCAAGGTAGTCGGGTATGAGCGCAAGACCGGTTGCCGATCCCGAGCCTGAAAGAGTACCCTGGCTCGGGAACCATCCGAGCTCAAGGGCGAATACGTTCTTGAGCATCTGACCGAAGAAGAACGAGGGAAGGGAAATACCTATCATCGCAAGTACGGTAACCAGATAGTCACGGAACGAGTATTGGTGAGTTGCAGCCGTGATTCCGAGAGGGATCGCGATCATGAACTCAAAGACCGTCGCTATAAGAGCTACGGCGAAGGAGATGCCCATATTCTTCGCTATGACCTCAGAGACGGGAGCGTAATCCACGAAGCTCTTACCGAGATCCAACTTTGCCAGGGCGCCCAGCCAGTTGAAATAACCCTTTACGATACCCATAAATCCGCTGTTATCAAGGCCGTACATCTCATACAGCTTCTCAACCGCGTCTGCAGGTACCGAGTTTGATTGGTTCATAGCGTTGACCTTATTCTGGATAAAGTCAACGGGCATGAGTCTGATAAGACAGTAGATGATGAGTGACACACCGATGAGAATAAGTATGGCAAGTCCCACTCTTTTAAGTATGTACTTTAGCATTCTTCTTCTCCTTTCTCGGTGTTTTCTTCATTTTCTACGGTTGTTTCGATATTTTTCACGGTCTTTTTCTGCTTTTTGGGCTTAGGCTGACCGGGTAGCCTTACCGTTCCCGCCTCGATCTCGGAGAGGGTAGCGGCGTATGCAAGCATGGGAGACGCTTCCTTTCTCTTCTTTCCAAGCTGAACTACGGCAAGAGCAACGCCTGCTATCGCCATAGCGCCGAGAAGGATCGCCATAATAAGACCTACGTCTACCTGGCTCTGACCGGAGAAGGCGCCCTCGTTGAACTCGAGCTCCCAGATCCTGTCAAGGGGTGAGGAGTAGGGGTTGACTACGTCGGGCACCGAGTCGGGATTGATGACGTTGGTGTTGTAAACGTAGACGGTGGAACGCTGGTATACCGGCAGCTCTATCGCGAGGTCGAGTATAAGACTCATGGCCTCCTTGTAGAGCGCGGAGCGCGTTGCTCTGTCGGTGGTCTCACGCGCGGCCTCTATCTTCTCGGACAGGTCGTTGAGGATGGCCTTTTCGGGTCCCTCGGACGCCTTGATGTAGGGGTAACCCCACGCGAGTGTGGAGGTAGCGGTGGAATTCTTGTGGTATACCTGGTAAAGGTCGGGGTCTATAGTGGAGCCCCATGCGGCAGCCCATACCTCGAGAGAGCCGGTCGCAAGCTTGGTGAGAGCCTGAGTGTCGGGCTCGACGGTTACGTCCCAGCCGAGCTTGTTGAGCAGCTCTGCCGCGTCACGGAAGGTCTTGTAGGTCGGGTGATCGTTGAGGTTGGAGCCCGCGATGGTGAAGGTGACGGAGAGGTCGGGGTGGCCTGCGCTGACACCTGCAGCCTGCATATAACGGAGTATAGCCGCCTCGGCGTCCGCCTCGCTGAAGGTTCCGCCGGGCTGAGGATAGCCCTTATCGTTGGTGATATTGTCACCGGAACCCTTGGGATAAGCCCAGGATACCTTGGACATAGGCCAGTAGATCTGCGATGCCGTACCGCTCGCGTAATAGTCAAGAGCAAGGGTGGTGTTCATGGCAGCCATAATAGCCTTACGTATGTTTATATCGGTTACCTTTGAGGCGTTGATGCCGATGTAACCGTAACCGAGCTGGTCGGTGAGCAGGCTCTCAAAGTGCTTCTTCTCAAGCTCTGCGATCTTGGAGTAATTATCCTTGGAATACTGAGGCGTAATGTAATGTACGCTTCCTTCTTCAAGTGCCGCGAGCGCGTTTGACGCGCTGATGACCTGATAACGTACCTTCTCGATCTTGGGATTGTTGATACCCTCGCCAACGGTCTCGAAGTAGTTGTTGGCCTTGAAGTATACGATATTGTTACTGAAGAAGTCGTTTCTGTCAGGATTATCGTTACCCGCACGGTCGGTCACCTTGTAGGCGCCTGCGCCCATGGGGAGCTTGTTGTTGTCCGGAGTCTGGAGCACGTCTCTCATATAGTCGAAGGAGGAGAACTCCACGCCGAATTGGTTGTTCTTGATGTCCACGCCTACCGGACTGCCCTTGCCGTAATAGTGCTGGGGAGCTACCGAGAAGGCAAAGTTCCATACCGCCTTGGGGTCCACGCCGTTGATGGTGATCTGGAGCACGTCGTACTCTTCATCATTTACGGGCGCACCGTTCTCGTCGTGCTCGTGAGCTACCTTGTACTCGGTGCCGTTGACGGTCACGGTCTCGATACCGGTGGTATGACCGAGGGAAACTATACCCTCGATGTTGGGAACTATGAGGCCGCCGATTGCGCTCTCGCGGAGGATAACCTCTTTTGCCTTAGCGGTGTACTCGGTGAGGAGTCTAGACGCTGTAGCCCAGTAAAGAAGTATCTGGTCGAGTCTCTGAGTTACGGTATCGTTGTATACCTTTTCGATAGCCGCCTCTTTGGTCGTTATAGCCTCGTGGTTATAATTGTAAACAAAGCTTTTAATTTTTGACTTATCATCCTTGTTTGTGCCGGGGACCTTCTCATACTCGGGAGTGATGAAGCCCTCTGCAAACATGAAGCAGAACACCTCGTCCTTGAACTCCTCGTGCTCCTTGTAGGGAGATTCGGTGTAGGAGTCCTTGGCGTTCTTGTAGTCGCTCTCAAGCTCTTCTCTGAAGTAGGTGAGGGCGAGCTCATAGTCGTTTAAGAGGTTCTGGTAGGTCACCTCGCCGTGCTTGTCTGAGGTCGCCACGGCGGAGAGGTAACCGAGATCTGCCTGGATGTTGTAGCCCTTGATCGCTTCAACCATCTGAGCGTAGGTTACGTTGTTGGTCGATGCGCTCGAGCCGTTGAGCTTTTTGTTGGTGTCCCAATAGAGCTGTACGAGAGTCATCTGTCTTTGCTGAGCCTTGCTCGCCGCAGTCTGGTTGATGGTATCCTCGTTGTTGTTGTCACTGTCAGCTCCGAGAGACTGGTTTCTGTACGCCATCAGGCCCTTGATATCTGTCGAGTAGATGGTAGCCGATCCGGTATATACGGGGTCGAGATAGACGTAGAGATTGAAGAGCACGTCCTCCATGGTGAGAGGATGTCCGTCGGAATACTTGATTCCGTTCTTCAATACGAAGGTGTATACTGTCTCATTATTTTCGTTAAGCTCGCTCTGCTCAAAGTCGAGTGTCGCCGTGGCCTCGTTTTCACCGAAGGCCACGTCAACCTCGCCGTCCTCATTGAGCTTGGAGGAGAGCATACCGATCTGAGTCATTGATACTATAGTACCGTCGTTAGCCGACGTTGAGAAGAACGGGTTGAAGAGTCCGTCCAGGTTCTCCGTCATGATAACGAAGGCGTCTGTGCCCGAGTTACCCGAAGCACAGCCCGTGAGCGTCATGGACACCGAGAAGCACATGACTACGCACAGGAAGAAACAAATTATTCTATTTTTCATTTTTCCTCCTTTTTAGTCAATGGGCTTGCAGTATATCTTCATAACGGTATTCTCTGCGGTAGCGTTCGCCGCATTGAAGGTTCCGGTGTGAGATACAGAGGTGCCGTCAAGCTTTTCCGTTGCGCAGGCATCGTCGAGATATAGGTCGTAGTGCTTTCCGCCGATCTCGAACGCGCCGCTTTCTTCATCATAGGAGGGGAGAGTGATCTCGTTGCCCTCCACGGGGTTGATCTTTTTAGTTTCGATAAGTGTGATCTCACCGTTATCACCTACCTCGTAGAACTCGCAGGTGAAGTCGGGTACCCACGCCGCATACAGAGTGAGCACCGGTCTTGTTGGATCGTAGTCGGCGTCGGGGCTGATAGCGTACTTTGAGGTCTCAAAGTTCCACTTGCCCGAGTAGGTGTATCCAATAACGTTGCCGTCGGTGTCGGTTACCTCGGTTCTTTCAGCGTACCAGCCTGCGAGGTGGTAGCCGACCTTAGCCGCAAGATATGCCTGATTGCCTCTTAACGGACTGTTAGGATCGATCAGCGTGATTATCTTTGCTCCGTCCTCGGTAGAGGGCAGGGTAGAGGGATTATACGTGTCCACGAGCACCGAGGTGTTTGTGGTGAAGATACCGCCGTTTGCATCAAACTTAACGCTTACGGTGTAGCCCTCGTCCTCGTAGCCGCCGTAGGGAGAGGTATCCTTACTGCACTTCGTAGCCGCAAATGCTACTGCGAGAACGGTTACGACTACTGCTACCGAGTAGCCGACGATCTTCTTGATCCTTCTGTTTCGCACGTATCTCTTGCTTGCCTCCTCTGCGCGTCTGTCGTGCTCGGCCATATTCTCGAGGATATCCTCCTCGGTCTCGGCTTTGCTTTCGGATTCCGCCTCGGGCTTCTTCACGGTGACGGTCTTGAGGTCGCCGCGGAGCGCGAGCTTTTCGCGCAGGAGCTTTCTGCGTCTGTATACGAAGAAGATAACGATTCCTGCCGCGAGGGCTGCTATCTCTACCGCCTCAATGACGGAGAGGACGATCAGAGCAGTCTTGGTAGGATCCTTGGTATCCGTGACGGGCTCTACGATGTTGGGCTCGTCGGTGGTACCGGAGTTCTTGTACGCCTTGATGAGGTTCTCGGCTGTGATGAGCTTATCGAGGTACTCGGTCACGAGTGCCTGCTGCTCTACGCTGCTGATCTTGTTGTACGCAGTTCTTGCCGCGATAACGAGGTCCTCATCCTCGAGAGTTACTCTGTCGGGCAGGAGGTTTATTGCCGCCATGGCTGCGATAGTCACGTCGTCAGCAGCAACCGAGCCGGAGATGACCGAGCCGAAGTACTGACCGAGAATGAATGAATCGTAGTAAACTCCGTTGGAGGGAGCAACCATGATGAGGTTGCCCATATTTGCGTAATTTCTATTACTTTCGTTTACATATCCGATATAATCAACGAAGTTTGCGCCGTAGAAGATGTTGTTGTACTTTGTCGATGAGATGTTCCACATGTAGAAGGGAAGTATCTCAAGTCCCGCGTAGGTGATGGGCGTCTGGGAGTCGAGCTTGCCGTCCCCGTCAGTATCCTCCCAATAGGTGAACTCGTATTTACCCTTGCAGGGGATGTTCTGGAACGCGTCATAGAGCGCCTGGTCGAACTCCTCCTCGAGCACGGGTGCTTCATAGCTTTCAAATACTACTATCTGCAGCTTTGCACACTGATAGAAGGCCTTGTGACCTATGGAGCGGAGCGCGTGGGGAAGGGTTACTCTCGAGATATCCGCGCCGAGGAATGCCATAGCGCTGATTCTTACGGTGCTCTCGTCGAGCTTGACGTTGTCCTTGTCAAGGCTCTTTCCATCCTTGTCGAGTCCGACGTACGCGGTCAATTCAAGACCGTCGGGAACTCTCGTGTATATCGAGCCGTTGATTATCTTGATATAGTCGTTAATATCGTATGTGTATACGTACTCTGTTTTTACGGTCTGTCCATTCCATTCCTCGGTTACGGTTGTGAATAACGGGCCGATCTGACAGAAGGCGAAGGGGTTGTCCCCGAGAGTGACGAGATTCTCACCGAGGGTGAGCTCAAAGGGAGTCGGCTCCTCCTTGATGAAGGCGAAATCTCCGACGACGGTGGCGCACTCAAGGTTTGCCCTTCTGATATCGGTGTAGGCAAAGGCGTAGTTGCCTATGCTGCGGATCTTATTGAAGTGCTGTGTGTTGTTGAGAGACGAGCAATAAGAGAATGCTCCCTCGCCGATCTCTGTGCCGATGGGGTTGAAGATCACGTTGTCGAGTCTGTCACAGTAGGTGAAGGCGTAGTCACCGATGCTCTCCGCCTTCGAGAGATCTGCCGAGACAAGGTCGGTCTCACCGAATGCCGCATAGCCGAGAGTCACTACGTTCTCAAGGTTCACGGTAGTGAGAGAATCACAGTTTGCAAAGGCCATGTAGGGGATATTAGTGAGCTTTTCACCGAGCTTGACTGTGGTGAGCTTCTTACAGTAGATGAATGCCTGGTCCTCAAGCACCTCACACGCAGAGAGGTCGATCGAGGTGAAGATGGGGTTGTAGTAAACGAGCAGGTATGCGTCGCCGCGTACGGCATAGTCGGTTCCCGCCGCGTCGATAAACGCGTAGGTGTTGTCGCCGGAGAATGCCATGCTGCCGATCCTCACAACGCCCGAAAGGTCGATGTCAAAGAGCGCGCGGCAGTTGTAGAATGCCATTCTGCCGATCACGGCGCCCTCGCCGAGAGTGACCTTGGTGAGGTAGGAGGCGCCCATAAAGGCGGACTCTCCGATATCTGCGTTCTTACCGATGGTAAGGCTCGTGAGCTTAGAGAGATAATCGTAACGGTAGAAGCCCGATTCGATATCCTCAACGGCCTTGTTACCTACGTTGAGGTAGTTGCCGGGGTTTCTCGGGTCGTCGGTGGTCGTTCCTCTCAAGAATGCGCTCTTTCCGATAACAACGTCGTCACCGATAGTGACCTTTTTGATCTCGGTACACTCGCAGAAGGCTCCCTCGCCGATGATCTTGCCGTCTCCGACGTTGACCTCGGTGATGAGGGTGAAGGCGAATGCGTACTCACCGATCTTGTCCACTCCGTCAAAGGAGGGAAGTTCGGTTATAGAGGTGAGGAAGAAGGAATATTTTCCGATAGCCGCGAGATCTCCGAGAGTGACGTCGGTAATGCCTACACATTCTGCGAAGGCATAGTCGTTAACTACGGTTACGTCGGGCATATATACGGAGGTGATCTGTTTGTTTCCTGCGAACGCTCCGACACCGATCTCGCTAACGCCCTCAAGAGTAAAGTCGCCCTTTACACCCGGAGCTACGAGGAGCAGGGTGGTTCCGTCGGGAGAGAGAAGATAATTCTTGCTCGACGAGGGGCTGTATACGCTGTTTCCTGCCTCTACGGTGAACTCGGTTACGTTAGTGCCGGTAAACGCGTACTCACCGATGTATGAAACGCTCGCACCGATATTTACGGTCGTGAGCTCGGAGCAGCCGTAGAAGGCGCCCGAGGGGATAACGTTGGTATTCATTGTTACACTCTCGAGTGAGCGGCAGTTCATAAATACGTAAGGACCGTACTTGACTGTACCGCAGGCAGAGACGTCGAAGTTTGTGAGTCTCGCATTGCCCATAAACGCGTACGCGCCTATAGAAGAAAGTGTGGAGGGGAATGTCACGGACTCAAGGCTTCTGTTGTTTGCGAACGCGTAGTCACCGATAGCGTGGATGCTGTCGAGCGAGAGATCGTTCGAAATATTACAGTTTGCAAATGCGTTTTGGTTGATGAGCTTTACGTGTTCAAGGCCCTTGACGGTCTTAAGCTTTACACAGTTGAAGAACGCGCCGTACTCGATAGCCTCAAGAGTTGAGGGGAGCACGACCTCCTCAAGCGCGGTAAGGTTAGCAAAGGCGTAAGCACCAATGGTCTCGACACCCTCGGGAATAACGACTCTCTTGATATCGTCATTACCGATATAGGTGATCTTGGTGGTGTCGGGTGACTCGGGATCCTCGAGGATCTCGGCCTCGGTTTTGGGAATGTAGTTATAATTTGAGAAGGCGTACTGGCCGATCTGGGTAAAGAGCATATCCGCAGGGATCTCTACGTTACCCGAGTTCATCGAGCCTGCGCCGTAGTAATTGTTGAGGGTGGGACCGGTTCTGACGTAAGGATCCTTGACCTCAATGCTGATCGTCTTGGTGGTAAAGGTCGCTTTGCCGTCCTGAAGGACTCTGACGGTGATGGAGGTGTAGCCCTCGTCCATAGCGACGATAACACCGTTTTGGTCAACGGTTACGATGCCCTCGTTGCTCGAGATGAATTCGACCGAGGTCGCATCCGGGAAGAAGGCGTCGAGCTTGTAGTTGATCTTTACAGACTCGGAGGGGAAGAAGGAGAGGGAATAGTTATCTCCGTTAAAGAGCACAACGTCGCCCGTCTCACCTATATCTCTTTCATCATTGGATAAGAAGTAGAAGGCGTTTAGAGTATCGTAGCCCGTGAGCTCAAATACGTCAGCTACCGGCTTGGTCACCTCTTTATAGCCCTCGTCACCCGGAGCTCTGACGGTTACCGTCATCGTGACTTCCTTCTGTGACTTCGGATCATAGATGAATACCGAGCTCTTTCCGGGCTGTACCGCAACGATCTTGTTGTTTACGATGCGGATAGCGTTACCGGAGGAGGAGAACTCGAGCAGCTCGTCCCACTCGCTCTCGGGGTATACGTTGGTGGTGATGGTGTATACCTCGTTGGGGTTGAGTGTGATCTCGGACTCTTCGAGGTAAAGCTCCGCGAAGTCGTCCGGCAGCTCGATCTCGTAGGTAGCCTCGTTTATAGCGTAGTCGTACACAGAGACCGCGAAGGTGTTCTTGTTGTATGAGTTCTGCTTGATATCGTAGATGTAGTCGGTGAGCTCGTAGGTCACGTAGGTCGTGCCGTTACGCTCGGAGTAGATGGGAGTCATATAGGTCTCGAAGGGGTAGAGCATATTGCCGTCCACCGTCTCGCCCGTGGTCTCGTCAACGTAGGTGCCGAGGCCTACGTAGCCTACCTGCATACCCATCGCGAAGTGGTTGTCGTATACTGCGAGCTTTGCGAAAAGACGTGTCTTCTTCGCGTCCTTATCATACTCGGTATAGAACTCGCAGTCTGTGAGTGAGGGAGCCTCAAAGTCAACGGTGAGAGGGAACTCGAAGGTACTGTTGAGGTTCTCGGTGGGTGTCTTATTCTCGCCGGTACCGTCGTCGTAGTTGAGGTAACCCTGCAGCTTTACGGTGTAGGTCGAGTTGTTCTTGAGGTTGTAGTCCGAGGGATCAAACTCTATCTCGATATTTGCGGGATAGATATATGAGCCGCCGTCTCCGTAGGACTTACGGATTGAGGTCTCTACCTTCTCGAAGATGACCTCGCCGGTCGCATCGTCGGTGATGGTGATGACTATTCTCTCCGCGTTACGGAGCATACCTCCCCATACGAAGCGGAGCGAACGGATCGTACCTTCGTTATTGGAGAGAGCGATATAGTCTCTCGATGCGGCGATGACCTTGTTCTTGGGATTCTGTAAGAAATAGTAGGAGCCGAGATAGCTTACGTAGTCGCTGGAGATACCTCCGATAGGACGGGTTGCGTAAGCGTCGGGGAGTGTCTTATCGAGGAGCGCGAGAGAGTCGTCAAGCTCGTCCGCGTTGGTCTCGAAGTAGTCAAGGTCGAACAGAGGAGCCTGGTACCAGTTACCCCAGAAGGCAAGGTAGGGTACGTTAAGGTCCGTGGAGCCCTCGTCCTTGGCTGTGAGGGTTACGAAGCCCTCTATGTACATACCGTTCTCAAAGGCGGAGTCGAGATACGCCTTGTCGTCCTCACCGAGAGTAACGGTGATCACGACGTCGCATCTTTCTCCTGCTCCGACGGTAACGGTGTTGCCGTTTATGGAGCCGCCCTTGGTGGAGGTGATAGCGACCTTAGCGCCGGAGAGGATATAGCCCTCCTCGGATACTACGGTCTCGCCCTGATAGGTGGGTGTCTCGCTGACACCCTCGGTCATAACGTTTGCTGATATATCATATGAAAGTGCAGATTTACCGAAATTGTCTATCGTGAATTTAAGGGTATATACGCCGGTTTTATTGGGATCGTCGCCGAGCTCTATCTTGGACTTGTCCATTACCGAGCCGTCGAGTCTGTCATAAGTAAGTATGTACGCGCCTGTGGTTATAGCATCGTCGAGATTTGCAAGGCCGGCGCCCTGCTTTCTGACCGCGTAGGGAAGGCCGTTTTTGTTGTTAACTATATCTGCGGTAGACATAAGGAGTCTGTTGACGATAGAGTTAACCTCCACGTAGTCGATCACACCGCTCTCGTTCTTTATTTTAGACTCAAAGTTGGTGATTACGTACTGACGCATAAGGGCGATCGCGCCCGCCATATTGGGACACGCCATCGACGTACCGGAAAGTCTGTCGTAGCCGTGACCTGTTACAGCAGAGAGGATGTTACCGCCGTGAGCGGTGATCTCGGGCTTGATCTGTAGGGAGGGAGAGGGACCCCAGGAGGAGAAGTCGGACATGAAGGGACCGGAGGTCTGCGACTTGCTTATCTTGAGTGTTCCCGTTTTAGCTGCGGCGAGCATCTCACCGTCGTCCTGGCTTACCGAACATACGGGGATAGACACAATTCCCACGTTCATACGGATATCACCCGAGGTGTTGTTGTATACGATGAGCGCCTTTGCTCCGGCAGCCTCGGCCGCCTTCGCCTTTTCCTCAAAGGTGTTGGTGCCTCTGCGCACGAGCGCGATCTTACCTGCGACGTCTATGCCGTCGTAGTCGGAGGGGTTACCCACACCGGGTATTAGCACGTAGTCAAGCTGTGTTTCGCTGAGCCCGGTGCCGAGCAGCTCGTCGAAGAAATGCTTCTCCTCGCCTGCGCTGTCAGAGGACTCAACGAAGTAGATGATAGTGCCCTTGGAGTCAAGTATGTAGGGTGTCTTGGTACCGTTGATGGAGGCTACCGAGAGCGCTCCGTTATAGGTGGAGGGAGAGCCTACGGTCGATGTATCGGGGTTGGATGTAAGACCGAGGTTACCGTTCTTCTCCGAGCCGTACGCCGAGTTGAAGCTGTTGGAGGCCGCAACCACAAGGCTGATGCCGAGGGATCTTATATCCTCGTACACTCCGGACATCTGCTCCTCGTCCGTCTCACGGCTGAAGCCGCAGGCGGTACCGAGCGACATGTTGATAACGTCGACTCCGAGCTCTACGCAGTCCTCAAGCGCCGCGAGTATCCAGGAGGCTCTCGCGGAGTCCTGAACGTCGGAGAATATCTTCATCGATACGAGCTGCGCGTCGGGGGCAACGCCGATGATCGTGTCGTCGTGTCCTACGATAACGCCTGAAACGTGAGTACCGTGGTTATTGTGGAGAGAGTACACGTCAGAGTCGTTGTCTGCATAGTCGAACGCAAAGGGTACCTTTTCGTTTATGTATACGTCGTCAGCGGTGAGGCCGGGGACTCTCGACGCTGCGGAGGTATTCGCAACGTGGGTGGCAACCTCGCCCTTTGTCAAGGCGAGATTGGACTTATCGAGTCTCGCGGGGTCAAACGCGGGGTGAGTGTAGTCAAGACCTGTGTCGAGGACGGCTACCACCATACCGCTGCCGCTGTATTTCTGTCCGTTGATCTTGAAATCCGAGCTATCGAAGATTCCGGTCTCTTCGTACACGTCGATCTTGTTCTCGACGAGCTGGGTTTCGGATACGTTGTATACCTCGCCGACGATCGCTACTGCGCCTTCGGAGAGATATTTGCAGGCGTTTTCAAAGCTCTTTGCCTTGTAGAGCACCTCAAAGCCGGCGAGTATGTTTGCATAATCGCAGCCCGTGGTGTAGGAGATACCGCTTCTCGTAAGTGCGACGAGGTATTTCTCCTTTTCTTCAAGGATATCAGCTTTGATCTGCTGCGCCTCTTCTGTTTTTACGTACTCGGAGAATGACATCGTTTTGTCTGTCTCATTGTACGCTTCCATAAGAGTCGGTGTGTCAAGCTTGACTATCACCGAGATGGTCTCATTTTCGTCGACGGTAGGAGGCAGGGCCTGTACTACCGAGCCGTCAAGATAGCTCTTGTAGTCCGTGTAGATCGAGTCGTTCCTTTTGAACACGCCCGAGTCGGCCGAGACCGTAGTCCCGAGAGTCGAGGCGGCAAAGGTGAAGACCATCACCACGGCGAGAAGAGCCATCAGGATCCTTGATGAAACCTTTGTGAGTCTTTTCGTTTTCATTTCGTTTCGGTTTTGCCTTTCTTTTTTAATCTGCTTATGTGCGCGTATTTAAAAACGCGCTTTCATATTCTATCACATCGTACACGAAAATTCAAGACATTTTACATTAAATTAAAATAATTTTAAAGTAATATGTTAATGTGTAGAAAAACGTATTTTGACTTTGTCGAATTTTGTTGATTGTACACAATGTTATTTGAACATTCGTATAGCGATTGTAACGGAAACTGTTCTATTGACTTTCAATTTTCAATGTGGTATACTAAATGGAGAAAAACAATTTTTCACTTGAAAGGAAAGAAAAAGTGAAGCTTACGGATAAAACAAAAAAGGGTATACGCCTCGGTGTTGCTATAGCCTCGTCGGTGTTGATTTTCACGGTGGGTATCCTCTTTATCACGTCCTGTTATTCAATATATAAGAGCGGACCGAGCCCGTTTACAAGAGCGAGTATTGCCGAGGCCTTCTCGACTATCGCAGTCTGGGTGTATATCACGCTCTCTCTCGTGATAGTTGGAGCTGCGGTATTTTTTGCGCTGCCTCCTGAGGAAAAGAAGCTTAAAGGAGGGCGTTCACCGAGAGTCCTTGTCAAAAAGCTCAGCGAAAGGGTAGATATTGACACGGTCGATACAAGGCTTAAGGCAAAAATAGAGAAGGAAAGGGAACTCAGACACGTTCTCAGTGTCGGTAGGATAGCTATTTCCGTTCTCTGCGCCGTGCTTCCTCTTTTTTATCTTCTCAACCCCGCCAATTTCCCTGCGGTCAGCGGAGAGTATAACTCGGAGATCCTCCGCGGAATGGTGGTTTACCTCATATTCCTCGCTCCTCTTTTCATCTATGAGGTGATACGTGTCGTCCTCTCCGATCTATCCTATAACAAGGAGCACGCACTCTTGAAGCAGGCTATCGCCGAATGCGGCATATCTCCCGTTAAGGAGTCGTTGCCGACCACCCGTTTTGGCAAAGCGGTGAAATTCCTCAGGGAAAACGAGAAGCCGATAATACTGGGTGTGAGGATCGCCTTTGTTGGTTGCGCTATAGCTTTTATCGCGATCGGTATTGCAAACGGCGGTATGGCCGACGTTCTTAACAAAGCGATAAAAATATGCACGGAATGTATAGGTTTGGGGTAATAATATGAGCAAATTTATTTCAAAACTAAAAAGCCTTGTCCCCTCTAAGCGAAAGCTTATCCAGCTTTATTCGGCCTTGCTCTTTAATGCCAATCTTAAGGGGTTTGCAAACGGCAAGATATATCAGGGACCTATCAAAAATATTTGCACTCCGGGTCTTAATTGCTATTCCTGTCCCGGAGCGTCGGGAGCCTGTCCTCTCGGCTCGCTTCAGAACGCGCTCGGAGCATCGGAGAAGAGGACACCGTATTACGTTTTCGGTATTATAATCCTCTACGGTATCCTCCTCGGCAGGATAATCTGCGGTTTCCTCTGTCCTTTCGGGCTTATTCAGGAGCTCTTATACAAGATAAAGACACCCAAGCTTAAGAAAAACCGATTTACAAGGATACTCTCCTACTTCAAGTACGTGCTCCTTGTATTCCTTGTTGTCATCGTTCCCGTGCTCTACGGTCTGCGCAACGTTCCGCTCCCCGGCTTCTGTAAGTACGTATGCCCGGCGGGAACCATCGAGGGCGCATTCGGTCTGCTATCCAATAAGGTAAACGAAGGTGAACTCTCAAGACTCGGTCCGTTATTCACCTGGAAGTTTGCACTTGCGGTAAGCGTTATAGTCGGCTCGATCTTCATCTTCAGAGTGTTCTGCAGATTCATCTGTCCTCTCGGCGCGCTTTACGGTCTTTTTAACAAGTTTGCCATCCTCGGCATTAAGCTTGAGAAGCCTAAGTGTATCGACTGCGGACTCTGTATTTCAAAGTGTAAAATGGATATACGCGAGGTCGGCGACCACGAGTGTATCAACTGTGGTGAGTGTGTCGGCGTCTGCCCGACAAAGGCTATTTCATGGCGCGGCGGAAAGATTATTTTGCCTCCCGACGAGGTTGCACCCATCACCGATGATATGTCGGAGGAAGAACGCAATGCTTGTATAGAAAACACCGAAAAAAGTAACAAAAAGTTAGCAAAAAGGCGTCTTATCACAAAGATCGTCGCCGCGGTAGTGATGGTATCTCTTCTTGTAGGAACGCTCGTTTACTTCAACTTTATCGATAAACCCGCTGACGATTCGGTAAGGATCTTTGGCGAAGGAGATCAGTGCCCGAGCCTCTCTATCCCCATCTATAACGGTGAGGGAGAGTACACCGAGAGCTTTGATCTCTCGGCAAACAACGGTAAGGTAACTATCATTAATTTCTGGGGCGTATGGTGCCCGGGATGCATAAAGGAGCTGCCTTACTTTGATCAGATAGCTACCGACTTTGAGGGTACCGCGGACGTTATCGCAATACATACCTTTGACCAGATGGAGGAATCCGATGAGTATATCGAGGAGCACTTCAAGGACAGTAAGATAAAGTTCGGTGTAGACAGACTTGTTAAGGATGGCGACATCACCTCCGGAGAGTATCTTTACACCACTCTTGGCGGTACGGGAACCTATCCTATAACTATCATAGTTGATCCTAACGGAGAAATATATTCCCTACAGCAGACAGAGCTTGATTACGACACTCTATTAGTTCTCGTTATGGCGGCTATGTCCAACGCGCAGTGATTTAACTAAAAAAAAGAAAAACGCCCCGAGGTTTTTGCCTCGGGGCGTAACTGTTTATTTTAGTTTTTGGTGATCTGTACGGTAACCTCGGTCTCACCCTCGGAGATCACGGCGTGATAATCGCCGTTCACCGGATCGGGGAGAGTATAACCTTCAAGGTTATAGAGCTTAACGTCAACGACGGTATTGGGTGCGAGCTCGGACTTGATCTCGCCGTCCTCGTTAGTCCCAACGGCTTTGGCACAGATTCCGTCATAGCAGATCTGCACGTCGATTCCGACTACGGCATCACCGTTCTGGTCGACGACCTTTACGGTATAGGTCACGGTGTTGCTCGCTTCCTTCTCAAGCGTGATAGTGAGCTCGGCCTTACCGTTTGTAAATACAGCGTGGTAGATTCCGGAAACCTTCTCGGGCTTCAGATATCCGTCGGGAACCGAGGTGACCATAACGCTTACGTTACCCTCGGGGAGGCTTACGCTTGCCTTACCGTTCTCGCCGGTGGTTGCGGTGGGGTAGGTCTTCTCATCGGTGATAACGAGCTTTACGCCCTCAATGGGATTTCCCTCGCCGTCAACGACGGTTACGGTGTAGGTCTTGTCTTCGTTTTCGGTTCCTTCACCCCCGCCGTTGCCGGCGGGGTTATTGTTTTCGTCATCGTTCTTGTTCTCATTGCCGCTCTTGTCACCGCAGGAGGTGAGGGAGAGTACTGCAAAAATCATACAGCACGCGAGAACAAGAGAAAGAATCTTCTTAAAAGTCATCTTTTTTCTCCTTATTATTCGGTAACAGTACCGAGGATGTCGTAGTAGTAGCAGAACTTAAGCCAGCCGTTCTGTACATCCTCAAATATCTCTCTTGCGATGAGAGAGTCGAGAATTTCGGCGAGCTCTCTGGTCACTGCAACGCAACCCTGACGCTCGGGGTTGTTGGCCACGTCGTTTTCCATCTTCTCTACGTAGCCGTTCATCACCGGGGTGTAGTCGTTTACGTTGCCGTGATAGATCTTGTTCATAACGTCGTCCATTTTGTAGTAATTCCAGAAGTATTCGTATCTCCAAGCGGAGATGTCGGTTACGTTATCACCCTCACCGGGAAGGATGGAGCTGAACTCGGAATCCCAGTATGCCTTGAGTGCGTCCTCGCCGTTTTCCTTGAGATACTCGAGATACTCCTCGGCCTTCAAGTCCTTATCGGTTCTGTTATCGTTGTTGTGGAACTTACCTGTTCTTACGTCTTCCATCTGGTAGTAATTCCAGGTAATTGTAAAATTATTGTTTACATTTTCGAGATATTCGGCTTGTTTTGCGGCTTTTTCACTATCCTCACTGAAGATGCCGCGGATAACCTTATCCATCTCATACTGATTCCATACGTAAGTGTTGAGGAGAGTCTCGCCCCACTCGGCCTTGAGTGCCAGCGCGCCCTCGTTGATCACGAAGGCAGCGAGCTCGAGCTCCTCGGCGGTGTAGGTATCACTAAACTCACCGTCCATGCCGTCCTTGACAATAGCGTCAAGTCCGAGCTCTGTCCACTTAGCCTCGCCTGCCGCCTTGTCGGCTACAGTTTCTTCCTCGATCCACTTGCTGATAAGTGCTGCCTTACCGTCAAGTCTTATGCCGTCGAGAATGATGAGAGCCTCTCTGTCAAGCTCGGTTACGTGGTAGTTGAAGGCGTTTGCCTTAATGAGAGTTTCAATAGACTGGGTGGGGAAGAGAGTGGTGGGATAGTAGAAGTCAGCGTAGATCTTCTCGCCCCACTTGGTTACGTTTCCGTTTTCATCTCTCTCGATTACCTGATATGCATACTCAACGCCGTCTACGGTCTTGAAGTCAACGTCAATTCCTCCTGCGATGAGCTGACCCATTCCGCCGTCAGCAGACTCAATGTATGTGATAGGTCCGGGAGATGCCTGTACGAAGTAACCGAAGTTTTCGGCTACCCACTTCACGTCGAAGGTAAAGGTGCCGGTCGCATATACGTCGTAGAATGCGATGTCGATGTAGTATTCTGTGCCTGCTTCCATAAACGCAACAAGCGAGACGTTTTTATTGTCGTGCTCGTATATACCGTCTCCGTCGGGATCGATAAGAAGATCGGGAGTGTATCTCTCACCTGCTTCATAGGTTGCGAGTATGGTTCTGTCGCCTTCATTCTTTACCCATTCATCATTATTTCCTGTGAAGATCCAGCCGTTTACCTCCTGCTCACTCTTGGATGTGATGCGGTATACGCCGGACTTGGTGGGTACGAATCTGTAGAGATAGCCACGGGGCATAATAACTCTGTTGTAAGTAACCTCGGCGCTTGCCACGATCTCGCCGGAGGTGGTGGGGTTGGGATTGGTGATCTCAACCTCGAACGCCGAGAAGGAGGTGAGTCCCTTAATGGGGTTCTCGAGCTGCTCGGTGGGGTTTCCGTCCTCGTCAACTCCGTACGCGTCGTAGTAAACGCAGAGCTGGAGCCAGAGGTTCTCATTTGCAGCCTTACCTACTTTGAGTCTGTGCGTATCGCAGTACGCGACGAGCATTTCCTTGAGCTCCTCGGTTACGGGGGTGTAGTAGTACATCTGGGAGTTGGATGCCGCGTTACCGTAGGTAACCCAGTTCTGGAACTTATTCACTCCGTTGACCATAAGCTCGTAGTTCTCGTAAACTCTCTCGGACACGGTCTTCTCGGGGTCGAACTGAGTGTAGCTTAAGTGGTTTGCGAGGAGGAGAGGAGCGTTGTTACCGAGCGAGGGATCGCCGACTCTGTAGTAGCCGTCGGGAGCAAGGTAAACGTTAACGTAGGTGTTATAGCCGTCCTTTGTCTCGTTGAGATCGGTTGCCGCATAGCGGAAGATGTAGGTCTCTACGGGGATCTCATCAACGCTTACGACTCTGAGATCCTTGAGGTAGACGGTATCGTCACCCTCTGCCTCGACCGTGTCTTTATAGTATGCGAATGCTACCTCGTAGGTTGCCACGTCATTGTCGTTAACACCGGGAACGAGCGGACGGGGATCAACGTAGGTACAGCAGATCTCAAATCCTTCCTCACTTATGCCGGAGATGGAGTAGATATCCTTACCGTCGACAAGAATGTATAGTACGTCTGAACCCATCTCGTTGTTCTGAGTTGATGCGAACCAGTCAAACATGATCGCCTGGCCGGGCTTGAGCTCGACGTCAGCGTAGAGGATGGAGAAGGAGTTGTCCACACCCTGGTTTGAGGGGCGGATGACCGTCTCACCGTTAAAGGTATCTACTACGAAGGGCCAAGCGTACTTGGCGTCCTTCTCGTTGGTCTCGGGGTGATAGCTTACCTTGATGTCGCCGCTGTTGAAGGCGCCTGCTATAGCGCTCTCGGAGTTCTCATCCCACTTTACGGTGGGCTCGATCTGAGGATTGAGGATGGAGTTATCCGTGATGAGAGTCTGCTTGTAGTCCTCGCCTACGAAGTGGTCGAACACGTTCTTCCACTTGCCTTCGCCGAGTACTGCGCCAACCTCGATCATGCATACAACGCCGTATCTGTCGATGATTACCGTGGTGGGCCATCCGCCTGACTCGAAGGAGGAGATCGAGAGGTTCTCGTTTCCGAGCTTTATAAGGGGCATTTCGAGGTTCTCGTCCTCGTTGAGCGTACCGTAGACCTTGTGAATGTATTCGTTATAGCCCTCAACGTCCTCTACCGTGTCGGAGGGATAGTCGTTTATAGCGAGGATCTCGATATCGTCCTTATAGTCTGCGTATACTCTGTTGATATAGGGGAACTCAAGCGCGCAGTTCGAGCAGCCTACGTACCAGAAGTTGAGCATGACCATATCCTTCTTCTCGAGCATCTCGGAGAGCTTGTAGGTCTTGCCGTCTATATCGGTGAGAGTGAAGTCGTACATTACGTCGCCGAGCTCGTAGGTGTCCTCAAAGCCGCCGGTCTTGATGGGCGCGGAGGAAACCTTGATCACCGTGTCGGGTGCTGTGAGGGGGTATCTGTCGTCCTTGGTCAGACCCTCTCTTACGTTGTAGCCCTTCGGTACGCCGTCGATCTGCACGGAGTAGTCGTTAGATGTCTTGAGCTTGAATTTTGCCATGCCGTCCTTGTCGGTCTCCTGGGGCGCGGTGCATACACTGTAGCCCTCGCCGTTATGGATGTATACCATAACGCCCTCAAGAGGCATGCCTCCGACGGTCACTACCTTGACGGTGTATTCGGTCTCGCCGTTCTCGGTCGATCCCTCGCCGCCGATTATGGTACCGCCGGGTGTGTTGTTTTTATCGTCGTCTTCGCCTTTATTCTTATCCCCGCAGGCTACGAGCGGGAACACGCAGCTCACGGTAAGGATAAGACAGAGAAGAAGCGATATCAGTTTTCTGAAGTTCATATATCTGCTCCTTTTAAAATAATAAACACGTGTGAAAATAATAAATCATCATATATGATATCACCTTCGCGTCGAAAAGTCAAGGTTGGGTACAGTTAAAAAATGCGAATTTACAACTTATTCATTTACTTTGTGAGTAATACATAAAAAAAGCGCAATAAATGCACGAATGTATAGAAAAAGGAACAGACGCGGTACGAGTGTACGTTATCTGTTCCAATTAAACTATCAGAGTGCATCTGCTATGTCATAAATGAGTCTCTCTGTCTTTTCCCATCCGAGGCAGGGGTCAGTGATCGATTTTCCGTATACCTCGCAGTCGGAGATCTTTTGCGCGCCGTCCTCAATATAGCTCTCGATCATAAGTCCTTTAACGATCGAGCGCACCTCGGGGGAGTATCTCGCGCTGTGGAGGACCTCCTTGGCTATTCTCGGCTGCTCAAGATATTTTTTGCCGGAGTTTGCGTGGTTGGTGTCTATAATCACCGCGGGATTCTTGAGTCCGGAGGCTTGATAGATCTCGTAGAGGGAGTACAGATCCTCGAAGTGGTAGTTGGGGTGTGACTGTCCTCGCTTGTCAACGTAGCCGCGCAGTATCGCATGGCACAGAGGGTTTCCCTTACTCTCGACCTCCCAGCCGCGGTAGAGGAAGGTGTGACTCGACTGCGCCGCCTTGATTGAGTTCATCATTACCGATATGTCGCCTCCGGTCGGGTTTTTCATTCCTACGGGGACGTCTATACCGCTGGAAACGAGTCTGTGCTGTTGGTTTTCGCTTGAGCGAGCGCCGATGGCAACGTAACCGAGTATGTCGGAAAGATATCTGTAGTTTTCCGGGTAGAGCATCTCGTCGGCAGGGCAGAAGCCTGTCTCGGCGAGCGTCTTGAGGTGGAGCTGTCTTATAGCGACGATGCCCCTCAGTAGGTCAGGCGCCGCGTTAGGGTCGGGCTGGTGGAGCATACCTTTATATCCCTCACCGGTAGTTCTCGGCTTATTGGTATACACTCTCGGAACTATCATGACCTTGTCCTTTACCTTTTCCTGCACGTCTCTTAGGCGCAGAATGTAGTCAAGCACGGGCTTTTCTGCGTCAGCAGAGCAAGGACCTACGATGAGCAGAAGTCTGTCAGAGCGTCCTTCAAAAATATCGCTCATTTCGGATATCTGCTTTTGTCTTAACTGTTGCAGTTCTTTTGATATAGGGAACTCTGCCTTTATTTCCTTTGGGATAGGCAACTTTCTGTAGAAGGTTAAATTTTTTTCCATATTTACTGTCCTTTTGGATTATCACGATCAAAAATCTTTGTTTTGTTGTATTTTTTCTTATTTTTCAGGCAGGTTTATCGAAGAGAGAGCGCCTCTCGGTCGACCTTCTCATCATGGCTCGCATGCCCTCGCGGTCACCGTCTATGAGCATTTGTCTTAGCGACTCGAACTCGTTGATAAAGGCATCCATTTCTCGTAAAAGAGCGTCCTTGTTCATAAGGAAAAGCTCGCTCCACATCGCGTCGTTTATCTTCGCTATTCTGGTAAGATCGCGGAAGGAGTCGCCCGTGTATTTTTCAAGCCCCTCCGCTTCGTTGCAGGTCATAAGCGTGACCGCGATACAGTGTGTGAGTTGGGAGAGAAAGGCGATCATCTCGTCGTGCTTATCGGGGGAGAGAACGCTGATTCTTGCAAAGCCGAGAATCTTGCCGAGATTCTTGCAGGTCTCAATAGCCTCGTCGCTATTTTTCTCTGTGGGCGTTACTATGTAGTTTGCGCCCTTGAATACTCCGGGATCGGAATACTCGACACCGCTTCTTTCGCGTCCTGCCATAGGGTGCGCGGAGATGAACTCAACGTCAGGGCGGAGCATCGACTGTACTCTTGAGACGACGCTGCCCTTGACACCCGTAACGTCGGTGATCAGGGTGCCGGGCTTAAAATACCTTTGGTATTTTTCGATCCAGTCGATAAAGACGGTCGGATAGAGAGCAAAGACGATGAGATCCGCCCATGATACCGTAGCCTCGTCGACCTCGGTCGTACCAAAGCTGATCATACCCTTTTCGAGGGCGTAATCAATGTCCTTTTGCTCTTTTGTGATGCACCCGACGGTGTATCCCTTTTCGGTCAGGGCGGCGGCGTATCCTCCTCCGATAACTCCAAGACCTACGATCAGTATTTTTGTGTTCTTATCAATAGTCATATTTTTTTACCTCAATTCCGAGCTTGCCGAGGTCCTCGAAAAATGAGGGATAGCTCTTATTTACTGCTTCAGCGCCGGTTATTTCACCGCCCGTCAGCGTCAAAAGTATAGACAAAGACATTACTATTCTGTGGTCGTTGTGGCCGCACAGTGCCTCGGTTGGGGCGTGGAATCTTGCCGGATAGACCACTACCTTGTCCTCGTATACGTTTACCGAAACGCCGAATTTTGCTAACTCCTCGGCCATTACTGCGGCTCTGTCGCTTTCCTTTATCTTAAGGCGCTTCGTCCCTGTGAAGACTGCGCCGTGCTTCGCCGCCGCGCATGCGAA
>JAFTIN010000045.1 GCA_017456895.1 Clostridia bacterium
GATCCAGGCTTTTGTAAATGAGCAGCTTAAGACTGAGGTTCCTCAGTTCGAGATCGGTGACAGTGTAAAGGTTTACATTCGTATCACCGAGGGAGAGAAGACCAGAACTCAGATGTTCGACGGTACCGTTATCGCTAAGCATGGCGGCGGTATCTCCGAGACCTTCACTGTTAGAAGAGTTTCTTACGGCGTAGGCGTAGAGAAGACTTTCCCTATCCATTCTCCCAACGTTGAGAAGGTTGAAGTATACCGCGTAGGTAAGGTTCGCCGTGCTAAGCTCTACTATCTTAGAGGCAGAGTTGGTAAGGCAGCTAAGGTTAAGGAGAAGAAGTAATTCACTCTTTGCCCCCGCGTATGAAATAACCGCTATGCGAGTTTTACCTTGCATAGCGGTTATTTCTATCTTTCTCGTAGATAAATTTTGCGTGATACTTCATCGGTACTTCTTGAAATATGTGTATATTCCGCCGTAGTTCCGACTCATCTGACATGTTTTGTGATATTACGCCATTCTGTCGCTGAGCTTCTCTCCGCCGAGGATGTGGAAGTGCAGATGCTTTACGGATTGGCAACCGTTCTCACCGATATTGCTGACGATTCTGTATCCGCCCACAAGGCCGAGGTCCTTGGCGATCTTCGGTATGACAGTAAAAATATGCGCGACAACGTCGGCGTTTTCGCTTGTGATCTCGTCTACCGAGCCGATGTGTGCTTTAGGCACAACGAGGCAGTGTACGGGTGCTTGAGGGGCTATATCGAGGAAGGCGTAGCACTTTTCGTCCTCGTACACCTTATTTGATGGGATGTCTCCATTGATTATAGCGCAGAATAAACAGTTCATATTATTTCTCCTTAAGATATTCTTTTTACTTCATTTTATCATAAATAAAAATTAAATTCAATAGAAATTCGGTATAAATATGAGATATATTAAATGCGATCTGCCCGAATACCCGGTAGTGTCTGATATGTGGGACACCCTCGCTCGCGAGTCAAGGCCAATCGTTGTGTACGGAATGGGTAACGGAGCGGATAAGCTTATCGATAGATTCGAAAAATATAATATAACCGTCTCTGATTTCTTTGCCTCGGATGGATTTGTTCGCGGACACAGCTTCCACGGTATGCGCGTTAAGTCCTTCAGCGAGATCAAAGCGACCTATCCGGACTTTGTTATCGTCCTCTCCTTTGCCTCGAACAGACCCGAAGTCATTGAGATGCTTGAGGGAATAGATTCCGAATACGATATGTATGTTCCGGATATGCCCGTTACAGGTGAATATTACTTCGACAGAGAGTTCTACAATACAAATTATGACAGAATACGAATGGCGCACTCGCTTCTTGCTGACGAGGAGTCGAAAAACGCCTTTGCGAGCATAATTAATTACAAGCTCACGGGAAAAATGCGCTACCTGATGGACACGTGGTCGACTAAGGACGAGCTATACAAAGAACTCTCAGCGAGAGAGGTGCGCACTTATATTGATGCAGGCGCCTACAACGGTGATACCGCCAAAGAGGCTATACAGTATTTTCCACACCTTGAGAGAATAGTTGCGATTGAACCCGATCCAAAGAATTATAAGAAGCTGATAAAATACAGCGAGAATACCACCTCGCACAGGATCGAGCCGATAAACGCGGCGGTATGGCACGAGGGTGGAGCAGGGGAGTTTTCCTCCTCGGGCAACCGTAATTCCTCGATTGCATCCACTACCTCCTACGAGCATAAGGATACCGGTGTTTCGCTTATTTCGATCGACTCTCTCGGACTTTCACCTGACTATATCAAGTATGACGTGGAGGGCGCTGAGCTTGAGGCTCTTGTCGGATCGCACGAAACCGTAGAGCGTTCTCACCCAACCTTGCTCGTCTCTTTGTATCACAGGAGCAGGGATATATTCGAGCTTCCGATCTATCTTGCTGAAAGATACCCCTTTTACAAGATGACCTTGCGTAGACTCAAGTGCCTGCCCGCGTGGGAAATAGATCTGTTGCTTTTCGCTACTTGAAAAAAGAAAATATATATGCTACAATAAAGAAAAAAACGAAGGATAGGCTTGTATGAAAAGACCCGAGCTTCTTGCTCCCGCCGGCAATTTTGAGAAGATGAAGGCGTCTATTCTTTACGGCGCAGACGCGGTTTACCTTGCAGGAGAGATCTTCGGTATGCGTGCCGCGGCAGACAATTTTACCATAGACGAGCTTGCCTCTGCGGTAGAGTACGCGCACGAAAGAAACGTAAAAATATACCTCACGGTAAACACTATGCCGAGGGAGAATGAGTATAATCTGCTCAAAGATTACTTCGGAAAATTAAAAAATATAGATATTGACGCGCTTATCATTGCTGACATAGGCGTGCTTATGCTCGCTCGTGAAATGTTACCGGAAAAGCAGATACACATATCCACTCAGGCCTGCTCGGTATCTGCGGCGGACTGTCGAGCGTGGCACTCTTTAGGTGCTTCCCGAGTCGTTCTCTCGCGTGAGCTTACCCTCGATGAGATCAAGGCTATAAAGGCTAATATACCCGAGGACCTTGAGCTCGAGTGCTTCGTTCACGGATCAATGTGCATTTCCTACAGCGGCCGCTGTCTGCTCTCAAATCATATTGTTGGCAGAGATGCCAACCGCGGTATGTGCGCTCAGCCATGTCGCTGGAATTACACCATCCGTAATTACGAGATAACCGAGGAGAAACGTCCCGATTGCGTTATGCCCGTAGAGGAAGTAAACGGTGAGACCTTTATTATGGCCAGCCGTGATACTTGCACTATTGAGCACGTTCCGGAGTTTATAGAGGCGGGTATAGATTCCTTCAAGATAGAGGGAAGAATGAAGTCCGCGTATTACACCTCCGTAGTTACTAATACCTATAAGATGGCCATTGACTCCTACCTTAGCGGTAGCTATAAGTATGACCCTGCTTGGTATCGTGAGCTTGAGTCTGTCAGCCACAGAGATTACCATACCGGTTACTACTTCACTGACTCTCACACCGATGCTAATACCGCAGAGACTACCGGATATATCAAGGATAAGGCATATCTTGCAGTAGTTGTCTCATACGATGAACAGACGGGTGAGGCTCTTATGACACAGAGAAACAAGATGGTCAAGGGGGACAGCATTGAGCTTCTCACTCCCGGCAAGGTTGGTCAGCCTCTTACCGTCACAGAGCTCTATGACGAGGATCATAACGAAATTGATGACACCAAGCATCCGTATATGACCTTCTATATGAAGATGCCATTTGCGGTAAAGCCCGGCGACATCATCCGCGCATCATAATTCATTCCTTTCGGAGGAAAAATGAAAGGCTTACTTGAAATATTAAAGATTATCTTAATCGGTATAGTCGAGGGCATAACAGAGTGGCTTCCTATCAGCTCGACCGGGCATATGATACTCCTTGACGAGCTTGTCAGACTTAGATTCTCTGATGAATTTTTGGAGATGTTCCTTGTTGTTATTCAGCTCGGAGCTATACTTGCAGTTCCCGTAATGTTTTGGAGGAGATTATCTCCCTTTGGCTATAAGAATAGGCCGGAGGAGAGGAAGAGGATACTCGATCTGTGGCTTAAGGTTATAGTTGGTGTGATACCTGCCGCAGTGCTTGGATTCTTGCTTGACGACCTGCTTGATGAGTATCTCTACAACTACGTTGTAGTTGCCATCGCTCTTATCGTTTACGGTATTGCGTTCATTGTAGTAGAGAGGGTTAAGAAGGATAAGAAATACCGTATAGAGAACGTTTATGATATATCCTACAAGGATGCGTTTATTATCGGCGCCTACCAGTTCCTCTCTCTTATTCCCGGTACCTCTCGCTCCGGATCCACTATTCTTGGCGGTATGCTCACCGGCGTATCCCGTACAGCGTCCGCTGAGTTTTCCTTCTACCTTGCGATCCCGGTTATGCTCGGTGCATCGCTCCTTAAGGTGCTTAAATTCATTTTAGCGGGCTTTACCGTGACCTTAATAGAGCTTCTTTTGCTCTTCATTGGAATATTGGTTTCCTTTATCGTCTCGGTATTCGTAATAGACTTCCTTATGAGCTTTGTAAAGAAGCACAGCTTCAGCGCCTTCGGTATATACAGAATAGCCCTCGGCGTCATAGTTGTCGCATTCTTCCTCATAAAAACCTACGCGTAATATAAAAAAAGACAGAGAACTCTGATTCTCTGTCTTTTTACTTTGTTACTGTTTTGTCTGACCGAAAAGCACGGTGCAGAATCCTGTTCCGCTTATATTTCCGGAGCAAAAATTCCAGTATCCCTCGAAGCCCTCGGGGAGTTCCTCGGCCTCGCAGTATATGGTAAGTGCCTTACAGTCGATAAATGCCCATAGAGCGATATGCTCAACAGAGCGGGGAATAAAGATGCCTTCGAGTGAGGCGCAGTTTGCAAACGCCTCACGGCCAATGCTTGTCAAAGCGTTGTCTATCTCGATAGATGTAAGCGCGGTACAACCGTTAAAGGCATATTCGCCGAGCGACTTGACGCTATTGCCGAGAATGACGTTTTCAAGGCTAGAGCAATAACGGAACGTACTGTCATTGATCCTTTCTACCGAGTCGGGTATGGTGATGCTCGTGAGCCCCTTGCAGAATTCAAATGCGCTGTGACCTATATTTTTAAGACCGCTTCCGAAGGTAATGGAGGATAAGGAGTCACAGTAATGGAATGCAGATGCTCCGATCGTGACCACGCTATCGGGGATAATGACCTCGGCAAGGCTTCTGCATAGCGAGAATGCCGTAGAGCATATGATCCTCGTGCCCTCTTGTATCTGACATGAGGTCATTTCCTTATCGGAGGCTTCGAGAAGCAAATAATAAGGATTTTTCTCATCACCGAAGTATTTGCATCCGTTAAGCACGGTGAAGGAGAGACTGTTGCAGCAATCGAATACTCCTCCGTCAACCTCAACGAGAGTAGAGGGGATAATGACACTCGACAGATTTGAGCAATAGTAGAATGCGCTGCCGCCTAAAGCTACTACGCCCTCGGGAATAACGATGCTTGTAAGATTAGAACAATTGCTGAATGCCCTTGCGGATATCTGCTTGACTCCTGTGCCGATCTCTACGTTCTTGAGTCCTTGGCAATAGAGAAACGCGGAGTATGGTATAACCTCAAGCGTGCCGGGTATCCTTATCTCGGAGAGACTGTCACAGTCATAGAAAGCCTCTTCTCCAAGATTTAGGAGCCCGTCGGGGAGGACAACTCCGTCTAGTGCCTTGCAGCCACTGAAGGCCTGATATTTGATATCGGTAACACCGTTCGGGATACATATGCGCTCAAGCGACTCACAGCCGCGGAAGGTCATATCCTCAATAACCGTGATACCGCTCGGGAGAGCGAGCTCGGTGAGCTTTTTGCAGGACTCGAATGCCGCAGTACCAATGCTTGTTACACTATTTGGAATACTGATTTGTGAGAGGGAGTGGCATCCGAAGAAGGCAAAGCTGCCGATCTCGGTCAAATTCTCGGACAGATTAACGTTTTCGAGCCTTTTACAGTCTTGGAAGGCGAACTGCCCTATGGACGTTACCGTCTCGGGGAGCGTTACCGACGTTAGACTCTGACAGCCACTGAACGCCGATTCGCTAAGTGTATCTATTTTTGCCTTTAATACTGCCTTCTCGAGGTTTTCGCAGTCAGAGAAGGCTCCGGGTTCAATGTTGGTTACGCTCTCTGGTACGTGAATGCTCTTGATAATGTTGCCTTGAGCGTTAAAACCGCTGAAGGCAGAGTAGCGTATACTGGTTACGGGTACACCCTCGTATTCCGATGCGATGATAACGTGAGGATCGGTACCCTCGTAGCCGATCACTTCCGCGTGCTTTTTATCCGTCGAGACAGCATACTTTATTCCTTTGGTAGGGCCGAGCTCTGCAGAACAAACGGCGCAAAGACCGGTGTCCGAGCTTGTGTGTGGAGCGATCGGAATCCCTTCTTCTTCCTTTGCGCCACAGCTGCAGATTCTTTCCCTGAGTCCCTCTGCAAGGCAGGTCGCTTCATTCAGGACCGTCCACTCGCCGTACGCATGGGCGCCGGACTGTATAACCGAGGTTTCCTTTTCACCACAGCTACAGAGCCTTTCCTTGACTCCCTCCTCGGTGCAGGTCGCCTCCTTCAGCACCGACCACTCACCGTATTCGTGAGTGTGATTTTTGCATGAGGAAAATACGACGGTAATAACTGCTACCATCATTAAAAACATAAGTAAAGTTGTCTTTTTCATATCTACTCCCTTGAGCTTTGTGAATAAATTATATCACAGTAAGGTTGAAATGTCAATCAATAAATATGAATCAAGGAATATGTTCTGACACTATTGCTCTTGTTGGATTTATGTGCTATAATTAACTCAAAATCCATTTGGAGTGCTTACGTATGAACGCTGAATTTAAGATAAACGGTAAAATTATAGAGACAGAAAGGCTTGTGCTTCGTCCGTTCACCACCTCCGATGCCGATGATCTTTATGAATACGCCTCGGTCGAGGGAGTCGGCGAGATGGCAGGCTGGCGCCACCACGTTTCCATAGATGAGACGAGAAGTATTCTTGACACCTTTATTGAGGAGGACAAGACCTTTGCCATCTGCCTCAAGGACGGCGGCAAGGTGATAGGCACACTCGGAGTGGAGAAATACGGCCTTGAGGACAAGCTTACCGAGTTTTCCTCCTATAAGGGGCGCGAGATGGGCTACGTGCTCAGTAAGGATTATTGGGGCAGGGGACTTATGCCGGAGGCGGTATGTGCGGTGATAGATTACCTGTTTGACGAATGCGACCTTGATTTTATCACCTGCGGATATTACGATTTCAATTTACAGTCAAAGAGAGTGCAGGAAAAATGCGGATTCAAGCCATACCGAAAGGTAAAAATGACCACCAAGCTCGGCACCACCGAGCCCTCCGTACTCAATCTCCTGTTAAACCCGAAGAAACGCATAGAGCTTGTATTTTCGCATCCCGAGACCTTGATATATACAGAGGATTAAAAAAGGACGAGAGATCTCGTCCTTTTTTGCACTCAAAATACAGAGCGTATTTATTTGGCTTAAGCCTCGTTATTATTCACAGACTGATTTGCACTTATTCTAAAGGTGCTGATCATAAGGCCTGTCTTGTCACCTATAACCGTTGTCTCAAGCACAAAGTCCTTACCGCTTATTGAAATATTGTGCTTCATGGAAAGTGCGGTATAAGCTCCCTTAATACCGTTGGTATTAAAGTTCGCGGATTTGTACCAATAGGTACGGTCTCCAAGCTCGATTCCGTCAGCAAAGTCGATGCTTAATGTCTTTTCCATATTTTCTATAGAGCTCTTAAGACTGTTCGCATCGAGATTGCATATAGGGTGCATATATGAGGCAGCGGTCTCATAATCATCCTCGGCTAATGCGGAGCAAAAGTCATTGATCAGCGCTTCTGCATCGTCGGAGCTTACCGACGTACAGCTTGTCAGTAAAAGACAAGAGAGAAGTGTGATTACAATAAGTATCGAAGTACAAATTCTTTTCATAGTTGCCTCCTTGCTTTATTATTACAATTACAGTATATCATATCATGAACATATTGTCAATAGAGTGTTAATGCCCTATTCCCCTGATAACGTCCATGGTTCTTACATACGGATTATTGAACACGATCTCATCGAGAGTGAAGGGAAGCTCAGCGTCACCCCTAAGGCTTATAAGAGACATATTCCTTTTTAAAATATCAACGCCTTCCTTTATAGCTACTTTTATCTTTTCGCTCTCTATCTCTTCGCACCTTTTTACAATAGACTCGATTTCGCCATAGGTGTTTACCAATTTTGCCGCGGTCTTGGGACCAATTCCACGTATGCCGGGTATATTGTCCGAGGTATCACCAACCAGGCACTTATAGTCGAGATACAGAGATGGAGATATTCCGTACTTTTCTCTTATATATCTTTCGTCGCAGAGAGTTGAGCACTTTCCTCTGTATCGTATTACCTTTACTTTTTCGTTTATCAGCTGGAAATAGTCGCTATCAAATGATGAGATCAGCACGTCACATTCTCCACCGTATTTTACCGCATAAGCAGCTATAACGTCGTCGGTCTCACACGTTGTAGTTTCCATGTGTTTAACTCCCATATAGTCAAGAGCCTCGTAAATGAGAGGAAGCTGTGAGAAGGGATTTTCCTCCTCGGGAACTTCGGAGTAGTCAATTCTGTTCGCCTTATATTCCTCAAGCACGTCCTTCCTCGGATTGTGCTTCTCACCGTCAAACATCACGCATAAATGAGTTGGGTGATACATATCTGCAAGGCGGTTAAGCGCGCCGACAAACCCAATGACTCCTTGGATTGCCTGGCCTTTATTTCCTATGATCCTCGACGGCATTCCAAAGAACATTTGGAAGAGTAGATTGTGCCCGTCGATAATTAGCAGTCTTTTCATACGTTACCTCAACAAATGCCCACCTTGAACGAATCCACCGTCCAAAGTGGGAATTTAATTTTAAGCAGATTAGCAGAATTCGATTTTACCATCGTCGCTGAGAGACGAAATTCTTGCAAGGGATTCTACTCTGTATCCAAGTCTGCGGATATACTCTCCGCCTCCCTGGTATACCTTTTCTACAGCCGCTCCGCAGCCTACGACCGTAGCGCCCGCATTTTTTACGAGAGAGATCAAGGCTCTCATCGCGCTGCCGTTGGCGAGGAAGTCGTCTATGATGAGGACTCTGTCCTCCTTGGTTATGAATTTCTTCTTTGCGAGTACATTGTATTCGTGCCCGTGGGTGAAGGATACAACGGTAGTGGAGTAGAACTCATCTGTCACCTTGCTCGTCGCATTTGATTTTTTTGCAAAGAGAACGGGTACTTTAAAATGGAGCGCGGTAAGACAAGCGATACCGATTCCGGAGCCGTCAATGGTGAGTATTTTTGTCACTCCGGCATCCTTGAATGCTTCATACCATGCCTCGCTGCATTTTGATATCAGCTCGGTGTCCATCTGGTGGTTGATAAAGCTGTCTACCTTGATTACGTTACCGGGCAGGACCTCTGCGTCCTTGAGGATTCTTTCTTCAAGCAATTTCATATTCGTTCTCCTTCCTTATTCGTTAATTCTTGACCAGTCTATCGGTTTTTCATTCATAGATATGAGATAGTCGTTTGCTTTCGCAAAGTGGTTTGAACCAAAGAAGCCTGCATAAGCAGATAGGGGACTTGGATGTGCGCACTCAAGTACAAGGTGCTTTTTATTGGTTATCAGTGACTTCTTTGCTCTCGCATTTCCGCCCCAGAGCATAAACACTACAGGTCTATCTTTTTCGTTCATCAGCTCGATGATCCTATCGGTCAGTATCTCCCAACCTTTACCCTTGTGGCTCTGCGGAGATCCCTCCCGTACGGTGAGCGTGGTGTTAAGCAGAAGCACACCTTGCTTTGCCCAGCCTACAAGCTCTCCCGATTCGGGAGTGGGGATACCGAGACTGTCTCCGAGCTCCTTGAATATGTTTTTTAGCGATGGCGGAAATTGGACTCCTTTTTTGACGGAGAAGCACAGGCCGTGAGCTTGACCTTCGCCGTGATATGGATCCTGACCGAGTATAACAACTCTGGCATTCTCGTATGAAGTGTATTTGAGAGCGTTGAATATATCGTTCATAGGCGGATATATTTTTCTTGAGAAGTATTCTGTTTTTAGAAATTCCCTAAGGGAAAGGTAGTAATCCTTCTTGAATTCAGCCTCAAGAAGAGAGTCCCAATCGTTTCCGATGTGTACCATACATCCTCCTTTTTCATCTCTTTTATTTAATTATATCATCAAAATTTCTATAAATCAACAAAAAACCCTAAACTTTTTATTGTCTCGGGTATAAATATTTGTTATTCAATTTATACAAAAACGGTCTCTATCACCTTTTTGCAGTTTGGAGGAGAGTATTGCCAGGAGTCTATGTGCCTGACATTGTCAGTATCGATGAAATACTCGAGCTCCTCGGGATATTCCTCCTCGTCGTGAGAATCTATGATGATCAGTTTGATTTTCATCTTCTCCGGGATTATTGATTTTATATATACCGCGGCTGCTTGACCCGGGCGCACATCGTCTCTGTATTCCGCAAGTCCGGCAAGGTTTGGCCTTAACTCAATAAATACACCGTAGTTTTCCACGCTTCGGATGACCCCTTTGACCGTCTGTCCTTCATTGAATAGAGAGGCGTTCTCGCTCCAGCTGCCGAGCAACTCGCGTTCGGAAACGTATATTCTGCCTTTTGAATCTATGCTTTTCACCACAGTGTGTATCATGTCGCCTACGGCGAGTCTGACCGAGGGGTGTGAGATCCTTGATACCGATATTGAGTCTATTGAGAGCAGGGAGGTAATACCGCAGCCAATGTCCACAAAGGCGCCGAAGCTTTCAAGGTGCGTTATCTTTGTAGGTATTATGTCACCGGGGATAAGTGTGGATATGTAGTTGTTTATACATTCCATTTGTGCGGCTCTGCGCGACAGAATTACCGTTGTTTTGCATGCGTCGTGCCTGTCAAAGCCTATTACCTTAAAGCATACGGTCTTTCCGACTCTTGTCAGCACTGCGATATCCTTTATTTCTTCTCCTTCTTTGACGTACAGTACCTCATCTCTTGGGATCACAGCACGCACCCTTGGGCCCAGGTCTACGTGCAGATTGAAGTTGTGGTCGCATAACGTTACACCTGCTTCAAGGATTACTCCCTTGTCGAGTGCAGCCTCCAATCCTTCTATACTTGATATATATTCTCGATTCTTATGAGTGGATACGATGTATCCCTCGGGCATATACTTATTCATGCTTTACCGTCCCTTATAGAGTTAATAGCAGTTCTCCTGCTATTTTAGAATATGATAAAGCATATTGAAATATGACGAAAAAGATTAACCTATTGCACCCGCACCGCCAAGGCCAAAGCTTACCTGAATTGCGCTGTTTACGACCTGCATTGTTGCATCGTCGAGGTGCCCCATCTTTTCCTTCAATCGTTGCTTGTCTAAGGTACGAATCTGTTCGAGCAGTATCACACTGTCCTTAGCGAGTCCTACGCTCGGTGCGGAAACATCGATATGCGTCGGCAATTTTGCCTTTCCCATTTTTGAGGTTATAGCCGCTGCTATAACCGTAGGACTGTATTTGTTTCCGACGTCATTTTGTACTATCAGTACGGGGCGCAGACCTCCTTGCTCGCTGCCGATAACAGGGCTTAGATCTGCGTAAAATATATCACCGCGTCTTATAGTCATTTTTTCTTTTCCTTTCAACTTATACTTGGCAAAGTGAAATAACGGTAAGGTCAACTCTTATCTATATTCTTGCCTTCGGAGGTATTTTTAAACCGCAAATCCGAAAAAACCTCACCTTTATTGTATGCGAAAAAAAGAAAAACGGCTATCATCAAATGACGACAGCCGTCGGGGTGACGCTTTATTATACGCCGTGCTCGAGCGCCTCTTCCTCGTTTCTGAAGAGCAGAGAGATGCACCAAATACCCGCAAGAGCAACTGCAACGTAGATTATTCTTGCAAGCACGGTTTCAGCTCCGCCTGCGATCCAGGCGACGAGATCAAAGGAGAACAAGCCGACCAGACCCCAGTTCAGTGTACCAATGATTGCGATCGCCAAGGCGATTTTGTTCATGATCATCATTTGATCGGACCGTCCTTTTCAAATACTGTTTAAGCCGTAATACAATAATTCATCACTCTTAAAACAAGTGACTCTGCCTCTAATTATACGGCTGAATATAGTTTTACACCATATTTCGCATTTTATTCGTCAATCATTAAAATCCGGCCTTGCACCAAATGAGTCTCTTAGCTTTTCGAGCGCCTTTTTCTCAATTCTCGATACGTATGAGCGTGAGATCCTTAAGTGATTTGCGACCTCTCTTTGTGTCAATGGCTTGTAGCCCTCAAGTCCGTATCTTAGGATGATTATCTCCTTTTCTCTTTCGTCGAGCTTAGTGTTTACAAGCTCGCATAACCGTGCGGTGTGTATTCTCAGATCCACACTGTCCGCTATGTCTTCATCAACGCTGATAACATCTAAGTAGGTCAGGGGATTGCCATCCTTGTCAACGTCTATCGTGTCGTTAATTGATACCTCACCCTGCATCTTTTTCTGACTTCTGAAGTACATCAGTATCTCGTTCTGCACACACTTTGCACCGTATGTGGCAAACCTTGTTCCGTACTCGCTTTTGAAAGAGTCTACAGCCTTGATCAGTCCAAGGCTGCCGACACTTAACAGCTCATCGGGATACTGATATGTAGAATAGTATTTCCTGATAATGTGCGAGACGAGTCTCAGATTTCTTTCAATGATAATTTCTCTTGCTTTTTTATCTCCGCTCCTCATCCTCTCAAAAGCTCGTGCTTCCTCATCCTTGGAGAGCGGAGGCGGAAAGCTCTCAAACTCCTCAATTCCAAGTATAAGACTTATGAATCTTAAAAGAATACGTGATAATTCTCTCAATTTCTTCTCCCAAAATATTTTTTGTTGCAGTATCCAATTATATTCCCGGAAAAAAAGAAAATGCATATCCGCACAGGGATATGCATTTTGCATCATTTTGCTTCATCAAGTGCTTTTATCAGCTCGGGGGTAGATACTGCATAGCCTTTACCTTGAATGTTGACAAAGAGGTTTTTACCTCTTATTTCACGGAATTTTCTATTCATCACTGATATGTGAGTCCTTATGCTTGTTATCTCCGGTCTTCTTGAGGGCTTGAAGGCAAATTTTAATATATCTCTCGCGCTCATAGGTATCGGATACGCGCTTATGAGATATCGCAGTATCATAGTTTCGGTCTTGGTGAAGGATATCGGGGTGTCGAAGACCTTTACCACATCGCTCGTGCAGGATGCATCAATGCCTGCGAGTCTGTAGTGTGCGCTGATAGGAATCATTTTCTCGTGCTGATAAGCAACAACACCTTCGATAAGAGTGGATGAGTATATAGAATCGGGGAAGGTTGAGTCGAAGATCGACTGTGGGTATTCTGATGCGGGAGCGTCCGTTATAGCGAAGATCGGTGTCTTCGCGTTGTATGAACGGAGTCTTTCGACGAGGTCCTTAGCATCCGGCAAAGACTCCGGAGTTACGACCAGAACGGCTTTGTACAGTC
The DNA here is from genome assembly GCA_017456895.1 of Clostridia bacterium. Taxonomy (GTDB): domain Bacteria; phylum Bacillota; class Clostridia; order Oscillospirales; family CAG-272; genus UBA1740. Next base: position 13,168 of record JAFTIN010000045.1, read on the forward strand.
CGGATATTTCCGAGAGTGCCTCCGTTGGTGTTACCGCATAGGATACTACTCCCATGTAGTAGAATATATCGCTTATCGCCTGCGCCCTCTTTTTTTGAGCGCCAATTACGAGAATCATAGTGATTTCCTTTCGTCATTTAAAGATTAAGTCATCTCGAGTAAGAATAATTATACCTAAAATTCTTGAAAAATTCAAGTCTTTATCTAAACGAGTTGACATTGCGGATAAAAAAGTATATAATATACGTATAAATTTTTATGGAGAATATAATGAAAACTGTATTGATCACGGGCGGCTCAAGAGGAATTGGCCGTGAGCTCGTCCGCCTTTTCTCTGAAAACGGATATAACGTTGCATTTACCTATAGATCCAGCGACGTTAGGGCAAATGAGCTTGCTAAGAATACCGGCGCCCTTCCCATCAAGGCTGATTCGGCCGTAGAGTCGGATGTCAACTCCGCGATAGCTAAGACACTTTCCGAGTACGGAAGCATAGATTGCCTTATCAACAACGCCGCTATTTCCTCCTTCTCGCTCTTTACCGACCTTTCCATTGAAGAGTGGAACGAAACTCTCGCTGTCAATCTTACCGGTGCCTTTCTTTACTCCAAAGGAGTAATTCCCGATATGCTTAAGAGAAAAGAAGGTAGAATAATCAATATCAGCTCCATGTGGGGACTTGTTGGATCGTCCTGTGAGGTTCATTATTCCGCTGCAAAGGCAGGGCTCATTGGTATGACTAAGGCTCTTGCCAAGGAGCTCGGACCCTCGGGTATAACAGTCAATGCCATAGCGCCCGGCGTTATCAACACGGAGATGAACAGCCACCTTTCGGACGAGGACAGGGAAGCGCTCATTGACGAGACACCTCTTATGCGCTTCGGTGAATGCTCTGACGTTGCCGAGGCAGCGCTCTTCCTTGCGAGCGATAAGGCATCTTTCATAACAGGTGAGGTGCTTAACGTGAGCGGAGGCTTCGTTATCTGAGTTTTTTACTGATTTGGAGTAATTTGTCGATAAAAAATCCGACAAAGCTATTGATTTTTTAAAATATATGTGATATAATCTTTAAGACTGTAAAGGTCTAATTAAAATTTATCGGTGCGTCGGGTGGAGTCATACCAGCCGGGGTGGTAGCGGTACCTTGTACCTGAAATCCGCTATAGCAGGGGTTCATTCCCATCCGGAGGGCTCGTCCTGTGTAGTCTGCACCGTCATTTTCTATGTTGAAGAATGGGTCTTGCGCAACGCGAGGCCGTGAACCATGTCAGGTGGGGAACCAAGCAGCATTAAGCGGTTTATCGGGTGTGCCGCGAGGCAGCCTGTTCGGAGTAGAGGTGGCGGTTACCGTATGTAGGGGGATTTTCGAAGTTTGGGTGTATGGCTCTTTCCGACGCATCGAACAAAGCGCGTACAGGGACCTTGTTTTGTCTACCGCTTCGCGCTTTTTTTATTTACTTTCACACTACAGAGGAGGTCGTATGTCGGATTACAGAGCTTTATACCGTAAATGGCGCCCGGTCGATTTTGATGACGTCTCGGGACAAGATGCGATAACCGATATTCTTAAATACGAGGTTGCCGGCGATAAGCTCTCGCATGCATATCTGTTTTGCGGCTCGCGCGGAACAGGTAAGACAAGCTGTGCGAAGATACTTGCCAAGGCAGTGAACTGCCTTAATCCGAGAAACGGCAACCCCTGTAACGAGTGCGAGTCCTGCCGTAGCATCGATGCCGGAACTGCCACCGATGTTATTGAGATGGACGCTGCAAGTAACAACGGTGTCGATAACGTCAGAGATATGAAGGATGAGATAGCCTTCACTCCCGCGCTTCTCAAGTATCGTGTGTATATCATAGACGAGGTGCATATGATGTCCGGCTCGGCGTTTAACGCCCTTCTCAAGACTCTTGAGGAGCCCCCGTCATACGTCGTGTTCATTCTCGCGACTACCGAGTTCCACAAGCTCCCGACTACGATAGTTTCCAGATGTCAAAGATTTGATTTCAGAAGGATCTCTACAGACAATATAATGTCTCGTCTGAAGCATATTGCAGGGAACGAGGGTATATCTCTTACCGATGACGGTGCGAGAGTTATCGCCAGGGTTTCACGCGGAGGCATGCGTGATGCGATTAGCCTTCTTGAGCTTTGCGCAGGTGCGCGCAGGACGATAGATGAAAGGCTTGTTTTTGAGACCGTGGGCTCCGGTAACAGAGACAACGCGTACAGACTTATCAAGTCTATTCTTAAACAGGATTATACGGCGGTGTATGCCACTGTAAACGAGGTGGTTATGAATAGCGCCGACATCTCTGTGTTTTGGCAGGAGATAATTGACTCATACAGAGATATTATGGTAGTTAAGAACTCCGAGCGCGCCAAGGACTATCTTGATCTTACCGAGGTAGAGTATGAGACTTTGGTTGAACTCGCAGGGGAATTTACTCCCGCGCGTCTTTCTTACCATGTATCGTTACTCGAGGGAGCTATGGCCGATATGCAGAGGGCATTCAACTCCAAACGCTCGATCGCTGACATCGCTCTTACCCGTATGTGCGACGCGAAATCTTCATTCTCTCCCGAGTCCTTGGCTCTTCGCGTTGATGAGCTCGAAAGAGAACTCTCTATGATGAAGCTGGGCGTTGGAACAGTCTCGAGGATAGTTAACGATGAGACTAACGTTAAGGTGCTTCCTACCGTTAAGATCGTTGAAGAAAAAGCCGAAGATAAAACGGTAAAAAATCGAAATATCGATACAAAAAGCAAGGCAGAAACGACAGTTTCCAGAGATGGAAAACCTATAAAGTATGACAGGTGGCCATACGTTGTTGAGAGGATAGGCGAGCTCAAATGCTCGTTGTCTGTACAGTTTAAGAAGTCTGAGGCGTATAAGAGGCCGGACGGTTCCTTCCTTATCAGGATGAACTCGTTCTTTGCAAATAAGCTGGCAAAAAGCGACTCCGATCTCTCTATACTCCGCGGAATTCTTGCTGAAAAAGAGAATCTGCCTCCGGAACAGATCAGACTTAATATAGAGCCGCTTGATACTTCTTCTATTGGAGACTTCTCCGACGAGATAGAGAGTAATATCGGTTCAATGAATACGTTGTTTTAAATTTACCTAACATAGAAAGGCAGACGAAAGATGAAAGTTAGAATTCCTCAGGGAATGGGCGGCGGAAATATGCAGTCCATGCTTAAGCAGGCGCAGAAGATGCAGGAGGACATGGCCGCGAAGCAGGCTGAGCTTGAGGCTCGTGAGTATGAGATCCAGGCGGGCGGCGGCGTTGTTAACGTAAAGATAAACGGTAGGAAGGAGATCCTCTCGGTAAAGCTCGCGGAGGAAATCGTTGATCCTGATGATATCGAGACTCTCGAGGATCTTATTGTTGCAGGTGTAAACGAGGCGATAAAGAAGGTTGAGGCAGACGCTTCTGCAGAGATGTCTAAGCTCACCGGAGGTATGAACATCCCCGGTATGAACGGTTTGTTCTGATAATATGGCCGAATATATTTTACCTATACAGAGGCTTATCGAGGAATTCAGAAAGATTCCCGGTGTAGGAGCCAAGACTGCTGCAAGATACGCCTTTGCCGTTCTCAACTTGTCCGAGAATGATGCTCTTCGCTTTGCAGACGCTATAGTCGGTGTAAAGCGTGATGTATTTAAGTGTCCCGTGTGTTACGGACTTTCCTCAAGCGAGGAGCCATGTGACATTTGCTCTTCTCCTAACAGAGATCACTCGGTCATCTGTGTGGTTGAGGATGCTAAGGATGTTATGACTATGGAGAAGGTTCGCGGATACCGCGGTACCTATCATGTTCTCGGCGGAGCGCTTTCTCCCATTGACAATGTCACTCACGAGGATCTTACGGTAAAGGAGCTCGTTGCGAGAGTAGAAAAGGGCGGAGTTAAGGAAATCATTATTGCTACCAACCCCACCCCTAAAGGCGATACTACTGCCGCATATATTGCCAGACTTCTTGAGAAGTATCCTGTAGAGATATCCAGACTTGCATACGGTATTCCCGTTGGAGCGGATATAGAGTATGCCGATGAGGTCACTCTTCTTCGCGCCATGGAGGGCAGAAGGTTTTTCGGAAATAACCCACAGGATAAATAATTTAATACTAAACAGTCGTGTATCTGTACTTCAAACGGAGGTTGTCCGCTATCATTGCGATGAACTCAGAGTTTGTTGGCTTTCCACGGCTGTTTTGTATTGTATAGCCGAAGTAGGAGTTGAGAGTATCGATATCACCTCTGTCCCAAGCCACCTCTATCGCATGTCGGATCGCTCTTTCTACTCTCGATGTTGTAGTCTGATACTTCTTTGCAACTGATGGATAGAGTACCTTAGTAACAGAGTTGATTACCTCCTCGTCATCGATAGCCATAAGTATTGCGCATCTTAAGTACTGATATCCCTTGATATGGGCCGGTACGCCTATTTGGTGGATTATCTTTGTTACCTGCGCCTCCATATCCGGCAGATCCGAGAGCTTTTCATATCCCGATACTCCTTCACCCGCGCGTAATTTTACCAGAGTGTCTATGTGAGCTCTGAGTGATAAAAGATCCACCGGCTTAAGAATACAAATATCAGCGCCCGCCATTGACGCCTCCATAAGTATGTTCTGCTTATTTATGGGTGAGGTAAGTACAAAGGCGGGCTTTTTCTTTAACCCGAGGTTGCTTGCGTTACGTATTATTCCGATTCCATCAAGTCCGCTCATCCAAAGATCGGTTATCACTACGTCATACGAGCCGCAGGAGAGCATAGAAATTGCTCTGTCGCCCGTCATACATTCGTCAATATTCCTGTATCCGCTTTTCGCCAGAGCCTCGATCATTTTACGCCTCTCGTCGTTGTTTTCCGAGCAAATTAGAATTTTTGCTGTCTGTTCCATTGTTTAACTCCTTTTTTTGATTTGAAATTAGTAAAATTTGGAAATTCCAAAGTACAACAACATTTTACCACAATTTACTTCATAAAATCAAGAGTGAAAATAGCGAAAAGATTGACAAAGATCAAAGCGTTAAAATGGTAAAATTTACCAATTCGCAAGATAATTCTACAGCAAAAAGCAGAAAAATACAGTCTTCGACTTAATAATTTTTTAACAATCTTTTGATTTTTATTTCTCAAATCTGTTGCAAAGACTTTATTATTGTGATATAATGTATTTGTGGTAAGTTGGCAATTTACACGATTTGATTTGTTATTTAATTAATTAAGGAGATAAACTATGAACGCAAACGTTACTAACAACAAGTTCGTTAACGAGTGGATCGCCGAGATGGCAGAACTCGTAAACCCCTCTGAGATCATTCTTGTCGACGGTTCTCTTGAGCAGACTGAGGCTCTCCGTAAGGAAGCGTGTGAGCTTGGTGAGCTTGTAAAGCTTAACCAGGATCTTTATCCTAACTGCTACCTTCACAGAACCGCTATCAACGACGTTGCAAGAGTAGAGGACAGAACATTTATCTGTACTTCTAAGAAGGAGGATGCAGGTAACATTAACAACTGGATGGATCCTCAGGAGTGCTACGCTAAGCTTTCTAAGCTTTACAAGGGTTCTTACAAGAATAAGCCCATGTACGTTATTCCTTATTCCATGTCTGTTGTAGGCTCTGACTTTGCTAAGTACGGTATCGAGCTTACCGACTCCATCTACGTTGTTCTCAATATGATCATTATGACCAGAGTAGGAACCAACGTTCTTGAGGCTCTCGGTGACAGTGCTGATTTCATCAAGGGACTTCATGCTCGCGCAGATATCGACCAGGAGAAGAGATATATCTGTCATTTCCCCGAGGATAACACCATCTGGTCTGTTAACTCCGGTTACGGTGGAAACGTTCTTCTCGGTAAGAAGTGCTTTGCGCTCCGTATCGCATCCTACCTCGGCAGAAAGGAAGGCTGGATGGCAGAGCATATGCTCATTCTCGGTATTGAGAATCCCGAGGGTGAGGTTAAGTACATAAGCGCTGCGTTCCCCTCCGCTTGCGGCAAGACCAACCTTGCAATGCTTATTCCTCCCGCAATTTATAAGAATAAGGGATATAAGACCTGGTGCGTAGGTGACGATATTGCTTGGCTCCGCGTTAAGGACGGCGGCCTTTGGGCTGTTAACCCCGAGAACGGATTCTTCGGCGTTGCTCCCGGCACTAACGAGCACTCCAACCCCAACGCTCTTCATACCGCTATGAGGGATACTATCTTCACCAACGTTTGTCACAACCTTGATGACAACACCATTTGGTGGGAAGGTCTCAATGACAATCCTCCCAAGAACGCTCTTAACTGGAAGGGCGAGAAGTGGGATTACACCAAGTATGACAAGAAGGATAAGGTCAACACCTCCGGTGCTCACCCCAACTCCAGATTCACCGCTATGGCGGCTAACTGTCCTTGCCTTTCCGATAAGTTTAACGATCCTGCAGGCGTTCCGATCTCCGCTATCGTATTCGGCGGCCGCCGTGCAAAGACCGCTCCCCTCGTATATCAGTCTACCAGCTGGCAGCACGGTACCTTCGTTGGCTCTATTATGGCCTCCGAGACTACCGCAGCAGCTGCAGGTGCAGTCGGCGTAGTTCGTCGCGATCCTATGGCTATGCGTCCCTTCGTAGGCTACGATATGGGTGACTACTGGCAGCATTGGCTCAACATGGGCAAGGTGCTTACCAACGCTCCTAAGATCTTCCACGTTAACTGGTTCAGAACCGATGACGAGGGACACTTCATCTGGCCCGGCTTCGGTGACAATATGCGTGTTCTTATGTGGATTCTTGCTCGTTGCGACGGCAAGGTAGGCGCAGTTGAGACTCCTATCGGCTACGTTCCCAACGTTGATGACATCGAGCTTGAGGGCCTTGATATCACCAAGGATACTCTCCGTGAGCTTCTCTCGGTTGATAACGAGCTTTGGCTTGAGGACTGCAAGGGCATTCACGAGTTCTACAAGCAGGTTGGTGACAGAGTTCCCGCCGAGCTTTATGAGGAGCTCACTGCTCTTGAGGCAAGACTCTCCAAGTAATTTTGCTTGATAGCGACGGGCATTTTTCATCTTGCTATAAATGCCCGTCATATCTCACTGCTATCTAAATATAAAATGTTTTTATAAGTTGATACTTGACATTCATATATTCAGATGGTATAATAAAGAAAAAAGTTTTTTGGAGGACTTATGAAAAAGCTTTTAGCGTTACTCCTTGTATCTGTACTTGTATTCGGCCTTTGCTCCTGCTCAGTTATCGACAACATTAAGGAGCTTATCTTTGGAACAGAGGATACTCCTGATGGTCCCGGCACCGGAGACGGCACCGGTGACGGCACAGGCGATGGTACCGGAGACGGCCCCGTGGACAGCACAGATCCCAATTTTGATATGAAAGATGATCCTCTCGGCACTGAGGGTGGCATTCAGCTTCCCATAGTTCCCGTTCCCAGCAACCCCGATCTTGAAGAGGGTACTGAGGGTGAGACTGAGGGCGAGCCTGAGGAATAAATAAAATTAACTGCGGAGCTAACCGATAGCTCCGCAGTTGTTTTTTATTGTGAAAAATATAGCGCACAGCGCTGCGGCAATTATTCCCTCAAGTAACTTAAAGGAATAGTATTTTCTCATATTTAATCCACACTTTGAGGTAAAAACTGTTGATTGCATTCCGACCGACATCCCGCCAAAGCCGAGTGAAAATGCTGATAAAGACACAGATAACAGAGGGTTGTTTTGCGCGAATTTAGAGAAATAGTTTACAGCATTAGTGACCTCTGAAAATGCAAAAACAATAACAGATATAGGCGCGTATTTTACGCGTTTTTTAATTATTCCCAAACCAACTGAGAAGAGGGAAACAAAGGATATTATACTGATCGAGGCTGCTCCCGCTCCTTTTACAGACTCGATAAAACTATATTTCTGCCCTGTAATATATTGCTGATTATCAAAATGCGTGTATCTGTTCTTTGTAATGATTCCTGCAATAACAGTAGCTGAATAGATGCATAATAAAAGTGTAAGTCCGACTCGCAGGTCTTGATATATTCCCAGGCCGACACCCCCCATAACGAATGCGCAGGAAGGGTTGTTGGACATAGGAAGCAGCCTTTCTGCTTCCTCCTTACTTATAGATCCGCTCATATACAGATCCGACGCGATCTTCGCGCCTATTGGAAATCCGCCTATGTTTCCGCATACTATAGCGGGAAGCCCTGACGGTGTTATCCCTACGAGCTTAGGCAGAGTCCACGATAACAGACGTATATTTTCGGGTCTGCCATAGCATACGTACATATCTGAAATGATCATAAACGGGAAGGAAGAGGGGATTACCCGTTCTATCGCGAGCTTGAGCCCTTCCTTAACGTACTCTGTGCTTTCTACTGAAATAACCGTGCCGAATAATAAAACAAAAACAAGGAGGAGTAGGGCTCTTGCCTCATTTCGCCACCGCGTTATCCATTTATCTTCAGCTCTTTCCTTTGTCATTTTTCAATCCTACCGACCATACATTTTTACTGTAATAGAAGCTATGAAAGGTAAAGGATAAAAATGACTGGTAGCAAAAAAAGACTTGGGATAAAGACTATACTTTCCACTATTTCAGAGGAGTCATTTCACGTTGAGATAAAGAAATCCTTAAGGGGAGCGGTTGCCGTTATCAGCGGAGTAATGGGCATAGGAGAATATACAGAGGACAGTATTCTTTTACTTTCTCACTCCGGGCGTATGACCGTCGTAGGCGAGTCGCTCGGAATATCCGTTCTCGAAGAGCGTACGGTTGAGATTTACGGCAGAATAACGGAGGTAAGACTCGGATATGGCAAGTCTTAATGAGTTGGTTTTCGGATATAGAAAGGGAAAGGTGGAGCCAAAGGATATGCCAAAGCTGACGAGTATATTTTTGAAGCTCGGAATCACCTCCTCAATAACACCTGATGGCTTGTTTACAATACCCGAGAAGGATTCAGGTCGCTTTACCGCCTATGCCGGAGGAAGAATACGCTTTACACTTAGTGAGCCTTTGGGCGTACCGGGGTTTTTTATCCGCGGTCGCAAGAGGTATGGGCTGATATTCGCGCTCATATTGATCTGTGTGATTTATTTTTTATCCTCGGGACTCGTTTGGGACGTAAGAGTGAGTGGTAATGAGACCTTGTCTGATCAGTCGATCATAGACAGCCTCGAGCAGGTCGGCTTAGGAGTTGGAACCTCATGGCGAGAAACCGATAACAGTGCTATAGAAAATGAGCTTTTGATGGCGCGGAATGACATAGCCTGGGTATCGGTTGTACGTCGTGGCACCGTGGCTTATGTCCGAATCATAGAAACCGAGAACGTGACTTACGAGCAAGTACCCGTACCCTCATATTCCAACGTTATAGCAGACAGAGACGGTGTGATAGAAGAAATAACTGTAAAGAGCGGAGTTGCAGCTGTCAAGGTAGGTGACGTTGTCAGAGAAGGAGACGTACTTATTTCCGGTGTTGTAGAGACCGAGCGAGGGGTGATATTTTGTCGAGCGGAGGGGTGTGTACGTGCAAAGGCCGTTGCGGATGTGAGCGTCCTTGCCACACGTGAGATAAAAATAAATGAACCGTCTGACACTTCGCTTGCGTACGTGCGAGCAGTATTATTTAAATTTTCGATAAATATTTTTAAAAACTATAGAAATCACGAGAATAATTGTGATATAATAGAAGAAATAAGAAATTTTACGCTTTTTGGAGGGTATAAGCTCCCATTCAAGCTTGAAAAAGGCTATTATATTGAGTATTCCGAGGCAACCTATACGCGTACCGAGGAGGAAATGACGAAAGCTGCAAGGATGGAGCTTGAGACAAGAATAAACACCGAGTTCAGAGATGCCGATATTTTAAAGCTGCGTACCACCGGGGAGTTCTGTAATGACGGATATCGGATCACATCTCGTGTAGTGTACGCTACCGAAATCGGTAAGGAAAGCGTAATTGAAGTAAACTGAAAGGAACAAACGAGTGTCAGAAGCAATTGTAATGACTCAGTCAAACGAGGCCACATCCTCACTTTTTGGTTCGTTTGATGCAAATATTAAGCTGGTTGAGAATGCATTTGGTGTCAGAGTATCCAATCGAAATAACAATTCTGAAACCGGTGATGCCATAGTTGTAAGCGGTGAGGCATCGGATGTCAAGCTTGCTGTTAGAGTTCTTGAATACCTTAAGAGAATGATAGGTGATGGTGAGACTCTCAGTGAGCAAAGCATAGAGTACGTGATCAGCGCGGTTAAAGATGGCGTTGACGAGGGACTTGAGGATTATTCAAAGGATGTCGTTTGTATCACCAACCGCGGTAAACCGATCAAGGCAAAGACGGTTGGCCAGAAAAAGTATATCAAGACGATAAAAACGAACACAATAGTTCTCGGACTTGGTCCCGCCGGTACGGGTAAGACCTTCCTTGCTGTTGCTATGGCTGTTGAAGCTTTGAGACAGAAGTCGGTAAACCGCATCATACTAACCAGACCTGCAGTTGAGGCCGGTGAGAGACTCGGCTTCCTCCCGGGAGACCTGCAGAGCAAGATCGATCCCTATCTTCGTCCGCTCTACGACGCTCTTTTTGAAATGCTTGGACCGGATAATTTCCAGAAGTATATGGAGCGAGGCACGATAGAGATAGCTCCTCTTGCATATATGCGAGGAAGAACGCTTGACGATTCCTTTATCATCCTTGACGAGGCGCAGAACACTACAGGCGAGCAGATGAAGATGTTCTTAACACGCTTAGGCTATAACTCCAAAGCGGTTGTAACAGGAGATCTTTCGCAGACCGACCTGCCGAGGGGTGTCAAGAGCGGTCTTTCCACCGCTGCTGCAATACTTAGAAATATCGAGGGCATTGGAATATTCGAGTTCTCCGAGCGAGACGTTGTGAGACACCATCTTGTCAGAAAGATAATTACCGCGTACGATAAGTACGAAAGGGAACAAATAGAGAAAAAACAGCGCAGATTTACCTCTGATAGCGGAAAGGACAGAAAATAATGAGAAACGTATATATAACCTTTACTGCATCAAGATATTTTGATGAGTCCTCTTACTATCTCAAGAGAGTTGTAAGGGAGGCGGTGAAGGCTACGCTTGACTATGAGGATTTTCCCTACGATGCGGAAGTGTCTGTCACTTTCTGCGATAATGAGTATATCAGAGGATTAAACAAGGAGTTCAGGAATATTGACAGACATACCGACGTCCTTTCATTTCCGATGTATGAGGGCGGAGAGTTTGATGAGGTCGAGTGCGCCGACGGAGCGGTTCTCGGAGATATAGTAATATCTATTGAGAGAGCTAAGGAGCAGGCCAAGGAGGTTGGCAATACCTTCCACCATGAGATCGCATTCCTCACCGTCCATTCTGTTCTTCATCTTCTCGGATACGATCACGAGCGCTCTCCTGAGGATGACGAGGAACAGTGCAGAAGGCAGCGAGAGATTATTGAAAACGTAGATATTTAAAGGATAAAGAATATGAAAAAGACTGCATTTATAGCAATCGTAGGAAGACCCAACGTTGGAAAATCGACGCTCCTCAACGCCATCATCGGTGAGAAGGTTGCAATCGTTTCCAAGAAACCGCAGACTACAAGAAATAGGATAACGGGAATTTATACCAAGGCAGATGATCAATTCGTCTTCTTTGACACCCCTGGTCTTCACAGTCCGAGAACTAAACTCGGCGACTTCATGGTCAAGACTGCATCGCAGACTCTCGGCGGAGTCGATCACGCTATTCTTGTCGTGGAGGCCAGAGAGGAGGTAGGAGATATCGAGGCTCAGCTTATCTCTCGCTTTAAGTCGGACGGCATGCGTGCGATTCTCGTTATAAACAAGACGGATATGGTGAGATCGTCAAACATCGCCAAGACCATTCAGGCTTATGCTGATGCATTTAACTTCGACGCGGTCATCCCGATCAGCGCAAAAAGCGGTAAGGGTGTGGATATAGTTATCGACGAGTGCAGACAGTTTCTTTCCGAGGGAGAGTGGTTCTTCGACGAGGATATGATCACCGATCAGCCCGAGAGACAAATTGTTGCGGAGATCATTCGTGAAAAGCTTCTCCGTTCGCTTGACGAGGAGATTCCTCACGGTACTGCTGTCACTATCGAGGAGTGGAACGAGAAGCGCGGTGTCATTTCCATCAGAGCCGAGATCTATTGTGAAAAGGCTTCACATAAGGGTATAATTATAGGTAAGCGTGGCGCACTTATCAAACAGATAGGCACACAGGCGCGCGAAGATGCCGAACGTATGCTTGATGCCAAGGTATTCCTTGACCTCTACGTCAGGGTTAAGGAGAATTGGCGTGAGAGCGATTTCAATATTAACAACTTCGGCTATCATGAAGAGAACTGATGCATACCGAGGTTAAAGGACTGGTCCTTCGGACGGTCGACCTGAAGGAATCGGATAGGCTTCTTACTATTTTTACCGAGGAGCAGGGCATCGTTACCGCACTTGCCAAGGGCGCGCGATCGCTTAAAAGCAGAAAAATGTCCTCGACACAGCAGTTTTGTTATTCAAGTTTTATACTCTATGGACAGAGTGATAAGTATTGGGTAAAGGAAGCCTCGCTTATAGAGAGCTTTTTCGGCATAAGAAACAGTATAGAGGGACTCGCTCTCGCAGCTTATATAGTTGAGCTGCTGGCAGACGTTGGAGTAGAGGACAAAGAGGTCGATCTCTTAAGACTCGCTCTTAACTCTCTTTATGCGATTTCGCAAGGAAAGTATGACCTAAACAAAATTAAAGCCGTTTTCGAGATGCGCGCTATGTCTATTCTTGGATTTATGCCCGAGGTATTGGCTTGTCATACCTGCGGTCGCCGTGACGGAGAGTTCTTCTTCGACATTATGGCCGGCGCTATTGAATGCTTGGATTGCCATAAGAGGTCTGTAGCATCTCATTCTACACTTTCCGAGGAGCATGAGGGGCACATAGTGTCCATTCTCTCTGAAGGCGCAAAAACGGCTATGTGCTATGCAATTTACTCACCTCTTGAGAAGATGTTTTCGTTCAATATATCCGATGAGGATATGTCACTCCTTTCCGGAGCGACAGAGAGATATGTGATCAATCATCTTGAGAGAAACTACAAAACACTTGATTTTTACAACGAGGTAAAAAGATAAATGATCTTTACCGGCAAAACACTTTCAACGCTCGAATACGATAAGATAATCGAAATGCTTGTTGAATGTACGGCTACTGAGGGAGCTAAGGCTCGCGCCAGAGCTCTGATGCCTACCGACGAGTACGATTTCGTTGTCGACAGACAAAACAAGACGGATGACGCAAAAAAGCTTATTAACGCTAAAGGTTATCCGTCCTTTTCTGCTCCCGAGAGCGTTCCGGAGGCCGCAGACAGAGCCTACAAAGGCGGTATTCTATCCCCTCGAGAGCTACTTGACGTTGCCTCTCTTCTTCGTTCAAGCCGAGCTATGCTCGACTATATCGATACGGACAAGCCCTTTGAGACGGTCCTTGATCCTATTTTCAGGAGATTGATCGCCAACAGACCGCTTGAGGACAATATAACTAGATCTATTATTTCCGAGGATCTCATAGCCGATGAGGCAAGTCCCGAGCTTGCGGATATCAGAAGAAAGATCCGTAATGCAAACAATAAGATCAAGGAAACGCTTCAAGGCTACGTGGGCGGAGCAAAGCTTAAGTATTTGCAGGATAATCTCGTTACCATGCGTAACGGCAGGTACGTAGTACCTGTTAAAGCGGAATACAGAAATGAGTTCAAGGGACTCGTTCACGATACCTCCTCCTCCGGCGCGACTCTTTTCGTTGAGCCTATGGCTGTGGTTGAGGCTAATAACGAGCTTAAACGACTATCCAACGCAGAGACTCAGGAGATTGAGCGTATTCTTTCCTCTCTCTCTGCCGATGTTGCAGATATATCCTCGGTCCTTACGCTTGACTATCATAACATAACCGAAATATCCTTCTACTTCGGTTGCGCTACCTTGGCTATGCAGATGAGAGCTGAGAAGCCGATTATAGTAAACGAAAGGATCATAGAGCTTAAGAGGGCGAGACACCCCTTGATTCCCAGAGAAACCGTCGTACCCATTGACGTATCTATAGGCAAGGATTTTGATACCCTTATAATAACAGGCCCTAACACAGGCGGTAAGACAGTTACCCTCAAGACTATGGGACTTATGACTCTTATGGTTCAGGCAGGACTGCAGATTCCTGCGCTCGAGACGTCGAGGGTGGGTGTGTTCTCCGAGGTGCTCGTCGATATAGGTGACGAGCAGAGCATAGAGGCATCCCTATCCACCTTCTCCTCTCACATGGTGACCGTAGTTGACATCCTGTCAAAGGTCGGCCCGCGCTCCTTAGCGCTTTTTGACGAGCTTGGATCGGGTACCGATCCGGTAGAGGGCGCTGCTCTCGCCATTTCCATACTTGAGAGGACGCAAAAGTGCGGAGCTCTTACAGCCTCCACAACGCATTACGCAGAGCTTAAGGCATATGCTCTTGATACCCCGAGAGTACAGAATGCCTCCTGTGAATTTGATATTGAAACCCTCCGCCCGACCTACCGACTTATAGTTGGTACGCCCGGACGATCCAATGCTTTTGCTATTTCTGAAAAACTCGGTATCTCCGATGAGATAATCGAGAGAGCGGAGCAACTGATAAAGAACGAGGACAAACGTTTTGAGAACGTTATTGAGCGTCTTGATAGTGACAGAATAGAGATGGAGCGCCACAAGACTGAGGCCGAGAGAATGCGCTCGGAGTATGAGACGTTCAAGGAGAAGGCAGAGTCTGAACTCGAGGATAAAATATCTAAGAGCGAGGCTGAAATCCAGAAAATGGTACAAAAAGCTCGGCAGATTTTAGATAGTGCCAGAGCGTCAAGCGAATTTATTTTCTCGCAGCTCGAGGATATCCGAAAGCAGGAGAACAGAGATAAACGAGACGAAATGGCTAAAAGAGCTCGTGAAGAAGTAAGAAACAGACTTCGCGAAAGTGAAAAACTGTTTGGCGGAATAGATGTTCGCGAGGTCTCTCTCGAAGATGAATATACGCTTCCTCGCCCATTAAAGGTCGGTGATAAGGTATATCTTGTTACCGTAGGTAAAGAAGGCGTAGTTACCGCGCTAAAGGATAAAAACGGACTTGTCGCAGTTACTGCCGGAATACTCAAGACCAAGGTCAGTGAAGATAAGCTCAGACTGATGGAAGGAGATGTCAAGTTCAGGCGCAAGGACGATCCCAAGCCCAAGGTCAGTGAGGGTAAGGTGAAGAAATCCATTGTATCCACCTTCAAGCCGGAGGTAGATGTCCGCGGTATGATAGGTGACGACGCTTGGTTTGTTGTAGACAAATATCTTGACGACGCTATCCTCGCGGGCATTGGAACGGTGCGAATCATTCACGGAAAGGGAACGGGTGCGTTACGCGCCGCCTTGTGGAGATACTTTAAGTCGGATAAGCGTATTAAGAGCTACCGACACGGAGAATACGGTGAGGGCGATGCGGGCGTTACCGTTATCGAATTCAAAAAGTAAAAAGGAGATAAGCTATGAACTTTCAGCCTTTAAAAGATTTTATGGACGGATATATCCCTATGCTTGGGGTTCCCGGATCGGATATCGTCATTTATAAGGACCACGAGGAGATATTCCGTTATCAGAGCGGATTTGATAACGTCAGCGAGGGCACGCCCGTGCGCCCCGACGCGCTTTATCATATGTATTCCTGTACCAAGGTCGTGACCTGCGTAGCCGCTACCCAGCTTATTGAACGTGGCGAGATACTCGCGTCAGATCCTGTCTACGCTTATTTCCCCGAGTTTGCTGATATTAAGGTCAGGCATGTCCGTCCTGACGGCAGAGTTGAGGTAAAGCCTGCCAAGAACGTCCTTAAGATCGAGCACCTTCTTACTATGACAGG
Source organism: Clostridia bacterium (assembly GCA_017456895.1). Taxonomy (GTDB): domain Bacteria; phylum Bacillota; class Clostridia; order Oscillospirales; family CAG-272; genus UBA1740. Next base: position 29,139 of record JAFTIN010000045.1, read on the forward strand.
CGGACTTGACTACAATCTTCAACGTCCCGGAATACTTCGCGCTATTGAGAGGACGGGCGGAAAGGCCCCCACGCTTGAGATTGTAAAGGCTCTTGCAGAGGATCCCCTCGACTTTGAGCCCGGTACAAACTTCCAGTACAGTCTCGGCCTTGACGTTGTCGGCGGTCTTATCGAGCTCGTCAGCGGAATGAAGCTTGGAGATTATTTCAAGGAAAATATATTTGAACCGCTTGGTATGGATGAGACGTCCTTCGACCTCACCGAGCAAAGGCTTGCAAGACTTGCTACTCAGTATGTCTTTAATCCTATTACAGGTGAAGTTGAACAGATTCCCAAGACTCGTAACGATTTAGTTTTCGGTACAGAGTATCAGAGCGGTGGCGCGGGACTTATTTCCAGCGTTAAGGATCAGATCCTTCTTGCAGACGCGCTCACTCATTACGGTGCAGGAAAGAACGGTAATCGCATTCTTTCCAAGGCGGGCGTGCAGCTTATGTCGAGAAATCATCTTCCCGATGAGATCCTTACCGATTTCAAGAAGGGAACGATAGGTCAGGCTATAGGCTACGGCTACGGCTACGGTGTCAGGACGAATCTTGACCCCGCCATGGGCGGCAACCTTTCTCCCGTTGGTGAGTTCGGCTGGGATGGAGCGCGAGGCTCCTATCTCTCCTGCGATCCAAAGAATAAGATCGCGTTCTTCTACGCAGAGCATATGGGAGGTCTTCACCCCGTGATCCTTCCCAGACTCCGCAACATCGTTTACTCCTGCCTTGGTGATGTATAATGAAGCTTCTTAAGATTACCTCTTGCGCCAAGCGTGAGGCGCTCATCGAACTCATCAAGGACTCCGATCGAGTTAACGACAGAGTAAAATTTGACGAGAATAAGGGCAGACCCAAAATGCACGTAAAGGAGAAGGGAGACCGTCTTCGTATCAAGTGTGAGATGGTAGGCGGGCCTACAAAGGATAACGGATTTTTGGAGGGTACCTACTTTGTAGGTAAGCTAACCGAAAAAGACGGAGTATCTTCTCTTAGAGGCATCATTCTTACCGCCCCGATCTACCATACGATATTAGCCCTTATCCTTGTGATCTACGTTATCAGATGTATATCTCTTTCCGCCTTTAATCCCGTGCCTTTGATCCTTTTGGCCTTTAGCCTTTTTCTCTTTAAATCCGAATTTGAAAAACAGGGAATAATAGAACGCTATCTAAAGCGCGCGGTGAGAAAAGCCGAGGGAGAAACCGAAAAATAAAAGCGAATTATTATCCGATATGTGAAAAAATATATTTTTTCGAAAAAAATGTAACCTTTGACCCTTTACTACTGTCTATATAAGTGAGAACATAAATAAGGAGGTCTACAGCTTTGAAAAAAACAATTGCTCTATTAACCTTGATTTGCATGCTTATGTCCGTGCTTATCCTCACGTCCTGTTCTAAGGGAGACTCTGCAGGAGATCTCATGGGAGGATATGCCCCCGGAATGGGCGACGGGTACTACGGCAGCACAGGGGGCGACTATGACGCTTCCGCTCCCGAAGGAGGCGACGAATACGTGCCCGACGGAGCCGATAAGGGTGATACCGGAAGCAGTACTCCCGAGGAAAATGTAAAACTCCCTGCAGGTATGATCACCGCCGCGGCATGGAACGATAACGACTATTATAACGATTGGCGCGCCCTTTTTTCTCAGGATGGCGATGGAAAGTTCTTTAGCTATACCAATGCCGAAAGCTCCTGGGGATATAATTCGCTTGATCGTGTTACGGTATCTGTTTTATGCGCTGATCAGCCCATAAAGGGCGCACAGGTAGTAGCTTATGACCTTCAGGGCAACAAGCTTTTCGGTGCAGTCACGGATTCTAAAGGTAATGCATATCTTTTCCCAAATGAAGCGGAGGGAACCGTCAGCGTAACCTACGGTGACGAGAGCGTTACTGTGGGCTTCACTAAGGATGAACGCGAGCTTGACGTAGCGCTTAACAGCAACGCCGGCAGTCTCAACGTAATTGAGATCATGCTCGTAGTTGACGTGACAGGTTCAATGTCCGATGAGATAAGCTTCCTTAAGGCTGAGCTTGCAGATGTCATAAATCGCATTGCTGATAACGATACCGAGACGGTTATTCGCCTCGCTATGCTGTTCTACCGTGATACCGACGATTCTGTTCCGTTTGCATACTATGACTTTGTTGATGTTACTACGCCTGAAGGCCTTTCCAAGCAGCAGGCCGCACTTGATGGTCAGTGGGCAACCGGAGGAGGAGATTATCCCGAGGCCGTAGACGAAGCTCTTGATATCGCAGTTAATAAGCAGTGGAGCACAGGTGCTGCCACCAAGATAATATTCCAGGTCCTTGACGCTCCCGCGCACAATGCAGCAAAGAATAAGCAAAAGCTTGAAAACGCAGTTAATTCTGCGGCAGAAAAGGGCATTCGCTTCTGCCCGATCATTTGTAGCGGCGCATCGACCGAGACGGAATATACTATGCGAGAGGCTGCGATCCACACCGGCGGAACCTTCGTTTTTGTTACGGACGATTCCGGCATCGGCTCAGGACACCACGATCCCGGACTTCCAAACGCTACGGTAGAGCTTCTTAATTCCTTGATGGTTCGTCTTGTTAACGGCTATCATACGGGAGTATTTGATAATCCCGTATACTGGAAGCAGGATCCGGGTCTCGGAACAAGTAGCAATTCTTAGTTTACAAAAAACTTTGCATCTTTGCAGGGAATGACAATTTAATAAAAAATAAAATCCCGCTCGATCGAGCGGGATTTTTTGGTGCCGGTAGTCGGGGTCGAACCGACACGGTATTGCTACCTTCGGATTTTGAGTCCGACGCGTCTGCCAATTCCACCATACCGGCATGGTGTGTTGATCATATCAACGCTATGTATTATAGCACATCTTTTGCGAAAAATCAATATATTTTCTCAAAAATGGTAGTAGGTATTTTATCGATCTTTTACCGTGGGGGAGACTTAGTGCGCTCTTTCGACCTTTTGATGCGGAATAACGAACAAAAAATCTTATTTATGTGCGCATAAATTTTAAATATATATTGTAATCCGCTCTGAAATATGTTATAATGTATCCGTATAACTGTGTTAATTGGGAGGTGCTATGGCAGAGAAAATGAATTTCTCAGTGCAGGATGCGGTGTTGGATAACCTTGAGCGTCTTTCACGAGAGTATAGTATAATCAGCGATCAGCGCCTTCTTGAGCTATGGGATATAGCAATCCCTATGGTTAAGATCTCTTTAGAACTTTTTGACGAGGGACTTGACTCTTACGATGTACTCTCGGTTGTTTCAGAGGTGCTAAGCTTTGGCGAATATCGGGTATCCGAGTATACTACACCTGAGCACAGAGATCTTATCAGCCGGGGTACGCGTGTTCTCGCTCGTTCCGACAGAGCGCTTTTTACCGATCTGTATTTACGTGGACTTTCCGAGGCTCGCCGTCCTTTCGACGAAGGCGACTTTTTGATCGAGGGATCAAGCTCGGAGATGTTTACCTATGTGCGCAATAGTCTGTCCGACGAGGCGTATGACGTTTTTTCCCAGGAGTTTTCCGACCCAAGAGTCAGATACAGCGACAGCTTTAAAGACGCTGCAAGACTTCTTTCGTCCGGCGAGGTTGACTTCTGCCTCTTTCCGCTTGAGGAAAAGGGAGGAGCAAGGCTGCCGACGGTTGCAGAGCTTATCTTCAGAAATGATTTTAAGATCAATTCCGTTACACCCGTATTCGGACCTGACGGAAACGCGGACATGAAATACGCACTCGTTTCCAGAAGCTTCAGTGTTCCAAAGAGAAAAGCGGATGACGATATTTACCTTGAGTTAAGGCTAGGCGCAGACGTTGATACCGCTCTTTCGGAGCTTTTATCCGCCTCCGACCATTTTGGTATGACACTTTACCGTGTTAACACGGTAAACTTTGATACCGAGGGGGAGTCTGAGACTTATTTTTCCGTTGTTATCAAGGACGGCGGCACGGGTTTTGCTCCGCTCCTTGTGTATCTCGCGTTATTTGTACGGGATTTCGTTCCCGTTGGAATTTATAAAAACCTGGAATAAGAAAGGAATACTAAAAAATGAAAAAGCATATTGAATACAAGACAAAAGGTACTTGCTCAAGAGCGGTTATCGTTGACGTTGAGGATGGCGTCATCACCGATTGCGCCTTCGTTGGCGGTTGCTCCGGAAATACTCAGGGCGTTGCTTCTCTCGTTATAGGTATGAAGGCGGAGGATGCTATTGCAAAGATCAAGGGGATAAAGTGCGGTATGAAGACCACCTCTTGTCCTGATCAGCTCGCCCTTGCTCTTGAAGAAGTAACAAAAGCGTAATTATCATAATACGAAATAGATGGAGGAACTTCGCAATGAAAAACTATCAGCTCGAGTATGAAAAGTGGTTAGCTTCCGACAAGCTTACCGAAAGTGAGAGAAATGAGCTTCTTTCTATTCAGAATGACGAGGAGACTAAGGAGCTCCGCTTTGGCGCGCCTATGGACTTCGGCACTGCAGGTCTTCGTTCCACTATGTATATGGGTATCGGTTGTATGAACCGCTTTACCGTTGCTCACACAACGCGCGGAATAGCAGCTCTCATTAAGGCAGAGGGCGGTGAATCCCGCGGTGTTGCCATAGCTTACGACTCCCGTAATCATTCCGAGGAGTTTGCGCGTGTGAGCGCGTGCGTTCTTGCGGGCGCAGGCATTAAATCGTATATCTTTAACGGACTTCGTCCCACTCCCGAGCTCTCCTACGCTGTAAGAGAGACCGGCGCACTCGCAGGTATAAATATTACCGCATCGCACAATCCCAAGGAGTATAACGGCTACAAGGCATATTGGGAGGACGGCGCTCAGCTCGCTCCCGAGCATGCAAGCGTTGTTGCAAACGAGAGAAATAAGTTTGACTGTCTTGACACTGACGGTATTGCAGATTATGACGAGGCAGTGAAGAGCGGCCTTATTACCGTTCTTGATGAAAGGTTCGATGAGAAGTACCTTGACGAGGTTGTTGCTACCGCTATCAATCCCGAGCTTGTAAGAGAGGTTGCTGACACCCTCAAGGTTGTTTACACACCCCTTCACGGTGCGGGCTACAGACTTGTTCCCGAGGTATTTAGGAGAATAGGTCTTAAGCACCTTTACACCGTAGAGAGCCAGATGACTCCCGACGGCGACTTCCCGACCGTCAAGAAGCCTAATCCCGAGTATCCCGACGTATTCACCGACGGTATCGAGATCGCCAACAGAGTAGGCTCCGACCTCGTTATTGCGACCGACCCCGACTCCGACAGAGTTGGTGTTATGACCAGAACCAAGTCAGGCGAGTTCGTTACCATCTCCGGTAACCAGATGGGTGCGCTCCTTCTTGACTACGCTATTTCTCAGAGAAGGCTTCTTGGCAAGCTTCCCGAGTATGCATACTGTGTAAAGAGCATCGTTTCTACAGATATGGCATATAAAATAGCGCAGAACAACGGAATTAAGCTCCATGACGTTCTCACCGGATTCAAGTTTATAGGCGAGACCATCAAGAATTATGAGAAGGAAGGCAAAGCGGATGGCTTCGTTCTCGGCTTCGAGGAGAGCTACGGCTACCTTCTTGGCACCTATGCAAGAGATAAGGATGCGGTAGAGGGCTCTATGATGATCCTCGAGATGACCGCCTATTACAAGAAGCAGAATATGACTCTTTCCGACGCGCTTGAGGCTCTTTATGAGAAGTACGGTGTATATGGAGAGAAGGTTATAGACATTTATATGGAGGGCCTTGGCGGTATTGAGAAGAGAAGGCGTATTATGCAGTCTCTTCGCGATAACGCTCCCGTATCTATTGGCGGCGTTGCCGTTGCCAAGGTTGGCGATTATAAGAAGGGAACAGTGCTTACCGTCGCTACCGGTGAAGAGGTTACAACGGGCCAGCCCGCATCTGACGTACTCTACTATACCCTTGAGAACGAGGATAAGATCATAGTTCGTCCATCCGGCACCGAGCCCAAGATCAAGATCTACATTCTTGCGCACGCTAACGATAAGGATTCGCTTCTTAAGAAAGCGGAGCTCTACGCTACAGATTCCAGAAAGATGACAGAGGTTTAATTCCTCTTTAGGATTACAAAAGTGACAGAAAAACAAAAGCATATAAGAAATTTCTCTATTATTGCTCATATTGACCACGGTAAGTCTACGCTCGCAGACCGCATTCTCGAGAAGACTAAGACGGTCGCCTCACGTGACATGGAGTCGCAGATCCTCGATAATATGGATCTCGAGCGTGAGCGTGGAATTACTATCAAGGCAAGAGCGGTTAAACTCAATTACAAAGCCTCGGACGGTGAGGAGTATGTGTACAACCTTATTGATACTCCCGGTCACGTTGACTTCGGCTATGAGGTCTCCCGTTCGCTTCAAGCGTGTGAGGGTGCACTTCTCGTCGTTGACGCGACACAGGGAGTTGAGGCGCAGACTCTTGCTAATGCTTACCTTGCCGTTGACAATAATCTTGAGATACTACCTGTTATTAATAAAATTGACCTCGCCTCTGCCGATATTGAGGGCGCAAGGCGTGAGATAGAGGACATTATCGGGATTCCCGCAGAGGGATGTCCCGCCGTTTCCGCAAAGAACGGTATCAATATCGAGGACGTTCTTGAGAAGATCGTTACGGACATTCCTGCGCCCATAGGTGATCCGGATGCTCCTCTTAAGGCCCTTATATTTGACTCCCACTACGACTCCTATCTCGGTGTTGTGGTGTATATCCGTCTGTTCGACGGTAGGATCAAGGCGGGTGACAGAATACGCCTTATGGCAAAGGGAACCGAGTTCGATGTAGTCGAAGTCGGAACTATGGAGCCCTTCGGGCTCTCTAAATGCGAGAGCCTTTCAGCAGGTGAGGTTGGATACATCACCGCATCCATTAAGACTGTGGGTGACACCCGTGTCGGTGATACTGTAACTACAGCTATTGATGGAGCCAAGGAGCCGCTTCCCGGATTCCGCGACGTTCACCCAATGGTTTACTCGGGTATTTATCCCGCAGACGGCGCGAGATACGGTGACCTTCGTGACGCGCTTGAGAAACTCCAACTTAACGATGCCTCCCTCGTATTTGAGCCAGAGACTTCTGTTGCGCTTGGCTTTGGCTTCAGATGTGGATTCCTCGGCCTTCTTCATATGGAGATCATAGAAGAAAGACTTGAGAGAGAGTTCAATCTCGATCTTATTACCACCGCACCATCGGTTATTTATAAGGTAAAGCTCAGAAACGGTGAGACGGTCATGGTCGACAATCCTTCTATGTTTCCCTCGCCCGACGAGATCGACACTTCATATGAGCCTATTATGAAGGCGACTGTAATTACTCCTACCGAGTTTGTCGGTGGAATTATGGATCTCTGTCAGGACAGACGAGGTGTGTTCGTGGATATGAAATATCTCGATACCGAGAGAGTAGAGCTTCATTATCAGCTTCCTCTTAACGAGATCATATACGACTTTTTCGACGCTCTTAAGAGCCGCTCCAAGGGATACGCTTCACTTGATTATGAGCTTCACGGCTACGAGGCATCTAAGCTTGTTAAGCTCGACTTTATGCTTAACGGTGAGGTGGTTGACGCCCTTTCCTTCATCGTGTTTGAGGACAGAGCCTACGGCAGAGCGAGAAAAATAGCGGAGAAGCTTAAGGAAAACATTCCGCGTCAGCTCTTTGAGATACCCATCCAGGCGGCCATTGGCTCTAAGATAATCGCCAGAGAGACCGTTAAGGCTATGCGTAAGGACGTTCTTGCCAAGTGCTATGGCGGTGATATAACCAGAAAGAAGAAGCTGCTTGAAAAGCAGAAAGAGGGTAAAAAGAAGATGCGTAAGCTCGGTAGCGTAGAGGTTACGCCCGAGGCCTTTATGGCTGTATTGAGGCTCGATGATGGCAACTGATAGACTCGGTCTATACGTTCATATTCCGTATTGCGTCAGGAAGTGTAATTACTGTGATTTTTGCTCCTTGCCAAACGGAGGAGCACAGGTTCCCGAGGCTTACGTTGACCGCATAATAGATGAAATTCTTTCTTACTCAGGCAGAGTGAGCACGCCCGTTGATACCGTGTATTTTGGCGGAGGAACACCGTCTCTGCTCTCATCGACACAGATGGCGAGGATAGTTTATACAATAAGAAAGAGTCTAAACATCTCTCCTCATTCAGAGTGGACACTTGAGGTAAATCCCGGGACGTTGACAAAGGAAAAGGTAGATGCCTTTTTTAACCTTGGTTTTAACAGAGTTAGTCTTGGACTTCAATCAATTCACGAAAATGAGATGAAAACATTGGGCAGAATACACACGTTTGATGAGTTCATTTCTTCGTACAATATGCTCCGCGACGCCGGCTTTGGTAATATAAGCGTTGATTTGATGTACGGTATACCGCATCAGACCTTGGCCAGCTTTAAAAAAACTCTTGATACGGTGATCTCGCTGTCTCCGGAGCATATTTCAGTCTACGGGCTTATTGTCGAGGAGGGTACCCCGTTTTACCAATGGCGTGAATCATTACCTCTACCGACGCTTGATGAGGAGTGTGATATGTATGAGCTCGCGGGAAGACAACTTGCCGTTGCAGGATACGAGCATTACGAAATATCCAATTATGCAAGAGACTCTTATCGTTCGAGGCATAACTCGCTTTATTGGCGTTTTGGTGAGTATATCGGTGTCGGTGCTGCGGCTCACTCCTTCTTTGCCGGACAGAGATATTTCAACACCGATAACGTGGACGACTATATCGCCTCGTCGGGAATCAGCGTTACACAAACTCCCGAGTCAGAGTGTGACCTTGAATACGAATACGCTATGCTTGGCTTAAGACTCAAGGAAGGCATATCTCTTTCCGATTACGAGTCTTTATTCGGTCATTCATTCATTGACGGTAAGGAGCAGATCATCTCACGCCTTGAAGAGGCAGGGCTATTGACTCTTGACGGTGATCGACTTGCCCTTACAGAGCACGGTTTTTACCTTAGTAATTCCATACTTGTTGAAATTCTGTAAAACTACTTGACAATTCAGAGATTTATAGTATAAAATAAAGATACAAAAATAAAATATATTTAGGAGACTAACATGGCAGATTTTGAAAAGAATCCCGAGCTCGAGGAAGAGCTTGAAGACAACATCATCACTCTTACCGACGAGGATACCGGCGAGGAGCAGGATTTTGAGATCTATGCTCAGGCTACCATCGATGAGAAGATCTACTTTGCTCTCGTTCCCGTAGATGATGAGGGTGACGAGTACGTTATTCTCAGAGCTACCGTTGACGGCGAGGATCTTATCTTTGAGACCATTGAGGATGACGACGAGTTCGAGAAGGCAGAGGATTATTTCAACGACCTCCTCTTCAGCGAGGTTGACTACGACGAGAACTAATTTCGTTTTTTCTCCTGCGGAGTTCGTGATATTGTGATATTTGGACCGACACACTTACGAAGGGAGTCTGGACTTCTTTTTTCGGGATGCAGGCCTCCTGTATGGGACTGTTACTTGTAACCTCCCTGTCACAGACGTTGGAAGCGCAATGAAAAAGAGAGGACACCCACCTGGTCATACCGGGTTAAAAATTGCCTTACACGGCTCTCGCGGGTATTTTAGCGCGTTATCTTCGGATAGCGCGCTAAAGTTATTTTAGATTTTAGATTGCTAAAAAAAGAACAGACTGTCGGTCTGTTCTTTTTTCTTTTTCACCGTCATAGGCTTGTATATAGAAAAGATAAAGGAAGGGAAGCTATGTTCGATAAAATAAATGGGCTTACCGACAAGGAGGTTTCAGCCTCACGTGAAAAATACGGTACCAACGCTCTTGTTCGAATAAAAGGAAAAGGGATTATGAGGCGCTTTTTTGAGAACCTCTCGGATCCAATAATAAGGATACTTATTGCAGCCCTCGCTCTTGAGGTTATTTTTACCTTCGGTAACTGCAATCTGATCGAGGTCTTCGGCATTCTCGCCGCAATTATTATTGCCACCACCGTTTCCACCTTGTCTGAGTATGGAAGTGAGCGTGCTTTTGCGCGCATAGAGGCCGAGAGCCTTGAAAGTAACGCGTACGCCATACGTTCGGGGCGTGAATGTTTAATAAGCTCCGATGATGTCGTTGTTGGAGATGTTCTGCGACTTAAAAGCGGAGAAAAGGTACACGCTGACGGAAAAATAATCCGCGGCGAGGTCTTGGTAGACCAGTCTGCCCTCAATGGAGAGAATATCGAGACGAGAAAATGGACTTCTCAAAGAGGTGACGGCTCTTTGGCGGATCCGGGCTCAGTATTTCGCGGCTCTTTGGTCGTAGATGGTGAAGCACTGATGAAGGTCGAAAAAGTAGGTCCGTCTACATACTACGGGCGTCTCGCCCTCGACGTGCAGAGTGAAACGCGTGAGAGTCCGCTTAAGCTCCGTCTATCACGCCTTGCAGGGCAGATCAGTATTATCGGCTACGTCATAGCCTTCCTCGTCGGATTGACTTATCTGTTTAACTTTTTTGTCGTTGACTCGGGCTTTGTTCCGTGGCGCATCATGGAGGCGCTGTCTGATACGAAATATTTGCTCACACATCTTCTTCGCGCCTTAACTCTGATGATAACCGTCGTTGTTGTCGCCGTCCCCGAGGGATTGCCAATGATGATTACCGTGGTCCTGTCTGCAAATATGAAAAGAATGCTAAGAGACAACGTCCTTGTAAAAAAACTTGTTGGTATAGAGACTGCAGGTTCACTTAATATACTTTTCACAGATAAGACAGGCACTCTTACGACGGGAAAGCTCTCTGTAGATAGGATAGTTATTGAATCGGGAAGCTTTAAAAGTGTTCGTGCACTTAAGACCTTTCCGACGATATTTGATCAGATCCTCCTTGCCGTCAAGCTTAATACCGACTGCACCGACTCGGGCGGTGAGATCATTGGTGGTAATTCTACCGATCGCGCCATATACGAGTTCTTTATTAATGATAGTTTAGCTTTGCCGACCGTTATATCTAAAATACCGTTTAAAAGCGAAAACAAGTATTCCTCCGTTACGCTTAAAGACGGTACCGTCTATCTTAAAGGTGCACCGGAAAGCATACTTTCAAAATGCTCGCTCACACTCGGTGAGAATGGCGAGCCGTATGCTTCGGATCTGTCGTTGGTGCGTAGAGAATATGATGAGGCAGTATCAAAGGGAGAGAGAGTAATAGCTATAGCGTCAAGTCACGTAGATCACCCGGATAGATTGTGTCTTGTTGCTCTGGTAATCTTAAAGGATAAGCTGCGTGCCGGAGTGAGAGAGTCTGTAAAGAGTGTTATGAGTGCGGGCGTACAAATAGTTATGCTCACAGGTGATAATCGCGACACAGCGGTAAGTATTGCCGAAGAGTGTGGATTTTTTAGGAAAAACAGCTCTAATATCGCATTGACATCTGCAGAGCTTGCTGCTCTTACCGACGGAGAATTGATGAAGGTATTGCCGAATTTACGAGTCGTTGCACGTGCTCTGCCCGAGGATAAAGTTCGACTTGTTGATATTTCTGCGAAGTGTAATCTTGTAGTGGGAATGACAGGCGATGGAATTAACGACGCTCCTTCACTTAAGAAGGCGGATGTTGGTTTCGCTATGGGCAGTGGAACCGATATTGCTAAGAGTGCCGCGGACATCGTTATTTTGGACGATAGTTTTGAGGCTATTTCCAAAACGATCTTATACGGTCGAACGATCTTTAAATCTATACGCAAGTTCATCACCTTCCAGCTTATTATGAACCTTGCTGCTTGTGGTATAACCCTCATCGGACCGTATATCGGCATTGATACTCCTATAACGATAATCCAGATGCTCTGGGTGAACATTATAATGGACACTCTTGGCGGCCTGGCTTTTGCAGGAGAGGCTCCGTTGTCCTACTATATGCTCGAGAAGCCCAAGCGTAGGGAAGAGCCGATACTCTCACACACCATGCTCCTTCACGTTATCCTTAACGGTGCATATACCCTTGGCTTGCTCGTCCTTTTTCTCAGCTTCATGCCATTCCGTATCTTATTTGGATCACCCGAAAAGCATCTGAGCGCCTTTTATGCCTTGTTTATTTTTTCGGGTATTGTCAACTCCTTTACCGCCAGGAGCGAGAGGATTTTCATATTCTTTGGCCTACTAAAAAACCGCGCTTTTCTCTTTATAATGGCATTTATCACTGCGATACAGGTGTTGATAGTCTATTTCGGTGGATCCTTGTTCAGGAGCTTTCCTTTGTCCCTCAGAGAGATTGGTATCGTGATCCTATTATCACTTACCGTTTTTCTGTTTGACGGAGTCAGAAGGATATTTCAAAAATTAAAATAGAAAAACAAAAACCGACAAGTATAAACTTGTCGGTTTTTGGAGCTGGAAATGGGATTTCCGCCCGTGGCGGCCTTAGCCGACAAACAGTCCACCGGACTGTTTGGTCCTTCGGACAAATTGCTGTGCAATTTTCTCCCTATTTCAAATCCCATTTTATCATGCAAAAGGATTTGAACCCACGACCTATTGCAACATTGGTGCAAAGCACCAAATTACGAATCGTATGATGAAGTCATACATGATTTCGTAAGAAAAGGTCCGTGGGGTACAAAGAAAAAGACCTCACGAACCTTAAAATACGATGGAGCTGGAAATGGGATTTGA
>JAFTIN010000046.1 GCA_017456895.1 Clostridia bacterium
TACGAATTTTAAAGAGAATAAATTTTACGTAAGGCGAGGCTGAAAATTTGAGATAATATGAGAATATTATAAGAATTTTTGCCGATGGATTATGTGAAATTTATCTCTTTAAAACTGGTTCGTATTATTCTCTCTTGCCTACGTGTGCGCATTAGTATTGTATGCGCAGGCATGAACTTTAGTTAGTGAGGATAAATGGAAAAGTTAGATAAGACTATCATCAACGAGAGGGTACAGACCTCTCTTACCACACATGATTTTTACTATGATCTGCCCGAGGAACTCATAGCGCAGTTCCCATCGGCAGAAAGAGATATGTGCCGCCTTATGGTCCTTGACAGAGAGACGGGCAGGGTAGAGCACAAGGTCTTCCGTGACATAATAGACTACCTTAACCCCGAGGATATGCTCGTCGTCAACTCCTCGAAGGTCATTCCCGCAAGACTCCTCGGCACGACCGAAAAAACGGGCGCACCTATGGAGCTTTTGCTCCTGCGTATGCTTGATTCGGGTGAGTGGGAGACTCTCGTTCGCCCGGGCAAGAAGGCAAGGCTCGGTGCTTCCTTCACCTTCGGAGATATACTCCGCGCGACGGTCACCGATATCGTCGAGGGAGGCAACCGTGTAGTGAAATTCGACTATGATACCGAGAAATATAAGACGGTGTATGAGGTCCTCGACGCTATAGGCAACATGCCCCTGCCACCCTATATTACCAAGAAGCTCGAGAACAAGAGCGACTATCAGACGGTCTACGCCAAGGAGGAGGGCTCTGCCGCCGCTCCCACCGCCGGCCTCCACTTTACCGACGAGCTCCTCGAGCGTATCAAGGCCAAGGGCGTCGGCTACGGTGAGGTAACTCTGCACGTCGGACTCGGCACCTTCCGTCCGGTAAAGGTGGATAAGATCGAGGAGCACCTTATGCACGGCGAGTACTTCCACATCACCGACGAGGTGGCGGAGGAGATCAACCGCCGCCGTGAAAGAGGAGGCAGGATCATTGCCGTTGGTACCACCTCATCCCGTGTGCTCGAGAGCGTTAGTACGTCCGACGGCAAGGTGCACGCCATTGACGGTGAGACGTCGATATTCATCTACCCCGGATATAAGTTCAAGGCGGTAGACGCCCTTATCACTAACTTCCACCTTCCCGAGAGCACCCTGATAATGCTCGTCAGCGCCCTCGCAGGTAAAGAGCACGTTATGAACGCTTACAAAGAAGCTGTAGAGGAAAGATATCGCTTCTTCTCCTTCGGTGACGCCATGCTGATTGTATAAATCGTCCAATGCTGCGTTAAAGCTGCGACTCGGTCAAATCGCTGTAGGTAACTACAGCTTCATCTCCCTCGCTTGCTTTGCCTTGTCTCGAACGATTTCTCCTAATCAGCAGCTGGTTGTATAAATCGTCCAATACTGCGTTAAAGCTGCGAATCGTCGACCTCGCTGTAGGTAGCTGCGCCGTCGAGCTTCGCGCCCGGATTTGCCATAAATTGCGCAAAGGCGCATTTACTAAAGATAAAAGGATACACGAATGGATTTTGCCTGTCCTAAATGCAAGGGCGAGTTAGTCCTTGCCGGAAATACAAAAAAATGCAAAAATAATCATTCCTTCGACCGTGCGAAGGCGGGATACTATAACCTGCTTTTAGGTGTGGGCGGAGGCACCCACGGTGACAATGCAGAGATGGTCGAGGCGCGGCGCGCCTTTCTCTCGCGCGGCTTTTACGAGCCGCTTGCAAAAAGGCTATCCGAGCTCGTTTTACTACACACTCCCGAGCGCGGGTGCGTGCTTGACGCGGGTTGCGGAGAAGGGTACTATACCGATAAGCTCGAGTCGGCTCTCTGTGAGCGCGACGGTGAGACAAACGTCCTTGCCTTTGATATCTCGCGTGATGCGGTGAAATATGCTGCGCGTCTGAATAAGCGTGTCTCATACGCTGTTGCAACCTCTTACGATATGCCGGTTGCGGACGGTGCGATCGATACTCTCGTCAACGCGTTTTCGCCTCTCGCGATACCCGAGGTTGGGCGTGTACTTCACACGGGTGGCCACTTTATTATTGTCTATCCCGGAAGGGAGCACCTTTTCGGCCTTAAGTCTGTGATATATAAGACACCTTATAAAAACGAGCCTGAAGACACTGCGATCGAGGGCTTCAGACTCCTTACGCACGAGACTTTATCTTATAGAATAGACTTGAAATCGAATGAGGACGTGCGCTCGCTCTTTATGATGACTCCGTACGCTTACCGTACCCCGAGGGAGGACCGAGAGCGCGTGCTTTCGCTCCCTGAGGTATCGACCGAGGTGGAGTTCATTATAGACGTTTACGAAAAAATATAGGAGGTGATCTTTTGGACGTTACACATGGAAAATATCTCGGCGTCGACTACGGTGACAAGCGAACAGGTCTTGCCGAGTGTGATATATCCGGCCTCATTGCGGGAGGTATTGGCACAATATCCGAGGGCGGAATGAGAAAGACTGCTGTTAGAGTGGCTGAAGAGGCCGAGAAGCGTTCCTGCAAAAAGATCATTATAGGTTTGCCCAAAAATATGGACGGCTCCGAGGGATCGAGAGCTGACGTTATCAAGGCGTTTGGAGTTCTGCTTTCCGAGCTTACCGACATACCGATAGACTACTATGACGAGAGAATGACCACTATGGTCGCTTATCGATTTCTCGGTGAGACCGGTACCTACGGCAAGAAGCGCAAGGACACCGTAGATACTCTCTCCGCGCAGATCATTCTGCAGAATTACATTGACCGCGAAAGATCAATGAAAAAATAAAGCTTAATCAAAAATGCAGTACTTAAGGTATAAGCCTTAATAAGCCTGCAACAGGGGAAAAAGAAAAGAGGGATAAATCATGGAAAAAACTACAAAAGCCCCTACCCGTGTGCGTTCTTTTCTAACAAAAAAGGGCGTTTCACTTTCACCTAAGACCTACTTTGTTGATGCTATGGGCGCTATGGCGCTCGGACTTTTTGCATCGCTCTTGATGGCGACGATCTTCGGCACTATCCTAAAGTACGTGCCCGAGGGTAACGTCTTTTACGACCTGCTCTCGCTTCTGTCACGCTATGCTCCTGCCTCGGGCGGAGCCACCGGCGCTATTCTCGGTGTAGCTGTTGCCTATGCTCTTAAAGCTCCTGCGCTCGTGTTGTTCGCTTCAGGCGTAGTCGGTATGTGCGGCAATGATATGATCACCGTTATTACCGCGGCAGACGGAGCTGCTAAATCCGTGGCGGCAGGTCCTGCAGGTGCCTTTCTTTGTGTGCTCGTTGCATGTGAGGTTGGAAAGCTTGTTGCCGGAGAGACCAAGGTCGATATACTTGTTACCCCTGCGGTGACGCTTACGGCCGGTATGATCACGGCTATGCTTATCTGCCCCGCGGTTGCCTACGTGATGTATTGGCTCGGCTACTTTATCAACTATGCAACGACGATATTGCCTTTCTTTATGGGTATCATAATCTCGGTAGTCGTTGGCATAATACTTACTCTGCCCATATCCTCTGCCGCTGTGTGCGCTATGATCGGAATAACCGGGCTTGCCGGCGGTGCCGCCGTTGCGGGCTGCTGCGCGCAGATGGTTGGCTTTGCTGTCATATCCTTCCGCGAGAACAGATGGGGTGGAGTCGTTGCCCAGGGACTCGGTACTTCGATGCTCCAGATGGGTAATATCGTGAAGCGCCCGATAATCTGGCTTCCACCGACTCTTGCGGCGGCTATCACGGGACCCGTGTCGACTTGTTTATTCAAGCTCGAGTGCACGGGCGTGTCCGCAGGCATGGGTACGTGCGGCCTTGTCGGACCTATCGGAGTCTTTTCTTCTATGGGCTTCACTGCGAACTCGATTTTTGGAGTACTCGTTGTTTGCCTCCTTCTTCCCGCAGTCCTTTCGCTCGTCTTCTCGGAGATAATGCGTAAGCTCGGTTGGATAAGAGAGGGAGACCTCAAGCTTGAACTTTAATCCCCGAAAATAAGGAGAAAAAATATGTCAAATATGAATTACACACTTCTTTGCGATTTTTATGAGCTCACTATGGCCAACGGATATTTCGAGCTTGGTAAGGCGGATGAGATATCCTATTTTGACGTCTTCTACCGTAAGGTTCCCGACGGAGGTGGCTTTGCTATCGCTGCAGGCCTTGAGCAGGTTATTGAGTATATCAAGAATCTTAAGTTCACAGAGGAGGATATATCCTTCCTCCGCTCGAAGAAGCTCTTCTCCGAGGAGTTCCTTAATTACCTTCGTACCTTCCGCTTCACCGGAGATATCTACGCAGTTCCCGAGGGAACGCCTATATTCCCCGGCGAGCCTATTATGACAGTACGTGCTCGCTCGGTTGAGGCACAGTTTATTGAGACGTACGTGCTCCTCTGCCTTAACCATCAGTCGCTTATTGCGACAAAATCGAACAGGATAGTGAGAGCTGCGCAGGGCAGACCTGTTATGGAGTTTGGATCCAGACGCGCACAGGGAAGTGACGGCGCTATTATGGGATCAAGAGCTGCGTATATCGGAGGATGCTCGGCTACGGCCTGTGCCATCTCGGACAAGCTCTTTGACATTCCCGCAACGGGCACCATGGCTCACTCCTGGGTACAGATGTTTGACACCGAGTACGAGGCATTTGAATCATACTGCAAGACTTATCCCAATAACGCGACGCTTCTCGTCGATACCTACGACGTGCTTAAAAGCGGCGTTCCAAACGCCATCAAAGCCTTTGACAACGTATTGAAGCCTCTCGGTATCAAGAAGTGCGGTATCCGTCTTGACTCGGGCGACATCACCTACCTTTCCAAAAAAGCAAGAAAAATGCTTGACGAGGCGGGATACACCGAGTGTAAGATAGTCGTATCAAATTCGCTTGACGAGATAATCATTCGTGATCTTATGCTCCAGGGCGCAAGGATAGATTCCTTTGGCGTTGGTGAAAGATTAATAACCGCAAAGTCCAATCCCGTATTCGGCGGAGTATACAAGCTCGTCGCTGTAGAGAAGGACGGCGCGATAATCCCCAAGATCAAGATCTCGGAGAACCCCGAGAAGATCACCAATCCCCACTTCAAGAAGGTCTACCGAATCTTTGATAATGAGACCGGAACTGCCGTTGCGGATCAGCTTTGTGTTTATGATGAGGTTATTGATGAAAAGGAGCCTCTTGAGCTCTTTGATCCGGTGCAGGTATGGAAGACCAAGACTGTGACAAACTATACTGCGAAGGAGCTTCTTGTTCCGATCTTCAAGGATGGTGAGTGCGTTTACGAGTGCCCCTCGATCCACGAGATCAGAGATTACTGCAAGGCACAGATAATGACTCTTTGGGACGAGGTCAAGAGGTTTGAGAATCCCCATAGATATTACGTCGATCTCTCGAGAAAGCTTTGGGACATCAAGCAGGGACTCCTTATGAACAGAGGAAAAAACAATGCAAAAAAATAATCCCCATAATGAAAAAAGGGTGCTGATAATTCACACGGGTGGTACTATCGGTATGAAAAAGACCGAAAAGGGGTATACTCCCGTTAAGGGCTACCTTGCTGAGGAGCTCAAGACCATACCCGACCTTAACAGGGCGGACTTTCCTTCGTGGGATCTTTATGAGATGTCACCGCTTCTCGATTCGTCCAACATGAGTGTTTCCGAGTGGAACGAGATCGGCCGAGTTATATATGAAAAGTATGACAGCTACTGCGGCTTTGTAATACTTCACGGTACGGATACAATGGCGTACACTGCCTCGGCCCTCTCCTTCATGCTTGAGGGACTTGCAAAGCCGGTGATCCTCACAGGCTCGCAGATACCGCTCTCCGAGCTCCGCTCCGATGGCCGCGACAACCTTATCAGCTCTATTCTTATAGCGAGCGAGGGTGTGGCGTGTGAGGTCTCGCTGTACTTCTCGGCAAGGCTTTTACGCGGTAACCGTTCTATGAAGATGAGCGCGGACGGACTTGTCGCCTTCGACTCGCCGAGCTATCCCCACCTCGCAGAGGCCGGAATTACCGTAAAATACAATCTCCCCGCACTTCTTGAGAAGAGAGAGGGAGGACTTAAATATCACCCGTTTGCCAAGGTTCCGATCGGTGTACTCAAGGTCTTTCCGGGCATACAGTTCGGTCTGTTTGAGGATATAATGACCGAGAAGCTCTCGGGTATCGTGCTCGAGACCTTCGGCGCGGGTAATATTCCTATGGGAGAGGGGGATCTTCTCCCAATTATCAAGAAGGCGTTTGCCTCGGGCACGGTGATCACCGTATGCTCACAGTGTCCCTCCGGCACGGTATCTCTCGGCGCTTACGAGACCTCCTCTCAGCTTAAGCGAGCGGGTGCGGTCAGCGGCAGGGATATGACCACAGAGGCCGCTGTTGCCAAGCTCTATCACCTCTTTAGCCTCGGACTTGACAAGGAGACTATCAAGAGAATGATGGAAGAGGATATTGCGGGAGAGTTGACTAAATAAATTGCGCAGTAGCACTGCGACGGAAAGAGATAATATGGACTTTATGAACTCGTTTGAGGAAAGATCCTCATATCCCGAGGTGATACTCTGTAAATTCGGAGAGGTCATTCTCAAGGGAAATAACAGACAGAATTTTGAATCCGGACTTGTCAAGGAGCTCAGGCGCCGCGCCTCGCCCTATGGCAATTTCAAGATATACTTCAAGCAGAGCACCATCTACGTCGAGCCCCTGAATGACGAGTGCGATATGGAGGGTATGTACTCAGCGGCAAAGAAGGTGTTCGGCATTGTTGCCGTTAACAGGGCCGCGGTCTGCGAGAAGAATATGGACTCCATCAAGGAGTGCGCAAGGAACTACCTTCCGCTGAAGATCGCGGGCAAGAGGACCTTTAAGGTCGACGCCAAGAGATCGGATAAGAAGTTTTCGCTCACATCGCCCGAGATCTCGCGTGATATAGGCGGAGTTATCCTCTCCACCGTCCGCGGTATCAAGGTTGACGTAAAGAATCCCGACGTAATCGTCACCGTTGAGGTGCGTGATGATCACGCATACATCAGAGCAGGCCAGGAGCCCGGAGCGGGTGGCCTTCCTCTACGCACCGCAGGCCGCGGTCTTCTCCTTCTTTCGGGCGGTATTGACTCGCCTGTTGCAGGATGTATGATGGCAAAGCGCGGTATGGAGATCGAGGCTCTGCACTTTGAGTCCTTCCCCTATACCTCCGAGAGAGCCAAGGAAAAGGTTATGCAGCTCGCCAAGGAGATGTGCGAGTATTGCGCAAGGATACACGTCCACGTTATCTCCTTAACTCATATTCAAGAGGAGCTGCGCGACAAATGTGAGGAGGACTATTTCACCCTTCTGCTCCGTATCTTTATGATGCGCCTTGCCGAGCGGTGTGCTCAGGACTATAAGTGCGGCGCTCTAATCACAGGTGAGAGCCTGGGCCAGGTTGCCTCTCAGACGCTTGCAGCTATAGGCGTTACCGACAGCGCGGTGAATATTCCCGTATTCCGCCCCTGCATAGGACTCGATAAGACCGAGATAATAAACTATGCGAGACTGTACGGCACCTTCGACACCTCGATCCTACCATATGAGGATTGCTGCACCGTCTTTACTCCCAAGCACCCGAAGACACAGCCCAAGATCGAACTTGTTATGCGCGAGCTTGAAAAGGTTGACTTTGACGGGCTCTTTGAGGAGGCTTATGCCTCGATGTACACCGAGACGCAAAAGGTGTTTGAAAACTACAGATAATTGCTTTTTGTAAAAGTGCGATTTTTACAAACTATAGGTTTACATATTTACACAAAAGAGGATATAAAAATGCTTTTCTTCTACATTAGACACGGTGACCCTATATACAATCCCGATTCACTCACTCCCCTTGGACACAGGCAGGCGGAGGCAGTGGGCAGGATGCTCTCACAGTATAGGATCAATGAGATATACGCCTCCACCTCTGAGCGCGCAAAGCTTACTGCAGCCCCTCTTGCCGAGATCACCAAGAAAGAGGTCAAGCTCCTCGATTTTGCCTACGAGGGATATGCCTGGAACGACCTGACCTGCTACTCAGAGCAGCTTGGCAGACATGCCTGGCTTTTCCATTCACCCGAGGTAAAGGAGCTTTTCCATACCGATGAGCTCGTGGCTCTCGGGCACAAATGGTACGAGCATCCCGCTTTTCTCTCCGATGCCTTCGCCGGCAAGGACTATAAGGCAGGTATCGAGCGTATACAGAAGGGAAGCGACGAGTTCTTTGAGTCGCTCGGCTACAAGCGTGTAGCAGACGGAAGGTACGAGGTCGTATCCGAAAATAAGGGCCGCGTAGCTCTCTTTGCGCACCAGGGCTTTGGACTTGCCTTCCTCTCCTGCGTGCTCGGTATTCCGTATCCTATGTTTTCTACCCATTTTGATATATTCACCTCCGGCGTTACCGTTATTGATTTTTCCAATGTAAACGGCTACGCCTATCCCAAGGTGATCGAGCACTCCTCGAGCGCGCATCTCTATAAGCAGAGCTTACCCACGTGGTATACTTAAATAAAATCGATCTTTAAATATTTTCATATTGACATTTAGAAATAATTGTGATAAAATACTTTTGTCCTCGCGGAGGAGTAACCTTATTTGACACACCAAAGAGAATGGGCGGCCGGTGAGAGCCCTGTGGTCGGTGAGGTGAAGGTAGCCGCGTTGTAACCGCGAAGAACGGATCATCCTATTAGACCGCGGCGTGTCCTCGCGTTAAGAGGTAATGAGGAAATACCTTTGTATTTTGAACTTGGGTGGTACCGCGATCTTTATTCGCCCCGAGACTTGCATATAGCAGGTCTTGGGGCTTTTTGTTTTGCCTTATGCCATATTGCCACGGCATAACAAAACGGTGAAAAACTCCACACGCCCCCCGCTTTTATGTATTTTTCCAAGGATTAATAAACCGAAAGGACTAAATAAAATGAGAAAAGAACTCGCAAAAAACTACAACCCCGCCGAGTTTGAGGACAGACTCTACTCGGAGTGGTGTGAGAAGGGCTACTTCAAGCCCGATCCGGATGAAAAGAAAAAACCGTTCTCCATAGTTATCCCTCCGCCAAACGTAACCGGCCAGCTCCACATGGGCCACGCGCTTGACGAAACGCTCCAGGATATACTCGTAAGAACCAAGCGTATGCAGGGCTACTCCACTCTTTGGGTACCCGGCACTGACCACGCGGGTATCGCGACACAGATCAAGGTAGAGGAAAGACTCCGCGTTGACGAGGGCCTCAGCCGTTACGATCTCGGCAGAGAAAAGTTCCTCGAGAGAGTTTGGGACTGGAAGGATTCCTACGAAGCGAGAATAACCGGCCAGCTCAAGAAGCTTGGCGCATCCTGCGATTGGTCCAGACAGAGATTCACTATGGATGAGGGTTGCTCCAGAGCCGTTCGTGAGGTATTCGTTAATCTCTACGACAAGGGCCTTATCTATCGCGGCCACAGAATCATCAACTGGTGTCCACGTTGCCTTACCGCGCTTTCCGACGCGGAGGTTGAGTACAAGGATCAGCCCGGCAACTTCTGGCACATTAAATACCCCATCAAGGGTGAAGACGCTTACGTAGAGATCGCTACCACTCGTCCCGAGACTATGTTCGGCGACACTGCAGTTGCCGTTAACCCCGAGGACGAGAACACAAAGCACCTTATCGGCAAGACTCTTATCCTCCCCATCGTAGGCAGAGAGATCCCCGTTGTTGCAGACGATTACGTAGAGATCGGCTTCGGTACCGGTTGCGTAAAGATCACCCCCGCTCACGATCCCAACGACTTCCTCGTTGGTCAGAGACACAACCTCGAGCAGATCAAGGTTATGAACGACGACGCTACCATGAACTCATACGCAGGTAAGTATGAGGGCATGGACAGATATGCCTGCCGTAAGGCACTCGTTGCCGATCTTGAGGCTGAAGGTTATCTCGTAAAGACCGAGCCCCACGCGCACAACGTTGGCACATGCTACCGCTGTGGCACTACCGTTGAGCCTCTCACTTCCGACCAGTGGTTCGTTAAGATGAAGCCTCTTGCGGCTCCCGCTATCGAGGCTGTAGAGAATGGCACGGTAAGATTTGTTCCCGAGAGATTTTCCAAGAACTACTTCAACTGGATGAACAATATTCTCGACTGGTGTATCTCCCGTCAGCTCTGGTGGGGACACAGAATTCCCGCCTTCTACTGTGACGAGTGTGGTCACATGGAGGTCTCAAAGGTTGATATTGACACCTGTCCCAAGTGCGGCGGCAAGGTAAGACAGGAGGAGGATGTTCTCGATACATGGTTCTCCTCGGCGCTCTGGCCCTTCTCGACTCTCGGCTGGCCCGACAAGACCGCAGACCTTGCACGCTACTATCCAACCTCTGCTCTCGTAACCGGCTATGACATCATCACCTTCTGGGTATCCAGAATGATCTTTTCCGGACTTGAGCACATGGGTGAAAAGCCCTTCAGCACCGTATTCATCCACGGTCTCGTAAGAGACGCTCAGGGAAGAAAGATGTCCAAGTCGCTCGGTAACGGTATCGATCCGCTTGAGATCATCGACAAGTACGGCGCGGACGCTCTCCGCTTTGCTCTCGCTACCGGAAATGCTCCCGGAAATGATATGAGATTCTCCGACGAGAAGATCGAGGCTGCGAGAAACTTTGCCAACAAGCTCTGGAATGCATCCAGATTCGTTCTTATGAATCTGAAGAATGACGATGCTACTCTCCTTGAGGAGCCTAAAGAGGAGGACCTCAAGATCGAGGATAAGTGGATACTCTCCCGCCTCAACGAGCTCATCAAGAGCGTCAACACGAATATGGATAACTATGAGCTCGGTATCGCGCTCGCGGAGATCTATTCCTTCACATGGGATCTCTTCTGTGACTGGTATATCGAGATGGTAAAGAGCCGCTTCTTCGAGGGCGGAGAGACCGCCCTTACCGCGGAGAGAGTGCTTGTAAAGGTGCTCGGCTCTATCCTCAAGCTCCTTCACCCCTATATGCCCTTCATCACCGAGGAGATCTACCAGGCTATTCCTCACGAGCGCGAGAGCATAGTTATCGAGAAGTATCCCGAGTATGATCCTTCCCTCAATTACAAGGAGGATGAGGAGCATATCGACAGAATTATCACCGCTATTACCGCTATCAGAGCTCGCCGCCAGGAAATGAATGTTCCTCCGTCAAAGAAGGCGAAGCTCTACGTTGTTACCAAGTATGAGAGCACCTTTAGCTCTGCCGCAAAGATCATTGAGAAGCTTGCCTCCGCTTCCGAGGTTATTCTCACCGACTCCTATGACTCGGACGACGCGGTTATGATCGCTACCGACTCCGGCTCGCTCTATATTCCTCTTTCCGAGGTTATCGACTTTGAGAAGGAAAAGGCACGTCTTAATGCCGAGATGAAGAAGAATGACTCCGAGATCGAGCGCCTTGAGAAAAAACTCTCCAACGAGGGCTTCGTTGCCAAGGCTCCCGCTCAGGTAATCGAGGGCGAGAGAGCAAAGCTTAAGAAGTATCTCGAAACAAGAGAGTCGCTTAAGGCCGCTCTTGCAAAGCTTGGCTAATTGCAAAATAAGTAAAATTAGGTTTACAAAAATGACTGATTTTATTACTAATCCTCTTGAAGAGGAAAATAAAGTACTGTACCGAGGATTCTATGAGAACTGCGCCAATATGCGTACCGTCCGCGTAGAGGAGGGAATTGAGGAAATAGGTGAGAACGCCTTTCGAGACTCTGCCGAGCTTACCGAGGTATACTTGCCAAGGAGTCTGAAGAAGATATCCGCCTGCGCTTTTGCAGGCTGCTCAAATCTCAAGAAGGTGTATATGGAGTACGGGCTTGAAGAAATTGGTGACGAGGCCTTCTCGGGCTGCGCCTCCATCTACGACGTCAATATTCCGGATACGGTAAAGCGCATTGGCGAGGGTGCCTTTGAGGGCTGTGCGAGTCTATCCAAGGTCAAGCTCTCCGAGTCGGTGTATATGATCGGTGCGGGCGCGTTTTCATACTGCTTTAACCTCACCGAGATCACCATTCCCGACTCGTGCGTTCTCGTTGAGTTCAATTGCTTCTATTCCTGCTTCTCGCTCGAGGCAGTCAAGCTCTCTGACAATATGGGGCTTATCGACGACTCGACCTTTGAGGGGTGCCGCTCACTTACCGTTGTTGATATGCCGGTAAAGCTTAAGAAGATTGGGCGACGCGCCTTTGCGGGCTGCTCGTCGCTCTCCTCGCTCATCCTTCCGGTCGGCACCTCGTCGATAGGACTTGATGCCTTCTTTGGCTGTTCATCTCTTGTACGTATCGCTATCCCGAAGCGCCTTAGCGAGCTTGAGGACGTCGAGCTCTTCAACGGCTGTGACGCTCTTGCCGAGATCTCCTTTGGCGGAGACCGTATGCTCTTCGAAAACCTCACACGGGGTAGGGCTTTGACTGTGCAAAGGAGCGATCTATCCACCTTTACACCCAAAATAACTTTTATGGATCTTAAAGATGAAATATAAATGTCTTGTACTTGATCACGACGACACCGTCGTCGCCAGCTCGGAGGCTATACATTATCCGTCCTTTATCGCTTATCTTAAGGACTACCGTCCCGAGCTTGTGAAGAACTATACCTTCGAGAGCTTTATTATCAAAAACTTTGATCCCGGCATAATTTCTCTCCTTGTCGACGAGGTTGGACTTAACGAGGAGGAGATGAAGCACGAGGAGGAGTATTGGCTTGAGTTTATCAGGACCAGATTCCCGAGAGCGTATACCGGTATGCACGAGATAATTGCCGACTTCAAGGCAAAGGGCGGTATAGTTGCCGTCGCATCTCATTCCATGACTCACTATATCGTACGTGACTACGAGTATAACGAGCTCCCAAAGCCCGACGTTATCTACGGCTGGGATATTCCAAAGGAGCAAAGAAAGCCCAGTCCCTGGTGCATTCTTGACCTTTGCTCTCGTTACGGTCTTAAGCCCGAGGAGATACTCGTTGTCGACGATCTCAAGCCCGGCTATGATATGGCCAGGGGCGGCGGAGCTCATTTTGCTGCGGCAGGTTGGGCGTACGACGTACCCGAGATAGCCGAGTTTATGAAGAAAAACTGTGACTATTATCTCTCGAGCGTAGAGGAGCTCAAGGCCCTGCTTGACGAATAAATAGTACGTCGAATATAAAACTATCAAAAAAATTAAACCGCAAGATGCCACCCGTGTGGAGTTTCTTGCGGTTTTTTATTGTTTTTTACCCTCAGTCGTCTCTTTTTGACTGCTTGGCGGCGTATTCCACGAAGCTTGATCCCGTATAGACCTTCATTCCGTGCACCTCGTCGCCTACCAGTGCGACCTTAATGCCTGTTTTCTCGGGTAATACGTAGCTGACAGCGTGTGGCGCGGGATTGAAAAGAAGTATCCTCTCGACGTGATCCTCATCACTGACGAGCTCCTTGGGGATCTCTATAGGCTCAGCTATGAAAACCCTTGCGCTAACGGTAAACGCCTTTCCGGATTCCACGTATGCGATGCCGGTTGCGCGGCGTCTGGGAGTCGTCAGCATTCTGAGCGCCATTTTCATATATCTTACGGAAAATCTCTCCGAGGCAAAGTGGACCATATAGTGCTTGTTTTTACCCGAGTATAAGCGTATGAGGTATACCGTGTTAAGTATTTTGATGTAAATATCGGGCTTTCCCGAGTCATTATGCATAGGCAAAAGCGGCGAACGTAAGAACTTGATCTGTGCATCGTAATCTCTCGCGAGCCTTTTTAGCCTTAGGATCATAACGACTCGCTTGCGCATCCATAGCAAGAGCTTTGCAAGGAGAATACACGCGATAACGAGGAGCGACACGTTAATTATATCTACCATAGCGCCTCCTCATATATCCGATAGCCACGCCGCGCGCCAGGCTCTGACACACAGCGGGATGGATAGAATTCTTCCGATAAATGAAAATGCCATA
The DNA here is from genome assembly GCA_017456895.1 of Clostridia bacterium. Classification (GTDB taxonomy): domain Bacteria; phylum Bacillota; class Clostridia; order Oscillospirales; family CAG-272; genus UBA1740. The sequence goes on from JAFTIN010000046.1 coordinate 13,959, forward strand.
GAGATGAGTATAGCGGGGCACAGATCAAACAGGAACTTCATATTGTATCCGAGCCAATTCCAATAAATAAGGCCGAAGTAGCTGAGGACTTCCTCGGTCAAGAAGAAGGCAGGAATGACTAAGACTCCCGGCATCAGCACCGCGCAGATCACGTCGGAGAGAAGGAACTCCTTGAAATACAGCTTAAGACCGTCCTTCATCAGATACTGCCCGTCGGTGATACTGACGATTCGCTCGTATTTCTTATTATCGATCCTTAACGCAATGAGATTGATAATTACGAGTGAAATAAATATTGCCGCCACGTCCTTTATACGTTCCAGTTTGTTATAGGTCTCAATATCGTATATTTGATTGTAAATGGGAAAGGTTTTCGGCGCCAGATGGTTGAGATATGCATAGATAGCGTCTGTTATGCTATCTGCCGCTCCGAGGATAAAGAGGCCGAAAATAAAGACGCAAAAATACAGTAGGATCGGATTCAGATATTTATGTCTGAACTTCATTTTTCGCACCTCCGTCGTTTTTCTTGTTTTTATTATACAGTGAGTGGCAGTATTTGTCAACCCGATATGAAATTGTCAGAAAAAGGTTGTTTCTCCAAAGTTCTTGAAATATTTTATATACTGTGATATAATGTTAGGAGAAAAACCGTTAGGAGGAGGTGGCGTTTTTGAATATATTACATATGAAGTATGCAGTGGAGGTTGCAAGGCTTGGCTCACTCAATAAGGCCGCGGAGACACTCCTCATAGCACAGCCTAATATCAGCCGCTCCATAAAGGAGCTTGAGGCCGATCTCGGTATATCTATCTTCAATAGAAGCGCCAAGGGGATGGAGCTCACTCCCGAGGGAGAGGAGTTTATCAATTATGCCAAGAGCATATTGAGGCAAATAGATGAGGTGGAGCATCACTATAAGAGCGGCTCACCGAGAAAACAGAAGTTTTCGATCTCTGTTCCGAGAGCCTGCTATATCTCGGATGCCTTTGCCAAGTTCTCACAGTGTATAGGCTCTGATCCTGCAGAGATCTTCTACAAGGAGACAAACTCGCAAAGAACGATAAACAACGTCCTCGATAAGGACTATAAGCTGGGCATAATCCGCTACGCGGAGAGCTACGACAGGTTCTTCAAGTCCATGCTGGAGGAGAAGGGATTGTCCTATGAGATGGTCGCGGAGTTCTCGTACGTTTTGCTTATGAGTAAGGAGAGTCCGCTTGCAGAAAAGGATGAGATCACCTTTGACGACCTGACTCCGTATATTGAGATCGCGCATGCTGATCCGTACGTCCCTTCGCTTCCGCTCTCTAAGGTGGTGAAGGAGGAGCTTCCGGATAACATGGACCGCCGTATCTTTATCTTCGAGAGAGCGAGTCAGTTTGACATTCTTTCCGAGAATCCTGAGACGTTTATGTGGGTATCTCCCGCATCCGAGACGATACTCAACAGATACGGACTTGTGCAGAAGGGATGTGTCGATAACAAAAGGATATACAAGGACGTTCTAATATATAAAGAAGGGTACAAGCTCAGCGCTCTCGATAAGCAATTTATAACCGAGCTTTGTGAAGCAAAAAGAAAATTCTTAACGAGGATATAATGCGACTTGTGATAAAGGAGCGAGTTTGAATGAGACCTATCCTGTCGCTTTTATTACGAGAAAACTATATAAAGATTAAAAAAAGCAACCTTGCTCAGTACGTGGCAGGTTGCTTTTTTATATTGATATACATATTATCGATTGATGTTATATCGATATTTATAACGGGGTATAACATTTTAATTATTCCCAAATAAATTAAAGTATGATAATATTTTAACGAAGTTAAGAAAATGAGGTGGCGTATGAGCTCAAATAACGTTTCAAGGGCAACACTCGGCAGGCTTCCCGGATACCTTGAGTATCTTAAATTGTTGCCGGCATCGACCTCAACCATATCATCTACTGCAATAGCGAAAGGGCTTTCTCTTGGTGACGTTCAGGTGCGCAAGGACCTTGCGGCAATATCCGGCAAGGGTAGACCAAAAACGGGCTATGATAAAGAGAAGCTTATAAACGATATAGAGAGTCATCTTGGATATGAGGAGCTGACTGAGGCTATTCTTGTCGGAGCGGGGAAGCTCGGCAGAGCTTTGCTTGACTACGGTGGCTTTGAGGAATACGGCGTACGCATTGTAGCCGCCTTTGACTGCAACGAGGAGCCGATGTACATTGGCAAAAGCGAAAAGCCGGTATTACCCATTAGACACCTTGGAGATTTCTGCAGAGAGCACGGCATCCGACTCGGGATAATTACCACGGGCCAGGGTTCTGCGGAGGAGGTCTTAAATAGGATGGTAGAGAGTGGTATAAAGGCGGTATGGAACTTTGCTCCTGTATCTCTGCATGCTCCTCACCCGGTTGTGATAAGGCAGGAAAACTTAGCTCTATCCCTCGCCTATCTCAAAAACAAAATCGTTAAATAATTATCGGAGGATATAAAAATGGAAAGTAAAATTTACAAAATTGTCGATAGCGTAGATACATTGCACGAAGCTATTGAACGAGTAAGAAAGGCGCAAAAGGTATTTTCTACCTTCTCTCAGGAGAAGGTGGACAGAATATTCCTTGCCGCGGCCTCCGCTGCTGACAAGGCCAGAATATCTCTTGCCAAGCTTGCTGTCGAGGAGACCGGCATGGGCATAGTAGAAGATAAGGTAATCAAGAATCACTATGCGGCTGAGTATATCTATAACGCGTATAAGGAGACTAAAACCTGCGGTGTTATAGAGGAAGACAAGGCTTACGGCATCAAAAAGATAGCCGAGCCCATCGGTGTGATTGCCGCTGTTATCCCTACCACAAACCCTACGTCTACCGCTATCTTCAAGTGCCTTATCGCTCTTAAAACAAGAAACGCTATTATCATAAGCCCTCACCCCAGAGCGAAGAATTCGACTATCGCCGCAGCAAAGCTTATTCTCGAGGCTGCGGTTGCAGCAGGTGCGCCCGAGGGCATTATAGATTGGATAGACGTACCATCGCTCGAAATGACCAATACCGTTATGAAGGAAGCGGATATCATTCTTGCGACAGGCGGTCCCGGTATGGTTAAGGCTGCTTACTCTTCGGGCAAGCCTGCACTCGGTGTAGGAGCAGGAAACACTCCCGCTATCATTGATGAGAGCGCAGATATTCTTCTCGCAGTTAGCTCCATTATCCACTCCAAGACCTTTGACAACGGTATGATCTGCGCCTCGGAGCAGTCGGTCATCGTTCTTGATCCCGTGTACGATGCGGTCAAGGCGGAGTTCGCTCAGAGAGGCTGTTATTTCCTTGATCCTTACGAGCTTGAGAAGGTTCGAAAGACTATCATTATTAACGGTGCGCTCAACGCGAGAATAGTTGGCCAGAAGGCGGCGAGGATCGCGGAGCTCTCGGGAGTTAAGGTTCCCGAGGGAACAAAGATCCTTATCGGTGAGGTTGAGAGCGTGGAGCTCTCCGAGGAGTTCGCTCATGAGAAGCTCTCTCCCGTTCTCGCGATGTATAGAGCAAAGAACTTTGATGATGCCCTTAACAAGGCGGATAAGCTCGTCGAGGACGGCGGCTTCGGACACACCTCCTCGATCTACATTAACGAAATAACCGAGAAAGATAAGCTTTCCGCGTTCGCAAGCAGAATGAGAACCTGCCGTATTTTAGTTAACACGCCCTCGGCTCACGGCGGTATAGGTGACCTTTACAACTTTAAACTTGCTCCATCGCTCACGCTTGGCTGTGGCTCGTGGGGCGGTAACAGCGTATCTGAAAACGTAGGTGTAAAGCACCTTCTCAACATCAAAACAGTAGCCGAGAGGAGAGAAAATATGCTCTGGTTCAGAACACCCGAGAAAGTATACATCAAAAAGGGTTGCCTCCCCGTTGCTCTTGATGAGCTCAGAACGGTAAGAGGAGCCAAGCGCGCCTTCATCGTAACCGACACCTTCCTTTACGAAAACGGTTACACCAAGCCTATCACCGATAAGCTTGACGAGATGGGCATTCAGCATACCACCTTCTTTAACGTCCAGCCCGATCCCACGCTCTTGAATGCAACCGAGGGCGCATCGCAGATGACGGCGTTTAAGCCCGATACGATAATCGCGCTCGGCGGAGGATCTGCTATGGACGCCGCAAAGATCATGTGGGTGCTTTACGAGCATCCGGAGGCAGACTTTATGGATATGGCGATGAGATTCATCGATATCCGTAAGAGAGTATACACCTTCCCCAAGATGGGAGAGAAGGCTTACTTTATCGCAATCCCCACTTCTGCAGGCACGGGCTCTGAGGTCACACCCTTTGCGGTTATCACGGACGAGAAGACCGGAGTAAAGTATCCTCTTGCAGACTACGAGCTGCTTCCCAATATGGCAGTCATCGATACAGATTTCCACATGTCTGCGCCGAGAGGACTTACCGCCGCATCCGGTATAGATGCGGTAACACATGCTGTCGAGGCCTACGCTGCAATGCTTGCTACCGATTATACCGATGGCTTAGCGCTCCGCGCTCTCAAAAATATATTCAAGTATCTTCCCAGAGCCTACGATAACGGTCAGACTGACGTAGAGGCTCGCGAGAAGATGGCAAATGCGGCTACCATGGCGGGTATGGCGTTTGCTAACGCCTTCCTCGGAGTTTGTCACTCCATGGCGCACAAGCTCGGCGCCTTCCATCATCTTCCTCACGGTGTAGCAAACGCGCTTATGATAGAGGAAGTGCTCCGCTTCAATGCATCCGAATCGCCTGTTAAGATGGGTACCTTCTCTCAATACGATCACCCCAAGACTCTTGAGAGATACGCCGAAATTGCTGATTACCTCGGTCTGGGCGGAAGAAACGACGAAGAAAAGCTTGAGAATCTCATTAAGGCTATAAATGAACTTAAGTCGAGAGTCGGCATTAAGGCTACCATCAGAGATTACGGCATAGATGAGAAGGACTTCCTTGACCGTCTCGATGATATGACCGAGCAGGCATTCGATGATCAGTGCACCGGTGCTAACCCCAGATACCCCCTTATGAGTGAAATCAAGCAGATGTATCTTAATGCTTATTACGGAACACACTTCGTTGAGCCAGAGATGCCTCCGAGAGATCTTGACGTTCAGACTCCCGATCCTATCAAGACCCCCTATCGCAAGGGTAAAAAGGCGTAAAAACAGGAGGATAGAAAAATGAAACTTGACAGAGTAATTGCAGTTAGAAACAATAAGACGATCTACCGCGACGGCGACAGATGTATCAAGGTGTTTAATAAGGAGTATTCCAAGGCTGACGTTCTTAGCGAAGCGCTTAATCAGGCGAGAATAGAGGAGACGGGACTTAATATCCCCAAGATACTCGAGGTTACCATGATTGACGGTAAGTGGGCAATTGTCTCCGAGTATATCAAAGGCAAGACCCTTGCACAGCTTATGGATGAGGATGAGGATAAGAGAGAAGAGTACATCGACCTTCTTGTAGACCTCCAAATGAGCGTTCATGCAAAGACTTGTTCACATCTTAGCAAGCTTAAGGATAAAATGAGCCGCAAGATCGCATCGACTGAATTTGATGCAACGACAAGATATGACCTACACACCCGCCTTGAGGGGATGCCCAAGCATAACAAAGTATGTCACGGTGATTTCAACCCCTCGAACGTTATAATAACCGAGGACGGCACACCTTTTATCATCGACTGGTCTCACGCCACTCAGGGTAATGCATCTGCCGATGTAGCTCGTACTTATCTTTTGTTCTGCCTGAAGGGTGATACGGCCGCTGCGGACTACTATCTTGATACCTTCTGCAAAAAGAGTAATACAGAAAAGCGCTACGTTCAGAAGTGGATGCCCATTGTTGCCGCCTCCCAGTCTGTTAAGGGTAATGACCGGGAGCGCGAGTTCCTGATGAATTGGGTTGGCGTAGTCGACTACCAGTAAACAACGTTTGAGCGGTGTCTTTTGGTTATAACCGCCGTTTTCCCACAAGGCTCGTCGTAGATAACTACGACTTCGGTGTGAAGAACGACGCTTCTAACTCAAAAATCCGTCGCCGGTGAGCGATGTAAATCCATCACAAATAGCAACAAATATACTATAGATGCGGGTGCCACACACCCGCATCAAGCCAAATATATACGAATAAATGAGAGGTAAAAAACATGCTTAAAATTACAGTTTGTATAGGTTCGTCCTGTCATATTAAGGGCTCTCGCCAGGTGGTAGAGGAGCTACAGTCTCTTATTGCTGAGCATAACATCGGCGAGAAGGTTGAGCTTGGCGGAACCTTCTGTATGGGCAAGTGTCAGCTTGGTGTATGCGTAACCGTAAATGACGACTTTTTCTCGGTTACCCCCGATACCGTGGGAGATTTCTTCACAAAAGAAGTACTCTCGAGGGTGTAAAATATGCTGATAGTTCAGGTATGCGTAGGATCGTCCTGTCACCTTAAAGGATCCCAGGATATTGTCGAGTTGCTCCAAGCGGCTATTGAGGAGCATCACATAGAGGATGAGGTTGTCCTCACAGGTAGCTTTTGTATAGGAAAGTGCAACAGAGTGGGTGTGACCGTACAGGTTAACGACGACGTTCACGTTGGTATAACACGCGAGAACTTCAGGGAGTTCTTTAAGACGAATATTCTTGATGCCATCTAAAGGAGAACTTCAGTATGAATTGCCTTACACTTAAAAAAAGTAATTGCAAGTCTTGTTTCAGATGTGTCAGAAAGTGCCCGGTTAAAGCCATTCGTTTTTCCGGTAACCAGGCTCACATCATATCTAATGAATGTATTCTTTGCGGCAACTGTGTGGTTCAGTGTCCGCAAAATGCCAAGGAAATAGCCGACGGTACCGAAAAGGTCAGGGTACTCCTGCAATCGGGTGAACCGGTTATTGTCAGTCTTGCGCCCTCGTTTATTGCCAACTACGGCGTGGGCATTGAGTCTATGAGAGAGGCGCTGAAAAAGCTTGGCTTCACCGACGTAGAGGAAACCGCTATAGGCGCCACTATAGTAAAGAAGGAATATGAGCGTATGCTCCGCGAAGACGACAGAGATATAATCATTACCTCCTGCTGTCATTCGATCAACCTTCTTATTCAAAAGAAGTTCCCGAAGGCGCTCGAGTTCCTTGCAGACGTCGTTTCACCTATGCAGGCTCACTGTATAGATATTAAGAAGCGAGTGCCCGAGGCCAAGACTGTGTTTATAGGTCCCTGCATAGCAAAGAAGGATGAGGCAGATCACTACGAGGGTATCGTTGACGCTGTACTTACCTTTGAGGAGCTCTCGGGAATGCTTAAGGAGGAGGGGATAACCCTTTCTGACAACGTTGACTCTATCGAGGAGAGCAAGGCAAGATTCTTCCCGACAACGGGGGGCGTGTTAAAAACAATGGAGCCTAACATCTCTGGTTACACCTATATCGCGCTTGAGGGTGTAGAGAACTGTATTAACGCTCTTAACGATATTGAGAGCGGTAAGATACATAAGTGCTTTATTGAGATGTCCTCTTGCATTGGTAGCTGTATTGGCGGTCCTGCAATGGAGCATAGAAGAAGAGCGACGGTCGGCGACTATATGGCTGTTTCGAACTATGCGGGCGATAAGGACTTCGTCGTAGATCAGCCCTCCTCATCCGAGATAAAGAAACAGTTTACGTACATTGAGCACACTATTGTGGATCCTACCGAATTTGAGATAATGAGTGCTCTGCGCCAGATGGGTAAGTTCAAGCCCTCGGATGAGCTCAATTGCGGAACCTGCGGATATAATACTTGCCGCGATAAGGCTATCGCGATCTGCCAGGGCAAGGCGGATATATCTATGTGTCTGCCTTTCCTGAGAGAAAAGGCCGAGAGCTTCTCGGACACTATAGTAAAGAACACGCCTAACGGCCTAATAGCGCTTAACGAAAATCTCGAGGTCCAGCAGATCAATGCCGCGGCGCGAAAGATCATGAATATTCGCTCCGAGAGCGACGTGCTCGGTGAGCCCGTGGTAAGAATACTCGATCCCTCTGTATTTATGAGGGTGAAGTCTACGGGTAGAAGCGTAAGAGATGAAAAGGTATACCTTGCGGAATATAAGAGATACGTAAGACAGACGGTCGTATACGATAAGGATTCCCACATGCTTATCGGAATTATGAGAGACATAACCGATGAGGAGGAGGATCGCGAGCGTAAGGAAAGCATCAGCCGTCAGACTGTGGAGGTCGCGGATAAGGTGGTAGAGAAGCAGATGCGAATTGTTCAGGAGATCGCATCCCTGCTCGGTGAGACTGCAGCTGAGACCAAGATCGCTCTTACCAAGCTGAAGGAGTCTATTGAAGATGAATGATTTATGTGCTGATATAGGCTACAAAAGCATTAACCACGTCGGTGAGGAGCTATGCGGAGATCATGTTGACGTAGTAGAGGAGAATGATAACTCTACCGTCATCGTGCTTGCCGACGGACTCGGATCCGGAGTTAAGGCGAGTATTCTTTCCACCCTTACTGCAAAGATCATATCGACTATGATGGCGGCGGGCTTGCCGATAGAGGAGTGCGTGTCCACTATTGCCGCTACTCTCCCGGTGTGCTCTGTGCGCGGAGTTGCATATTCCACCTTCACCATTATGCATCTTTTGAACAACGATACCGTGGAGATCATTCAGTATGATAATCCGCACGTTATTGCAATCAGAAATTATGAGGTGTACGACTATCCGAAGACCGAGATGAATATCGGCGGAAAGAAGATATACAAATCCGTGATCAAGCTGCAGGAGGACGACGTATTTGTCGCTATGAGTGACGGATGTCCGCACGCGGGTATTGGCGGCAGATACAACTTCGGCTGGAAGAGGGAAGAGATCGCCGCGTTTATGCAGGCGCTCGTCGCGGGAGGATATACCGCAAAGAATCTTTCAACCATGCTCGTTGACGAGTGTGACAAGCTTTACGGACACAAGCCGGGTGATGATACCACCGCCTGCGTAGTCAAGATCCGCAGGCGTGAGCCGATGAATATTCTCTTCGGACCTCCTTCCAACAGAGACGATTCAAGTCGTATGATGTCTCTTTTCTTCTCTAAGGAGGGAAAGCATATTATTTGCGGAGGTACTACCTCGTCAATTGCCGCAAAGTATCTTGGCAAGCCGGTAAAGGCGACCTTGAGCTTTGAAAGAAGTGACGTTCCTCCTATAGCGGAAATAGAAGGAGTTGATCTCGTTACCGAGGGCGTTATAACAATGAACAAGGTTATAGAGTTTGCCAAAGACTACCTTGATAAGAACGAGCTTTACGAGCACTGGAACTTTAAAAAGGACGGAGCATCGCGTATAGCAAGGCTCTTATTTGAGGAGGCAACCGATATCAATTTCTACGTAGGACGCGCTATTAACCCCGCGCATCAGAACCCGGATCTTCCTATCAACTTCAATATAAAAATGAACCTGGTTGAAGAGTTGACGACTGCGCTCAAGAAAATGGGTAAACGCATAAAAGTAAGTTATTTCTAAGGAGATGTAAAGAATTATGCGCAAATTTGATACAAAAGTACAATATTTGAAATACAAGGTTTTACGTGAAGTCGCAAGACTTGCATGGGAAGACAAGCTTCTTGAAAACCTCATCGACATTCCTAAGACCATCGTTCCCGGTAATGAGCCTACTACAAGATGCTGTGTGTATAAGGAGAGGGCGATACTCGGCGAGAGAGTAAAGATCGCGATGGGCGGAGACAAGAATAACCCGAATGTCATTGAGGTTATCGAGATCGCATGCGACGAGTGTCCGGTTGGCGGATATGAGGTAACTAACGCTTGCCGAGGCTGCCTTGCCAACCGTTGTGAGGACGTATGCAAGTTTGGAGCTATCAGCTTTGACCATAATCACGTGGCTCACATAGATAAGTCTAAGTGTAAGGAGTGCGGTGCCTGTGCTAAGGTATGTCCCTTCACTGCTATAGTCAGCCGTAAGCGCCCCTGCCAGAACGCATGCAAGATCAAGGCTATTTCCATGAACGAGCAGAAGGCCGCAAAGATCGATAACGATAAGTGTATCCAGTGCGGCGCTTGCGTTTATCAGTGTCCGTTCGGCGCGATCATGGACAAGTCCTATATGGTCAATGCTATTGACATTTTGAAGAAGAGCGAGCGCAATTCCCGTAGCGGTAATTACAGAGTATACGCCGTAGTTGCCCCCTCCATCTCCAGCCAGTTCTCTTATGCCAAGCTTGGTCAGGTCGTTACAGGACTGAAAATGCTCGGCTTCCACGACGTTATTGAGGCGGCTCTCGGCGCGGATATGGTAGCTATGTCCGAGGCAAAGGAGCTATCCGAAAAGGGGCTGCTTACCAGCTCTTGCTGTCCTGCATTTGTCAGATACATAAAGACTGCGTTCCCCGGTCTTGTTGATAAGATCTCACACAATATGTCTCCTATGGCCGCTCTTGCCAAGTATATAAAGGAAACAACACCTAACTCCAAGGTCATATTTATCGGTCCTTGCACCGCAAAAAAAGCGGAGGCGCAGCTTGAGTCTGTTAAGCCCTACGTCGATACCGTGTTGACTTTTGAGGAGCTTCAGGCGCTCTTTGACAGCCGCGATCTTGATCTCGCGAGCCTTGAGGAGGGCGTGCTTGATAACGCCTCCTACTTCGGACGTATCTTTGCCCGCAGCGGCGGACTTACCGATGCGGCGGCCCAGGCTATAAAGGAACAGGGCATTGACTTTGAGGTAAAGCCTGTCGTATGTGACGGAATTGAGGCCTGCCGTATGGCCTTGCTCAAGCTCAATAAGGGTGTCCTTGACGGAAACTTTATAGAGGGCATGGCTTGTATAGGCGGTTGTATTGGCGGTGCGGGTTGTCTTACTCACGGCGAAAAGAATAAAGCCGAGGTGGATAAGTATGGCCGCGAGGCCCTCGAGAAGAATATTTCCGATGCAATATCCATACTGAAACTATAAAAAAATGCACCTCTGCGTTCAACGTAGCGGTGCTTTTTATTTGCATAATTGAGGTAATAACATTTGATACTAATTCTTTTTTCAAAACGGTTGATTTATTTTTAAAGATATGTTAATATATAAAGTGAAAAGGGGTGATCAACATTATTAATTTAAAGCTGATTCGTGAAAACGGCGACGTTAAGTTCAAGGCTTACGGAAATGAAATCGACGAGCATTTCCACGGCGAGTACGAGCCCGGTGACAAGTTCAGAATAGAGCTTTGTGACAGCGCTTTCGTTAAGCTGAAGCTTGATTCCACGCTTGCCGAATCCATCGTTTACGTTCCCGATGGAACGTTTGAGTTCACCGTTCCCTTCGACAGAGAGCGTAAAGCGTGCTATGCGCCCGGCGCCTTCGACGGTGACGATCACAGAATAGTCGTGGCTGAGCCCACCGAGGCAGAGGTGTACGCCGACAGGCTCATCTCACTCAACTCGCACGACAGACACAACGTACCGAAGTATTATCCGCACGCGGTCGCAAATTTTGTTACCCGTGAGGAACCTTGCTTCTTTGAGCGTAACGCTATTGACGGTGTTATCGATAACTCAAATCATGGCGACTTCCCCTATCACTCTTGGGGCGGCGGTCTTCGTGAGGATCTTGAGTTTGAGGTGCATTTCGGCACAGACGTCGAGGTATCCGAGGTCGTTCTTTTCCTGCGCGCGGACTTCCCGCATGACACGTACTGGAAGGAATGTGATATTGAGTTCTCGGACGGAGAGAAGGTACGCGCAGAGCTTGTAAAAACCGCCGATGGTCAGAAGGTTGCATTCGACAGAAAGATAACCGAAATGGTAAAACTCACCGGCTTCAAGCAGCAAAGACTCGAGGACGGCTCGCTGTCCTTTGCAGCTCTTTCACAGATTGAAGTTTACGGTAAATACATAAAAAAGGAGAATGAAGGAATGGAAGTCAGAGACGCCGCTAACGCTAAAGACGTCAAGTATTACACTACAGACAGACTCAGAGAGGAGTTCCATATAGCGAACCTCTTCACCAAGGACAATATCAGAATGGTTTACAGCCATATCGACAGAATCATAGTTATAGGAATGATGCCGGTATTTGCAGAGCTTAAGCTCGAGGCAGGTAAGGAGCTTGCCGCAGACTACTTCCTTGAAAGGCGTGAGCTCGGCTGTATCAACATCGGCGGAAAGGGTATTATCACCATCGACGGCGTACAGTATGAGATGAATCCCAGAGACGGTATTTACGTTGGTATGGGTAACAAGGTCATTACCTTCAAGAGCGTTGACCCCGAGTGCCCTGCGAAGTTCTATATGACATCTTGCCCCGCGCACACCTCTTATCCCATCGTTAAGATCGACATCACCAAGGCTCGTAAGGTTCCTTGCGGCTCGGTTGAGGATTGCAACAAGAGAGTTATCAATCAGTACATTCACCCTGAGGTTATGAAGTCCTGCCAGCTTGCTATGGGACTTACTCAGCTTGAGGTAGGCTCCAACTGGAACACTATGCCTTGCCACACCCATGACAGAAGAATGGAGGTTTACCTCTATCTTGATATGGACAGAAACGACGCTGTATTCCATATGATGGGCGAACCCAAGGAGACAAGACAGATCATTATGCACAACGAAGAGGCTGTTATCTCTCCCTCCTGGTCTATCCACTCCGGCGGAGGTACGAGAAA
>JAFTIN010000047.1 GCA_017456895.1 Clostridia bacterium
ACGAATTTTAAAGAGAATAAATTTTACGTAAGGCGAGGCTGAAAATTTGAGATAATATGAGAATATTATAAGAATTTTTGCCGATGGATTATGTGAAATTTATCTCTTTAAAACTAGTTCGTATTATTCTCTCTTGCCTATCTTATTTTCCGCACTCAATAAGCTCGCCGACGGTCACGTCCCCGTCCGTAACGTATACGGTAACTACGTGAACCGACTTATTTCCGGAAAGATCGGTAGCGGTAAGCGTGAGCGTATGGACACCCTTAAGCAGTCTTGAGCCGAGGTCTATCGCGCCCTCGCTCCACTCCGCAACGACGTCGACCTCATCGTAGTCGTCAACGCAGGAGATGACCATTCTGTTGTAGGTTTCAACGGGAACGTGTATCTCGCTCGCGGTGAAAAGTATCTCGGGCGCATCCACATCGGGAGGTCCTACCGTTACATTAAGTGTGAGAGTAGATTTGTTGCCATAGTAATCGGTTGCACTGACAACGCAGATGTGCTCACCCTCTGTCATATTTCCTTCTTCATCGAGCGCGCCTTCGCTCCACTCATATTTAACGGGAATATCTCTACCCTCGAACTCATCATAAGCAGTTATTCCCGGCTCGAAGGGCTTGCCGGATGAGGTAAGTATATCGCTTTGTCCATTATAATTCAACACGGGTCCTTCGCCGTTATCCTGTTTTGTGTGGATCACGATACTGTCAACGTATATTCCCGAGCCATACTTGGTACCCATACCAAACACACCGAGATTACCGTTTTCGTCAGCAAGATCGGCAAGCCTCTTTCCACTTGCAAAGCCTGTTCCGTCAGAGCCAAGCGTGTATTCAACCCAAGTGCCTGAAGTAACATCCGAAAGAACGATCCAGTCTGATGTTCCCGCATTGTTTATTCTCAATGATGTAGCACCGGCTGTAAAGTAAAATCTCAGGGTGATACTATCTATAACCCCCATAGGAATACAGTAGCCACTCATATCAAAGGTCACACCTGTATAAGAACCACTGCCGGTAACTTTTATAACGTTCCCTCTATAGCCTGTGGGAACTCCTTCCCCTTGTGCCTCGGACTCCGAATACTCGGTTACGTCACCGTCATAAGGCGATACACCGGGGATATAATCTACAACAGGCAGACTGTCAATAATTACTGCATAGGGATCAAACTTCCGCACGCTTACAGTAACGACAAATGTCGACACGTTACCGGATTTATCCGTTGCTTTAATGGTGTAAGTGTGAGCTCCCAAGGTAAGCTTGCCTTCAGGGCCGAACGCACCCTCACTCCAATTATACTCAAGAGCTGCATCCGCCTCATCATATTCATCATAAGCAGTTGCTGCTGCCGGAGTAAAATCCTCACCTTCATAGATTATGACGTTCTTTTCACCGTTATAACTTATCACGGGTGGGGTCATATCCTTATTTGTCACATCAGTACCCTCGTTAAGAAGTATTGTTATACTGTCAATATAAATATTCGTTACGTTTTTGGATCCTATACCGAACATGCCGAGATTACCGTTACTATCGGCAAAGTAGCTCATATTCATCCCGCTTGATGCAAAGCCGGTTCCGTCAGCCTTAACGGTGTAATCTACCCATGTATTTGATGATATCGTCGCAAGCACAGCCCAGTTCGCTGCACCTTTATTGCTCACGCGTAGCGAGCTTCCTCCCGCAAGATACACTCTGAAGGTTATCGCCTCTATCTCGCTGATGGGAATTTGCAGTGACGAAGGATCTACGGTAATACCCGCATACGAGGAATTGCTACCGGCTCCGACTCGTGTAACAGTGTCGGTGTATCCTTCGGGTACAGCCGAGCTCTGAGCCTCCGAGGATGAGAGCGATGATACAACACCGTCATAAGGGGAAATACCCGAAACGTAATCGGACGTAGGAATATGATCTAAAACTAATACGTTTTCACTCGAATCGTTTTCAACCGCGTACACGGTAGTCATACCGAAAAGAAGTGCCAAAGTAAGCGTAAATGCCAAAATTCTTCTGAAAGCCTTCATCTTACTCCACCTCCTCAAGCATGATCGATCTTATCGAGGCGATCTCGTCGGCGCTGACGCCGATCTCAAGCAGGAAGTCCTCAACCTTCTCGGAGAAGGTATCGCCCTCGTAGTTATTCTCAATATAAAGATAGGTGTCGTGTATCGTATTTCTTAAGGAGCTATTATACTTGCTCGAGTCATAGGTTCCGTAGAAGGAAAATACCGAGAGCTCATACTCCATCATAAGCGTGTTCTCATCAAGACCGAGAAGTCCGCCGAGCACCATTGAAAGAGTACCCGTACGGTCACGTCCAAGCGAGCAATGGAAGATTATCGGATAGTTATCGGGATCGGCAAATATCTTGATAGCCTTAGCGAATTCGGACTTATTGAAATCATCGTGCCAGATGCCGTTCTCACCCGTGGAGTACCAGGGCGCCGCTACGGAAATATGGTTAAGCTCCGTGACGGGATGTGTGCAGTGCTTGGGGTCGGAATAATAACCTCCGCTGCCGTTAGCCGTTCTCGTGCCTCTGAGGTCAAGATCTGTTTTTACGCCTAAAATGTTAACAAGAGTATACTTTCCGAGCTCTGTAATGTCATCAAGCTTCGCAGAGCGGTAGATCATCCCCTGTCTGATCCTCTTTCCGTCAAGGGTAAGGTAACCGCCAATATCTCGGGAGTTGGAGACACCGTCGATATCTACGGTTCGAGGTGATTCCGAGGTATTGAAGGTGAATACCTCACTCCTTACGGTATAGTCGCCGTACACCGCGTCAACGTACCAGTAGTAGGTCGTACCAACGTTAAGGTGCTCGAGCTTCACCTCTGTTAGGTTGGTAAGATAGCACTCCGCATTCTCCATCTCGGAGTTGCTCGCAACAAACACCTTACAGTATTTTGCGCCTTCACCAACCGTCCACCTTAAGACGGGACATACGGGAGCGAAAATATCCTTCTGAAGCCAGAACTGATCGGTATCCGTCGTTCTGTAATCATAGCCTGCATACCAGCCTCTGATAAGCTCGTTTGCAAGATAGACGCTTGAGCCGGAGACGGGAGCCTCCGCCTCGATCTCCCAGTCGATCACAACCTCGGGATACTCGCCGTATCTTGCTCCGCAGACCTCGCACTCTGCTCTCTCGGTCGCAGTAGCCTCGCCGCCGGTGTGTACGCCTTCTCTTTCTTTATCACCGCACTTTGAGCACTCAAGCCAATGTCCGTTATCATCATAGGAGTATATTTTGTTATACATATGCTTTACTCCGCCTTCCGTTATGCCACAGTTTACGCAGGTCTTGGGTGTGTCGCAGGTAGCGTCAGCCCAGTAGTGATCCGCCTTGGAGGTATACTCTATACCGCAGTCCTTACACACCTTGCCCTGAAGGCAGGTAGCTCCGCCGCCGGTGTGCATTGTCCTGTCGACCTGCTTGCCGCAGGTCTCGCAGACACGCCAATGGTACATCACGTCACTTAAGTAATCACCCGTGGTGTGTCCGAGCGCCTTGCCGACCTTGTCACCGCAATGCTTACAGGTGCTCGCCTCCTCGCAGGTGGCCTCGGTGTAATCGTGCTCATGCCTTGTGCCCTCGGCATATCTGCACACGGTACAGATCCTCGGGGATGAGCAGGTCGCCTCCCTGAAGCTGTGCTCCGCCTTCTCACCGTAGGTCTTGCCGCATTCCGTACAGACAGCCGCCTTGGTGCAAGTCGGAGTTCCACCGGAGTGGACGTGCTGATCCTCGGCATCGCCTCCGGAGATCTTGTCTATGATGCCGTTTACAGCATCACAGCTCGCCGCCGCGAGAACAAATACCAGGATAAGCAAAAAGCAAAGTAAAAGCTTTTTCTTCATATTA
Source organism: Clostridia bacterium (assembly GCA_017456895.1). Taxonomy (GTDB): domain Bacteria; phylum Bacillota; class Clostridia; order Oscillospirales; family CAG-272; genus UBA1740. Next base: position 3,874 of record JAFTIN010000047.1, read on the forward strand.
CTACTCCTTTTTTGATGCTTGTACTTATTTTCAATTCCATTATATCAAATCCACACCGTTTTTTAAATGATAAATCGAATTATATAGTATGTAAAATCGATAAAATTAGCCCAATTTTATCTAAATATTTTTTTATTGTCCATATTTAAAGCAAAAAAAAGGCGACCTTAGGAAAGTCGCCTTTTTTTATTATTCCTCGGTATTGGTAGAAATCTCGTCAGCGGGCGTCTGCACGGAGTCGGGCTCCTCAGTGGCCGCCTCCTCAGCGGTGGGAGCTACGGGATCAACGGTGATGTATCCCTCTCCCTCCTCCATAACTATCTCATCCGCGGGAAGCGCGAGAAGAGACTTGTTCGCCTTGATTCCGGTAAACAGTGACCAGATGATATAGACGTGGAAGATAATATCTATAATAGAGTCAAAGGATATGCCAAGAAGCACGAACATGCCGAGAGTATCAAGGATTATGGCTACGAGAGCGAGCTTGAGGCAAAAGTCGGTCTTCTTCTTGGAGAAGATCCAGAGAAGAAGGTATACAAGGCTGATAAGAAGAGCGATCACAAGGAAGATGGGGAACGCAGAGGGCTCAAGGATCTTGGTTCCCTCAAGACCGTCAGCGTATATCTCGGGAGGATACTTGCCGCACACGAGCATGCCAAGATTGGCAATGTAGTACGGAATGGATGCGGAGATGAGGAAGTAGTTAAAGCTTCCGGTTGCGAGAAGAATAATGTTGATGATTGTGAAGGCGAAAATGATGATAAGATTTGCTCTCGCGGAGGCAACCTTATTTGCATACATTCTGCGCTCTGCGATTTTATGATCGCGGCTGAAATATGCGTTAGGCATAGTAAACTCCTTTTTCTATGTATTTTTACTACATTATACATTATTCACATAGACTTGTCAAGATGATACACGGCAGTATATCACAGCTAATACCGCCGCTCATAAGCTGATACAGAGCGACAAATATACATCGCTAAAAATCTTTTAGTAAAAAATACTCTTTCCCCTTGACAAAGTATAAAAACTTTGGTATAATACATAGGCAATTGAAAATTTGGTGCAGTAGCCAAGTGGTAAGGCCCCGGTCTGCAACACCGTTATCCGCCGGTTCAAATCCGGCCTGCACCTCCAAAAAATTCCGAAAGCATCTGCTTTCGGAATTTTTTATCCAAGCCGACGAAGGAGACTTGGTATGTAATCAATGCGCCCCGCGCATTGTATGTAATTGCGACGGAGTCGCGTATGGCATCACACCGGGGCGTGCATGTTTCGTCGGCTTGATAACATACATCCCTTCGGGATGATTCCATACAGCCCTTACAGGCTGAGGACATACCGCCTGCGGCGGATTTCTTCCACGGCTACGCCGTGATTTGGATGCGAAGTACGCGAAAGTAGAGCGTTATGGCAAAAAATCTTTTACATGAATATTCAGAAGAGCTCGCAACAAAATGTGAACTGCTCTGCAAATCCATCAGCGGCAACTCCAACACGGTTTTTCAGCTTCGCAAATCCTCGTCAAGTGTGTTTGCCAACATTACCGAAGCGCAGTATCCCCAAAGTCTTGCCGATATGCTCTCCAAATTCAAGATTGCAAGAAAAGAGTGCGCGGAAACGGAAAGCTGGCTCAAATTGCTCTATAATACAAAGGTGATTGACGAAGCAACCTTCAAAACCTACCGCAACCTCTGCGGCAGAATACAAAGAATGCTTACTTCATCGTGTATCACGATTGAAAAGAAAATTGATAACAAATAATTTTCAAAATATATTGAAATTTACCACTACACATGTTATAATAAACTTGCTAATCGGGGACGGTACCCATAACAAAAAACGACATTAGCGAAAAAGCAAATCAATACAAAGGGGGCGACACCCATCGAAAAAAACGTGATTGTAGTTGATGAGCAAGGAAACGAATATGAGGCGACCTACCCGAAAAGGGCGAAAGGTCTTGTAAAGAACGGCAGGGCACGCTTCGTAGATGAAAATAAAATATGCCTTGCGTGTCCTCCGGATAAAATTTTGGAGGAAAATAATATGTCTAATAGCATCAATAAAAATCAAGTATTTAATCAG
>JAFTIN010000048.1 GCA_017456895.1 Clostridia bacterium
AAAAACAATATCTAAAATGGCATAAATCACATGAATGATCGAGATAATCCGAAAGTATTTCAGAATAAATCTCGCTTTGCGATTTTCTATTACGATTGATTGCTTTGAAGGTTGTATAGCTTTCTGCGTTTTTCGATACTCTTTCCGTTTTTCAAGAAAAATGATAGTTCCCATTCCAATAGCACCGACAAACGATACGCACCAGCAAACACCAAAATTAAATACCCAGTACCACCACGGACGTGCAACGACCGTAGCCAGTGATCCATCTTCTTGCGCCTTGTAGACTTGATATGTATCAAAATAAAATTCGCCGTCTTGGAATTCGTCCGTATATTCGTTTTCCCAATCGTAACTCAAATCAATATCATCTGATTTTTTCTTTTCAACAAAAGTTCCGTTTGACGAATCATAAATGTAAGCATCAGCAGAATTATATACAATGAGTTGATTATTGGAAAGTTCAAAGTACACATTTCTTAAATACGGCGTCGATACCGCCCAAAGAAATCGGCCTTCTTCAGAATAGACATTTACATAGGAGGCATCATTATAGCATACATAAATTTGATGTAGATCTTCATCATGTAAAACCGTAGCAATTTCGTCTGGGGCAAACAGTTCTACCTGCACATTTTGATAGTTTTCGTTATCTCGTGTGCATATTAATCTACCTATCAAACCGATAGCAATCCCAGTGAAAAATATCAGTATGAAAACAACAAATAAAATTCTTTTGGTACTTGTCATCGGTCTTACACCCCCTTTATAGAAACTTCGATATGTTATACTAAACTGCTGTAAACTGCATTTTCGAGTTTCGCTCAAAACTCACATTTGTCCCTGCTTAAAAATGATGTTGCGGCAAGCCGCAAATGATGTTATGCTCTGCATAAATGATGTTGGCTTCGCCAAATGATGTAGGTTTGCCGACCTTTCCGTTTTCGCGTAGCGAAACATCATTCGCGAAGAGACATCGTTGCCGAAGGAACATCATTTTGCCGTCAGGCAAACCTAATTCGAGTCTCGTCGTGTGAGACACACGACGGACACGACGTGGGTCAAGAATCCAAAAGGTCTCAAAATCGGTCAAAAATGTGGGTGGTAATACCTTAAAGTCTCACTTAATCCCCTTTTAGGCTTAAATCATATTCTTTGAGATAATCAAAGAAGGAAACCAATTGATTGTGTAAATCTTGAATTGTCTTATATTTACACTTGATGCTCCAAGACGGAACCAAACGAACACCCGCAGATTCTTTTTTCTTCTCGCTTGAGTAAAATGTAAATTTGCGTTTGCTAAAATAAAAGTAATAGCTATAGGCTTCGGAGTCCATCAAGACAGCCATTTGTCTGTCAAGGACGCTTAAATTACCGGTCCACCGCAGTCCAAATTTTTCGCTTACCTTGCTAAAAATGACGACATACTCGCGGTATTTTTCATAATCCAACATGAAAAGATAAGGTCTACTGAAACATACCTTTACGATATGAACGTCCACTTGGTAATGCTTCTCATCCATGCCGTGAACGATATAAAAGTCTTTTCCTTTCCAAACCTTCATCTCGCCTTTTGCTATGTAAGCGGGCTCGCCGTATTCACCTGTTAAAATGTCATCAATTCTGGAAAGAGCCGAAGCATCCCATTTATCTATTTCGAATTCTATTTCCGCTCCCAAAAAGCTTTTATAAATCAAGACCTTTGCAGAAAATTCTCCAAATAATGATACGCATGAACAGTTCTTAATGCGTGATTTCATAGTTCTATAAGAATTTGAAATGGAGAAGTTCAAACCGCCAAAAACAATTTCTTTCATAAAAGCTCCTCTCTCGTCAGACAAACGACACTCTCGGCGTGGGTGGGGACTCCAAAAGGTATAAAAATCGGCTAAAAATGGGGGTGGAAATACCTTAAAGTCTCAATGTGCATCATAAGAGAGCTTACACTCTTCACAAATATCTCTTTCGTGATCTTCGGAAAATCTTACTCGTTTCATCAACCTTTTACATTTAGGGCATATATGTATCTGTTGATCGCCCACTTTTTCTGCTTTTATGCTTTTTCCATAATCACATTCCAAATGATAGTACACAGGATAACTGAGTTGTTCGCTCATATATTCTGCAATCTCGATTCCTTGCTTGTTTAAGGCGGAATCGACCTTTACACGCTGATTTCCTGTGTATCGGTCACAAAGACAGTTCAGCCAAAGCATATCCATTGCGGCATAATTATCCTGCCACAGCTGTATGTCATTGTGATCTTCTCTGTTTTCAAGATAAGGCAATTCATAAAGCACAACAGGTTTTCCGCAGTCGCAACAAGTGAATACGCTATCAATATCAAACCTAAAAGTCTGCATTTCCATTGCGAACCTTGTTTTACAGCTGCAGTATTCTTGACTTTCCAAATCAATTCCACAATCTTTTATTTGTATGTCAAAATACTCGCCAATTTTTTCTCTATCATTTCTTACATATACGCTATCATGACACTCGCTTAAAGAATCTATCTTTGGCGTTGTCACATAAAGCATGAAATTTATATTTTGAATAACCTTGTAATTTTTTAATATTTGTCCGTTGGATTCTAATGCACAAAGAAAATGCCAAATAAGGTCTTTTGTTTCATCATAGGATATACTCGGTGTTTTCGGGGATAGTTCAATAATCTTATAGTACATAAGGCATCTCCTTTCGCTTTGTTTACTAAACTGCTTTAATATGAAATTTGTCGCTCTCCTTTAAATCAAGGAGCGTGACGGCACGCTCGAAAACCCCTTTATCCTTTTTGAATTCTGTCGGACGGTGCGCATCGCTGCCGAGGTAAAATTTGCATCCGCAGCTCTTTGCAATACGGAACGGACGGAGAACAACGTCCGCCTCATCATCTCCGAAGGACATATCGCTTTGATTCAATTCGATTCCGCAGCCAAGCTCTGCCGCCATGGTAAACAAACGCTCCATCTCGGCATCGGGGATCAGGCTCAATATATTAAGATAATCTTCTCGCGATTCGTGCTTGATCGTCGCGCAGACGAGGTGTGCCAAACCGATCTTGTCAAACGGCAGGGATTTATGCAAGAGTGCATCGAGGCGCTCAATCCACAGCTGCGCACGCCTTTCGTTGCTTTCCGCATCCTCGTTTGAGATTGTAAAGCCCGTCATGTGCAGATGCGTTGTCGGAATTATGATGAAATCAAATTCATCGAATCTCGCGGCAGGGATTCCGACCGTCATAAGCTTATCCATATCGGTTTCGCACCCGAACAAAAATTCTACTTCCTCATCCTGCGGCAGAGGCCTTGCCTTGGCGATGTGATCGAAATCCTGCGGGCGATACCACTGTGACGCCCCATAAACCGCACTGTCCCAATAATGATCGGTCAAGCAAATGCGGGATAAGCCGTTCTCCTTCGCATACTGTAAAATCCGAGCGGGCGTTTGCTCCGGATCGCGCGAGCAGGAGGACAGCTGCGAATGAATATGATAATCGTGATCTATCTTGAATTTCATTTTATGCCTCCAAAAAGCAAAAGTATATGTTAAACGTATTTCGTGTGTTCCCGTATGGCGAACAATTCGGTGGAGCTGCAAGACGATTACTATTCAATTCGCAGTCTTTTGTGTTCACGCAGCCTTTTGATAGTTTTGTCGGAAAATGACCAGATATGGTACTTACCTACACCGCATTCGTTTGCCGCGAAGAAAACAGTTTTTTCTTTTTCCGTCACAGCGAAAACATGCGAAAATGTAGGGCTTACGCCTTGGATTGTTTTCCCGAAGGGCAAGATAATTGGACGCAGCAAGCACTTCCATTCAAATTGCATAATCTTTATACCGTCAATTTCTAAATCTCCACCTAACGGATAGTAACCTAAATAAATTGCTTTGGCTAACATCAATTATCTCCTTTCGATATTCAAGCCCAACCGTATCTGCAAGCTCGCTTGCAAGGACGGCGGCGCAGATTGCTCCGCGAGCGCTTCGGTGTGCCGAAGCAGGGTGCGTAGCGCCACCTCGCATGAGGCGTGGCTCGCAGGAGCATATGTTATATTAAACTGATGTAAAACGAATTTTTGAATTGCGCTCGAAACTCACATTTGTCATTAACCGTTTTCCTTCGCGGTGGTGATGGAAGCAATGAGCAATTTTCGTATCTTACTGCATTTTGCAAACATATCCCTATACTCATCCTCGGTTATCATATGTGTATCTTTGAACAGACCAAGCCAATAATCAGTTTCGTAGCATTCTTTCAGGGCGATTTGAAACTTATTGATAAAATCCGCCTTACTTGCCGCATAGTTAGCTTCGTGAATGTTTGCTCCTATACTTGTACCACTCCGCAATACTTGATTTAACAGTACATTGCTTTTGCGGTTTTCTTTAATTTCGGTGCAAAGATTAACGATATCAACGGCAAATTGCTTTGACAAATCGACTAAAAAGTTTTCTTTCATCGTAAGCCCTCGTTTTAAAATGATTTGACGGCGTTGCCGTCATGAATTGATGCTATCGCATCATGATTTCTCGTCGGCGTTCCGCCTCCTCCATGAATTGAATTGCAACCCCAATGCGCCGCAGCGCAATTCATGCCGTAGGCAATTCATGGCGAAGCCAATTCACGCAACCGCAAGGTTGCAATTCATTGTTGAATCTGTCGTTTGAGACAAACGACAGATTCAACATGCCCTGTCATCGGAAACAGATCGAAAGGATATACCGTATCAGTGTCATATCCAAGATTTTTAAATAACGCCACATCACGCGCCAGCGTTTTCGGATTACAGGAAATGTAGACGATCCTCTTGGGATCAAGGCCGGCGACGAACCTTACGAGCTTTTCATCACACCCTGCTCTCGGCGGATCAAGGATAACGATATCAGGAGATATCTTACGCCCAAGTTTCTCCTCCGCGTTCATAAGAAGTCTCTCTGTTTCGGTCGCGTCGCCGGTGAAGAAGTAGGCGTTATCTATACCGCAGTTACGTGCATTCTCGCGTGCGCACAGCACGGCGCTGTCGACGATCTCTATGCCGATGAGCTCACCGACCGAGTCAGCCATGGAGAGTCCGATAGATCCCGCTCCGCAGAAGAGGTCGAGGAGCGTGTCGTTTTTTTCGGGGGAGGCAAGCTCCTTTGCCTTGGCGTAGAGGAGCTCGGCTGAAGAATGGTTGACCTGGTAGAAGGATGGCGCGGTGATCTTAAGGCGCACACCTGCGAGGGTATCGTAGATATGATCCCTGCCGTAGAGTGTGCGGTAGGTGTCACCGAGGACAACGTTGGTGTTTTCTTTATTCTGATTGACGAGGAGTCCCACGATCTCGGGGAAACGCTCGGTCATTCTCTTTACCAATTCCTGCTCATTTTTCAGCCCTTCACCGTTGATGACCACGGTGACGAGCACCTCGCCCGACACCTCGCCGCGGCGCAGATATACGTGACGGAGGAGACCTTCTCCGCTCTTCTCATCATAGACGGAGAGGGAGTTATCCTTGAAAAAGGAGCAGAGCTCCGAGGCTATCTCGGAGAATACTGTCGGTGTCAAGGGACAGTCCGAGACGGGAGTGACGCGGTGCGACTTTGGGGCGAAGAATCCTACCCTATACTCACCGTCAATGACGGTTATGGGATACTGCGCCTTATTGCGGTATCTTTTAGCGCACGGGGAGACGGTTATGGGCGCGGTAGCAATACCGGAAAGCTCGCCGGTAGAAAAGAGGCGTCTTACACCGTCCTCCTTGAGCCTTGCCTCGTCCGTGTAGGATATATTTTTATACGCGCAGCTTTTGCACGCGCGCTCGGTGCATCTGTCCGTGACACGTCGCGAGGACTTTTCTATATATTTCTCCACCCTGCCGACGAGGTAGGTAGAGTTGACCTTGATGATCCTTGCCTCGATAAGGTCGCCGGGTACTGTATCACTGACAAAGCATACCACTCCGTCCACCCTGCCGACTCCGAAGCCGAGATCGGTAATATCGTTTATCTCGACCGTTACGGCCTGATTCTTCTTGAAAGCCATTTATTGCTCCAAATGTAAATTATAGTTGGAATTTTCTTGTTTTAGATAAAATCTTCCTTAGTCTGGTTACGATAATCCTTGGGAGTCATACCGAACGCGGATTTAAACGTCTTGGTGAAATAAGACGGGTCGTTAAAGCCGCACTCCTCGGAGATCTCGTTGACGCTCTTTCCGCTCTCCTCGAGCAGCTTTTTTGCGAGCTTCAGTCGGTAGGCGATAATATACTGTCTGAGGGTCGTACCCTTGCGGTCCTTGAGTACCTTTGAGATATAGAAGGGGTGGTAGCCGAAGATAGCGCCTATCTCGGTGTTGGAGATATCGTCGCCGGCATTGTCACGGATATAGCTATCAAGCGCCTCTACCATTCTGGCGGGGAGGGCGTGCTCGTCCACGGTCTCAATAACCTTTAAGAGGAGCTGCTTGAGTATAGCGGAGCCCTGCGCGCGGTAGGTGCCCTCTGCGGAGGTGAAGAGGCTGACCAGCTTTAAGAAGGTGTCCCTCTCCGACTCCATATCCTCGATATGTATCATTCTGTCAAGCGGGGAAAGGTCGGGTGTCCTATGCACGAGCGACTCGTCAAAATCTGCGAGGGCTACCGGCTTTATCCTCTCCTCGGGCTCGGGGTTATCTGCCGTCGGATCAAAGGTAATGGCTACAAGGCGCAGATACTGTCCCTTAAGCTTGTAGGGTGTGCCTGCCGGGATATATAGAAGGTGTCCCGGTGAGAGATGGCCAAGCTTGACTCCTCCGACAACGGCGGTTATATCACCCGAGACCATATAAAACAGCCTCGAGTCGTAGCTGACGCACTCCTCGGTGCGGTTGATTCTTTCATATTGTGATACCGTCCTGATGACGGGGTTAAGATTTGTAAGGTTCATTTTTACTCCTTTTCACGTCGACAGAGTCGACATATTGCCTGCCCCTGGCAAGCACCCGAGATGCGTGAGGATCTATATCTCCTTAATTTGCTCCTCACGGGCAAATTAAACATTCTGTGTTCGTACCGTAGAATATATCAGCCCTGCCGCTGATCATCTCGAGGAACTCCTCAAAGCGGCGCCAATCGTTATGAATATCGAACTCATAAGCGTGGCCCCAGATATAAAAGAGCTTCGGCTCGTCCGTCTTAAGGGCAAGGAACTCCTCGCCGAGGCGGAACATTTCGTCCATTTCCCTATGGTGGTATACGGTGGGATCAAAGAGAAAGAGGTTATCCGGCTGGAGGTCGAAGCTGTGAGTTGATACGACCGTTCGCGCATATTTTACACCCGTGCGGTCGCGTAGAAGCGAGGCCACTCTCTCGTCGCAATCTCCCATAGGATAGGCGTGGCCGACTACGTCGTAGCCGACGAGCTCGGAGAGCTTTATCCTATCCTCCTCTATCTCGCGGACTATCTCCTCGTCGGTGAGCCTGGTGAGATATGGGTGTGTGACGCTGTGGGTAGCGACCTCGTGTCCCTCATATACCGAGCGTACCTTATCGGGCGCTATCTTGGTGTGGTTGACTCTGACGCCCTCGCGGATAAGCTCCGCAGTCTGTCCGAGGGCTCCCGAATTAAGATTGAAGGTACACTTAAGACCGTATTTATTGAATAGCTCGATAAGACGGATATCCTGTGTTACTCCGTCATCATAGCTGAAGGTTATAGCCTTTTTCTTACCGTTAAAGTCTGTCATTTTTCCACCTCGATGGTTGAATTTGCGCCTGTGTGCGACATGCGTGCGTAAAATTTTGCGCAAAAGTATAGTTCATCTATTTTATTTTAATATAAACGCGCGAAAAAGTCAATGACCAATTTTTGTAATACTACTTGCAAAGTAACCGAATCTGTGGTAAAATATCAAACAGTTATTATTAAGCGGGGCGTCACCTCCCCCGAAAGGAGTCAGCTTTGATCAGAAACGTGCTCTTTGACCTTGATGATACTCTGCTCGACTTCAAGAGAGCGGAGGCAGAGGCTATACGTTACACACTCGCCGAGTTTGGCATAGAGCCGACAGACGAAAACATAAAGCTCTACAGCAGAATAAACCTTAGCTGTTGGGAGAAGCTTGAGACCGGAGAATACACCAGAGACGAGGTGCTGCACCGCCGGTTTGATATACTCTTTGATGCCCTCGGCGTTGAGGGCGACTCACACGCGACACAAAAGCTGTACGAGTACAGACTAAGCCTCGGTGCTTACTATATCGACGGTGCTGAGGAGCTGCTCGGCAAGCTATACGGAAAGTACCGACTTTATCTTGCGACAAACGGCATCGTCAACGTGCAGAAGCGAAGAATCGCCGACTCGGGGATAGGAAAGTATTTCGACGGTCTTTTCGTCTCGGAAAAGATCGGATACAATAAGCCCGACAAACGTTTCTTTGACGCGGCGTTTTGTGAGATACCCGATTTTAAGCACTCCGAGACCGTGATGATAGGCGACAGACTCCCCTCCGATATTCTCGGCGGAATAAACGCCGGGATCAAGACCGTCTACTACAACCCGACGGGCAAGGAAAACGATACGGGTATCACACCGGACTATGAGATAAGAGACCTCGGAGAAATTGAAGAACTACTTGAAGGAATGTAAAGGATATGTACTACGGATACAAGATAAGCGACTACACCGCAAATCTGGCAAGACGCGCAGAGGCAGACTGCCGCGAGGTGTTCAGAAAAATAGATGAGAATGCCCTCACCTGCTCGGCAAAGGTGCTCTCGGCATTTCAGGAATGCCGCGTCTCGACGGCAGACTTTCTCGAGATAACCGGCTACGGCTACACCGACTCCGGCAGAGATAAGCTCGAGGAGGTATATGCAAGGATCTTTGGAGCCGAGGACGCCCTCGTCAGACCTCAGCTCATGTCCGGAACGCACGCGCTGTACGTCACTCTCGGCGCGCTCTTAAAGCCCGGTGAGACGCTTTTATACATCACGGGTGAGCCCTACGACACCTTAAAGAGCGTTATCGGAACGGCGGGAGAGAGCAGAAACTCGCTGATAAAATTCGGTGTGAAATACGAGGAGATCGACCTTATCGGCGACGACTTTGACCTCGAGGCAATAAGAAAAAGGCTCGAAAAGGGCGACGTAAAGGTCGCAGCCATACAGCGCAGCCGCGGCTACTCACAGAGAAAATCTCTCGTAATTGACAAGATCGAAGAGGCCATAAAGGTATGTAAGGAGGCCTCGCCCGAAACGATAATAATGGTAGACAACTGCTACGGTGAGTTCACCGAGGACAGAGAACCCACAGACGTCGGCGCAGACGTTTTCGTAGGCTCGATGATGAAGAATCTCGGCGCGGGGTTTGCAGTCAGCGGCGGCTACTGTGTAGGAAGACGTGACATTATCGAGGACATAGCGGAAAGACTGACCGCGCCCTGCGTAGGCAAGTCTCTCGGCGCAAACTTTAATCAGCTCGCCTCCTTCTTCAAGGGACTGTTTATGGCTCCGACGACAGTTGCAGCAACGCTGAAATCCATGGCCTTTGCCGCAAGACTGCTTGAGCTTGCGGGATACGGTGACGTGTCACCTAAATACGATGAAAAGCGTACTGATATAGTACAAACAATAGACTTCCACTCCGCGGAAAAGCTCATTAAGTTCTGTAAGGGAATACAGCTTGGCTCCCCTGTTGAGTCCTACTGCGTACCCGAGCCCGGAGAGATGCCCGGCTACCCCCACGAGGAGATCATGGCTGCAGGAACCTTCGTCACCGGAGCGACCAACGAGCTCTCCTGCGACGGTCCCGTATGTGAGCCCTACACCGCGTATATGCAGGGCGGACTGTCCTATGACTACGGCAAGCTCGGTGTTATGAGAGCCCTCGACGAGATGCTCGACCTTGCAGAAAAGTAATTCGCATCCTGATATTAGACAGACCACATTCTTATATTTATCACGGTTTTTTGACAATATTTATTTACATAAAGGCGGTATAAAATGGGAATATGCTATTTAGTTGGCGCCGGAGATTTTTACGGACAGATCTCAGCCGACAACGACGATATAATAATTGCGGCCGACGGCGGCTACGACAACCTCGTACGTAGAGGATACACACCGGATATACTTATCGGCGACTTCGACTCGGTGAAGACGCCGATTCCCGAGGGATTAAGAACGATAAAGTATCCCGTGGAAAAGGATGAGACCGATATGTTCCTCTCCTACGAGGCAGGAGTCAAGCTCGGATACTCGGAGTTCGTCATGCTTGGCGCTACGGGCGGAAAGCTCGATCACACGCTGGCCAACATCTCGCTCCTGCTCTATGCGAAAAACCACGGTCATAATATTACGCTCATGGACTCAAACGGCATTATTCTCTGCCTTAAGGATGAGGCCATTACCCTCTCGGGAAATAAGGGCGCAAGGCTATCGGTCTTTGCCTTTGGCTCCGATGCAAGAGGTGTCTCTATCACCGGAACGAAGTACGAGGTCGAGGGCGCATCGCTCAAGGCCGACTTCCCACTCGGTGTATCCAACGAGTTTCTCGAATGTCCGGCAAGGATCTCTGTCGAGGAAGGCGCTCTGATCGTAATAGCAGAATAAATCAAAAAACACTTGACAAGAGACACTCACGGTGCTATAATCTAATCAACCAAACAGAATAAAGTCAGGGGTGCCGCAAGGCTGAGATGACCAAGGTCAAACCCTTTAACCTGATACGGATAATGCCGGCGTAGGGAGATTTATAAAGTAGAGTACCATCTATCTTACCGCACGGACGATCGTTCTGTGCGGTAATTTATTTTAAGGAGGTACTTTTTATGAGTACACAAAAAAGACTCAGCTCGAGTCTGACTATGCTCACCGAGTGCGCGATAATGCTCGCGCTCTCCTTCGCCCTCAGCTGCGCCAAGCTCTTTGAGATGCCTATGGGAGGCTCGGTCACGGTCGCGAGTATGCTGCCCGTCATGCTGATAAGCATAAAATACGGCATCGGACCCGGACTTGCCACCTCGTTTCTCTATTCTCTCACCCAGCTGTTACAGGCTATAGCGAGTGCAAACGTCTTCCCCTATTGCGAGACACCCGGAACACTCGCCCTGTGCGTCCTCTTTGACTACATTGTTCCCTTCACTCTCCTCGGTCTTGCAGGACTGTTCCACAAATCTAAGCTCACCAAAAACACCGAGCTTAATATCTATCTCGGTATCATCGGTGTTGTAGTGCTCCGCTTCTTCTGTCACTTCGTTACCGGAGTGGCTATCTGGGGCCAGTGGGCGCCCGACGGCATGGGAAAATATCTCTACTCCTTCCTCTACAACGGCGGCTTCCTCTCGCTCGACTTCCTCATCTGTATCGTATGTGCGGTCCTGATGTTCAGAAAAGCGGAGTTAAGACGTCTGGTCAACATAGATTAAGTACGGAAATTCGCTGCACATGATATGCAAAATCTTTGTTTTGTCATATTTTATAGGGGATAACACACCTGAAGCAGGCGCTATTTAAGGCGCCTGCTTCATTTTTCTGTAAATTGTTTTATTCAGTCTAATCTACCGTTTGACCCTGTTCGGTTATATTTTTAGCAGTAATTGCCGAATACGCACCGAAGCAGTATGTGAATGGGGCGAGTATAGGCAGTCGGCGACAAAGAAAGACCGAAGTACTTTCCACAGTACTTCGGTCTTTCTTGTTTATGCAAAAATTAACGCGCAAGGCGCGGTCCGCGGGATTTACGTTGGCGCATCTTTCTCTTCACCGCCGTGCGCTCAATTCCGCGCTTGAACTCCTCGAGTGACTCTTCTGTAGCAAATGCTATCGTGCGCTTTGCGCGCCATGTCTCGTTAAAGTTTCGTCTGAGTCTCAAGACGAGGAGCATATCTCCGTCCTTCTCACACTTGAAGTGGAAGGTGTATTTCTGTCCCTTGGAGTGAAGGACTCTGTCCTCTGTGTGCATTTGGGAGTGACAGATAGGACACTTTGGCGACTTTACCACCTCGTCGTCAAGCATCTCACTGATGGTGACGTATCCGTCGTCGCCCGCATCAGCATCACCGATAACCGTGGACTCGAGAAACTCGCCGCGGAAATCGTTGTAGGTTCTGATACCGTCCTCGACGTTAAGCTTCTGCGCTACGAGAGCGGTAAAGTAAGCGTCGTTAAGCGCGTCATGCGCAGGAAGGTTCATCGGAATCTCAAAGTGCTCCATCGCAAACTCGAGGGAACGCTGCTTTGAGGAGTCGTCTGTCTGTCTTGCAAAGATCTTCTGCAGATCGTAGGTATGGTCAAGCCAATCATAGTCGATGTCGTTTACGTTAAAGTTTTCTTTCAGCATAGGGACATCGTCAGGGCCCCAGGTGAGGAAGACAAAATCATCTCCGCACCATCTCTTGAAGCTCTCTGCCGCCGTGATCAGCGGTGTGCCAACATCCATCTGCTCCTGGGTAATTCCCGTGAGCTCGGAGACGTGCCTATGCAGCTTCTTGAAATACTTAGGCTTAACTATGATCTGATATGAGCCGCAAATTCTGAGGCTCTTATCAAGCTTTACCGCGCCGATCTGTATTACCTCTCCGCGCAGACGCGAGGACAACTGTCTCTGAACGGCAAGCGCCTTCTGTGCGTAGGCCTGATTCCATTCAAGGTCAAGTGTAATGTAGTACATCTGGCTTTCCTTTATTTTTTCTTTTTGCGCCCTAAAATAGGGGGGGCGTGTATGTTTTTGTTAAATAATGAGGATAATTCCCTCAATGATAAGCACTGTAATAATGGAGGCGAGCATGCAGGGAATAAGGCCCCTGCCGCGGTATGCAAGAAGGAGGCACACCAAGGTCGCGACCACGCCCGAGATCAGATTTCCCGTAGATAAAAAGATAGCGGGAAAGGCGATCGCGGAAAGAACGGTATATGGTACGTAGAATAAGAACGAGCGGATAAACCGGTTGGTTATCCTGCGCCTTACAAAGAGGAGCGGAATAAGTCTGATCAGATAGGTGACCAGAGCCATAACTGTAAGGGCAATAATGAAATATATGGGCCTTGTCACTCTGTCGCCTCCTCTCTCCACGGATCGTTATCAGGAACGGGCGCGATAAGAGCAAACACGACACTGACAAGTACGGCGATAATAACTATCACCATTCCCGACGGAACTACCGAAAGAAAAGGAATAAATCTAAAGGCGCACGACAAGGCGATAGCCGAAAGTATGCACAGCGCCGTCGGGCGCGAGGCCTTTGCCGCGGGCATAAGGATAGCTATAAACATCGCGTAAAGAGCGACGGAGAGCGCCGTGGTCATAAACTCGGGAAGAATACTGCCGAGCAGAGCGCCCGAGAGTGTGCCGAGTGTCCAGCCAAGATAAGGATAAAGCGCAAGAGAGAAAAGATACCTTCTGCCAAGCAAGCTCTCCTTGCCGCAGGCAACGGCGAATATCTCGTCCGTGTTGGCAAAGGCGATAAGGAATCTGTCTCTCAGCCTCACGCTCCTACCGAGTCTCTGAGAAAGAGAAACCGACATAAGAGCATATCTGGCGTTAATGACCAGCTGAGTCAGGGCAAGCTCCAAAAACGAGCCGCCCGAGGCGATAATGGGAGCTGCGGCTATCTGCCCTGCCGAGGTGAGATTAAACATAGAAATAAACAGGCTCTCACCCCACGTAAGGCCGAGGGAGACCGCATAAAGACCGAAGGCCAGTGATATGGCGAAATAGCCGATACCGATAGGCAATCCATCCCTCAATCCCATTCTTAAATTGTTATTTTCGTTCATATAATAGGTGTATTTGCTAACAATAAATTACATAAGTGCTGATTATAGCGATCTAAACTGATAGGAGTAAAGCTTCTTGTATTCGCCGTCACGGGCTATGAGCTCCTCGTGCGATCCCCTCTCGACAATACCGGTCTGGTCAATAACTACTATCTCGTCAGCGTTCTTTACCGTGGAGAGTCTGTGGGCAACAACTATGACCGTTCTACCCTCGGAGAGCTCCTCGAGAGCCTCTTGGATCTGCATCTCGGTCACGTTATCAAGCGCGCTGGTCGCCTCATCGAGTATAAGGAGCTTCGGGTTTTTGAGAAAGACTCTGGCAATAGATATTCTCTGTCTCTGTCCGCCCGAGAGCTTAACTCCCCTCTCGCCGACCTCGGTATCGTAACCGTTGTCGAGAGTGAGGATAAAATCGTGAATATTAGCCTTCATAGCAGCCTCGACGATCTCCTCGTCAGACGCATCCGGCTTTCCATAGGCGATATTGTCGCGCACGGTACCGTCAAAGAGAAATACGCTCTGAGATACCATACCTATATTACGCCTCAAGCTGTCAAGGGTGATATCCTTGACGTCAATGCCATCAATAGTGATCCTACCCGACTGTACGTTATAGAATCTCGGAATAAGGTTGCATATCGTACTCTTGCCGCCGCCCGAAGGACCGACGAGAGCGACCGTGTTGCCCGCCTTAAGCGAGAGAGAAAGGTCCGAAATGACGGCCTTATCCGTCGTATCGTCATTTACGTAGGAGAAGGTGACGTTCTCAAAGGCTACGTCGCCCTTTATATCCTCAATAACCACCTCACCCTCGTCTATCTCATCGGGTGTCGTCATGATCTCATAGAAGCGTGAGAATCCGGACATACCCTCCTGAAGCTGCTCAAAGAGAGTAACGAAGCGGTGGATGGGGTTGATGAACATATTTATATATAATAGGAAGGCTGTGAAGTCCGCGGCGTTAAGCTTGCCCTGTATCATAAACACACCGCCGATGAATATCACGACGAGATAAAGCACGTCTGTGAGCAGCTCCATAACAGCGGAATAGATACCGATCCAGCGTACCGACTGCGAGCGATACTTGGCAAAGAGGGTGTTTGTAGCGGCAAACTTGCACCTCTCGTGATGGTGAGCAACGTACGCCTTCGTCTCGCGGATACCGGTGATGGAGTTCTCAAGAGTCGAGTTGACGTTGGACATCTCCTTGCGTGAGTTCTTCATAGCCTCAAACATAGAGCGTCTGGTAAGGACTGTGAAGAGAATAATGAAGGGGATTATCGCAAACATCACGAGCGTCAAGGTCACGTTAATATTCAGGAGAATAACGAACGCGCCGATGAACATAAGCACGGCGAGGAAGAGATTCTCAGGGCCGTGGTGAGCAAGCTCAGAAACGTTCTGAAGGTCTCCCGTAAGCCTCGAGAGAAGATCTCCCGTCTTGTGGTCGTCAAAGTACGAGAAAGGAAGACGCTGATACTTGTCAAAGAGGTCGCGCCTCATATCCTTCTGCATACGGATGCCGACAACGTGGCCGTAATAACCCATAATATAGGTTCCCGCAGCCTTGATCAAGTACACGAGAAGGAGAAGGAGCGCGCCGACAACGATCGGTGTGAAGCTCTCCTCGAGCGAGTACTCGTTTATAATTTTACGAGCCAAGGTCGGGTAGTAAAGATTGCAGAGCGCGACCGCGACCGCACAGAGCATATCAAGAGTGAACATCCCGAGATGCGGCTTATAATAGCTGATAAATTTTTTGATCATTTTTATACCTTAGATTTTGTATCCGAATCTGTATTTAAGAGAGGTGCGATCCTCGTCGGACTCTATACCGCGTTTTTCACAGAGTCTGTCAAAGTTCTCATCAAAGTCGATATCGCCTCTGTCGACGAGAAGATCGATCGCTCTATCGATGTCCGAGAGCGAGTAGCCCTTGCCCGCGAGATGACGCTTTATATAGTAGCGTCCGCGAAGCTTGTAATTAGCCTCACGCTCAACCGCCCTTTCGAGCTGTCTTGGTTCATCAAGGTAGCCGTGCTCAACACAACGTCTGACCGCAAGCTCCGAGGCCTCTTTTGAAAAGCCCGCCTGAATCAGTCGCATCTTGAGAGCGTATTTACTCCTGTCGTGGTCAGCGAGGTAGGTGTACGCCTTCCTTATCGCCCTGAAGCTCTCGTCCTCAGTGCATATAAGCTCCATAGCCTCCTCACCGATCTCACTGCCTCTTACGGGGCATCTCAGACTATCGTAGGTAGCCAAGGATACTGTGTACTTTTTAACGTCGAGGTCATCACCGATACCTATCTGGCATCTTTTCTTCACCGTGTCCTGAGAAACGAACAGTACCTTCGGCATATTTACCTCCGATTTTGTAAACTATCGTTTTCTTTTATCTCTAATTAGATATCAATATCCGTATCGAGGTCATCGAGGTCAAAATCTTCCTCCGCGATCTCATCGGTGCCCATAGCGGCAACCTTTTCACGGATCTGTCTCTCGAGCTCTGCCATAAAGTCCTTATCGCTCTCGATATACTTGCGCACATTGTCCTTACCCTGGCCGAGTCTATCCTCTCCGTAGTAGAACCACGCGCCGCTCTTGGAAATGATGTCAAGCTGAATAGCCATATCTATGATCTCCGAGGACTTGGAAATGCCCGAGCCGTAGAGAATGTCAAACTCAGCAACCTTGAAGGGAGGAGCAACCTTGTTCTTAACCACCTTACACTTGGTGTGAGCGCCGTAAACCTCGGTACCGTTCTTAAGAGCCTCGGTCTTTCTGACGTCTATACGGACGGAGGCGTAGAACTTAAGCGCCTTACCGCCGGTGGTAACCTCGGGGTTTCCGTACATAACGCCGACCTTCTCACGGAGCTGGTTAGTGAAGATAACGATACAGTTGGACTTCGCGATAGCGCCGGAGAGCTTTCTCATTGCCTGGGACATAAGTCGAGCCTGCAGACCCACGTGGGAGTCTCCCATATCACCCTCGATCTCTGCTCTGGGAACAAGAGCGGCTACAGAGTCAACGACGATGATGTCGATAGCTCCGGAGTTGGCAAGAGTCTCTGCTATAGAGAGCGCCTGCTCACCGTAGTCGGGCTGGGAAACGAGAAGGCTGTTGATGTTAACGCCGAGCTTCTTTGCATAAGAGGGATCAAGAGCGTGCTCCGCGTCGATGAAGGCTGCCTCACCGCCCTGGCGCTGAACCTCAGCGATAACGTGAAGCGCGATAGTGGTCTTACCCGAGGACTCGGGACCGTATATCTCGGTAATTCTTCCTCTCGGAATACCGCCTACTCCAAGCGCAAAGTCGAGCGCAAGAGAACCGGTGGAAACGGCGGAAACGTTCATATTAGCGTTCTCGCCAAGGCGCATAATAGAGCCCTTGCCGCACTCTCTCTCAATTCTCGAGATGACCGTTTCAAGAGCGGCCTTCTTGTCGCTTGCAGGATTCTTTTCTACTGTCTTTTCTGTCTTTTTAGCTGCCATTTTATATTCTCCTTAAATTTTAATCAATCGAGGTCGAGAGCTGTCGCTCCGACGGGTCTGACGCTCAGCGCCATGGCCGAGCCGTCACCGAATACAGAGTCCATAAGGCTCACAAGACCTGCGAGTCTGTCCTTTTTAACGAAGACCTGGACCGTACCGGCAAATCCGCCTCCGTGAACCCTTGACGCTCCGTCACCGCCGAGATACTCCTCGGCAAGAGCGAGCGCGAGAGAGAGCCCCTGCTCCCTCACGTTGACGGTGGTATATACGTTCTGAAGGTACTTGAAGGAGGATGAGCCCGACTCGTTAACGGCACGGAAGAATTCGTCAATATCACCGTCAAGAAGAGCCTCTTTTGCCCTCTTTACCCTCTTGTTTTCTCTTATGAAATGCAGAGCGCGAAGCACCGCTCTGTCACCGAGGCTCTCACGAAGAGTAGGTATTCTCGCTACGAGCTCCTCCTCGGTAACACCCGAGAGCACCTCACGTCCGAGCAGGGAGGCAACAGCCTTCATCTCGCGGGGTACGGATGCGTAGTCCTCGTTAAGGTCGGCGTGGTTTCCCCCCGTGTTGACGATACAAAGAGCATAGCCCTCCGAATCGAGAGAGAATGCGATGGGCTCAACCACGGGATCGACGGGGTCCGAGAAGTCGATGTATACGAAGCCGCCGACGGCCGAGGCCATCTGATCCATAAGGCCGCAGGGCTTACCGAAGTAAACGTTCTCTGCATACTGCGCGATCTTGGCAACCTCGACGTTAGATATTTCTCCGCCGTTATAAAGATGGTTGAGCGCGTTGCCTATCATAACCTCGAAGGCGGCAGAGGAAGAAATTCCGCTTCCCTTCAACACCTCGGAGGTCATAGCTATATCAAAGCCACCGGCGGTGTAGCCCCTCTCAAGGAAGCCGCCAACGGTTCCCGCTATAAGGGAGGCTGAGGTGTAGTTATCAAATTTTGCAGGATCACTGCAGTCGGAAAGAAGTATCTCTTCCCTCTCATAGCCCTCGGAGTAAAATCTGATCACTCCGTCGTTATTTCTTGCCGCCACAGCGATGACGTCACGGTCTATCGCGCCCGCAAGCACACATCCGCGGTTGTGGTCGGTATGGTTGCCCGAGATCTCACTCCTACCGGGAACCGAAAGCAGTGCAATATCCGAGTCGCCATAGAGCGACACAAAGGTGTCGATAAGACTTAAAAATCTTGTTTTTTGTTTATCGGGATCGCGGTAGAGCTCAGAATATTTCTTAAGAGCTCCGCCACATATTTTTGTCTTAATTTCAGACGCTTTCATGCTTTTTCACCGTATCCGTGTTAAGTTATTGAGCCTTGATAAGCTCGTCTGCGAGGGCGTAAAGCTCGAGGGTGAGCTCGTCGGTGGTCTTCATCCGACCGTCCTCGCGGTCAATGTATAGTCTTCTTGCCCCCTCGTTGTGTCTGAACCAGGTGAGCTGACGCTTGGCATAGCGTCTGGTCGAAAGCTTCAGATACTCTACAGCCTCCTCGAGCGTGCACTCGCCAGCGAGATAGGATATGAGTTCTTTGTAGCCTATGGCCTGGGCGGCCGTAGTATCTTCCCGAAGCTTTCCGCTATCAAGGAGGGCCTTTACCTCATCGAGCAGTCCCTCCGCCATCATCTGATCGACACGAAGATCGACACGCGAATAAAGATTATCACGATTATGGAAATCGAGAGTTATCATGCCGACGGTGACGTCGGGTGACGCAGTCCTTGACAACTCGTCAAAATAGGTCTTGGTCTTGCCCGTAAGCTCGTATATTTCAAGAGCGCGTATTACACGCCTTACGTTATTTTTGTGCGTTTTGTTCGCCGAGTCGGGGTCAACAGAACAGAGTCTCTGCCATAACGCCTCCCTCTCCTCATCCGTGTTTGATATGGAGAGAAGCTGCTCACGCAGTTGCTCGGAGGACGGAGGTGACGTGGGAGACGATCCCCTGATCACAGTATCCATGTATAGTCCCGTTCCGCCGACAAAGAGCGGCAGCCGGCCGCGCGATTCGATCTCGCGGAGCGCACGCATAGCATCCGCGCGATAATCTTCCGCGCTGTAGTTCTCGGTGGGATCGAGAAAATCTATAAGGTGGTGAGGGATCCGCGCTCTTTCCTCCGCAGTCGCCTTGGCAGTACCGATATCCATATCACGGTATATCTGCATAGAGTCAAGCGAGATTATCTCACAGTTGTACTTCTCGGCGAGCGCCAAGGAAAGCGCTGTCTTACCCGACGCGGTAGGCCCGGTTATCGCGAGAGCAAAGCTCATGCTATAACTCCCTCAAGCCAAGCGAGAATATCGGCGAATACCTCGTCCGAATTGTACTCGTTAAAGAGCTCGTGACGCGAGCCCTCATACGTCTTAAGGGTAACGTTCTCTGCTCCGTTGATCATAAGCTGCTTGTAGACGTAGCGCGGTCCCTTGCCATAGTCACCCACGGGGTCCATATCACCGCTCATAATAACAGTGGGAAGCCCCTTTGGATAGTCGCGGAACCACGCCTTACAGTTGCAACCCGCAAGGAAGGTAAAGAGGTCAATGTAACCAGAGACAGTGAACTTGAACGAGGTGAACTCGTCTGTATCTCTGCCCGCCACCTTCTCAAGATCGCGTGTGAGCCAGGCGTTGTGCCCCTCCTCCTTGGGATACTTGTTATTGTAGGAGCCAAAGGCCATGGTGTTGATAAGCTCGCTCCTGTGACGGGGGCCGTAGAAGGATCTGATCAGCTTGGCAAGAGTCTTGCCAACTCCGACAAGAGGATTGGGTCCGCCGGTGCCGTGGATAACGAGACCGGAAATAGTAGAGGGATGCTCCACCGCATAAAGTCTGGAAATAAAGGAGCCCATACTGTGTCCAAAGAGAATAAGCGGAAGTCCGGGATAGGACTTGTGCAGGTGCTTATTCATAGTATGGACGTCTTCAATAACGTACTTATATCCGTCACGCTCAGCAAAAAAGCCAAAGTCATCGGGAACAGATACGCTCTTGCCGTGGCCAAGATGATGGTTGCCCGCAAAGATAAAACCGTGCGCGCACAAAAAGCTCGCAAGCTCGGTATACCTGCCGGTATAGTCTATCATACCGTGAGCAAGCTGAACTATTCCGCGAGGCTCCACATTCTTCGGAGTATAGATCTCCGCGTATATGGTGTTCTTACCGTCGGACGACGGAAATCTGAATTCGTTAAAGTTGTAAGTCATAACTACACCTCCATGGGCATTAAGTTAAGTTTTGTACACGATTATAGTCAAATTTGCAAATTATAAAGAAATATCCAAAAATCTTGATTTTCGAGATAGTTGCCACATACTTCTACCCAAAGCCGTATATCAATACTCCGAGCTTGGTAAAATACCGGGGAAAATCCGATAATCTTGATTTTCGAGATAGTTGCCACGTACTTCTACCCGTAGCCGTATACACATACGGCGAGCTTGGTAAAATACCGGGGAAAATCCGATAATCTTGATTTTCGAGATAGTTGCCACGTACTTCTACCCGTAGCCGTATACACATACGGCGAGCTTGGTAAAATACCGGGGAAAATCCGAAAATCTTGATTTTCGAGATAGTTGCCACGTACTTCTACCCGCAGCCGTATACACATACGGCAAGTTTGGTAGAATACGGGGGAAATATCCGAAAATTAAATAAGATCTTCCTTGAGAATAAGAGCGCGCACCTCATCATCCGTCGGCACCGATGCCGAAGCACCCTTGCGAGTAACTGTGATGGCGCCTGCGGCCACACCGAACTTAACAGCGTTGCGGATATTGTTTCCACCTCTTAAATACTCAACGGTAAGAGCCGCCGTGAAAGCGTCGCCTGCGGCAGTCGTGTCGATAGCCTTGCCGATCCTGATAGCGGGGATAACGAAGAAGTGCTTGCCGTCATATACAAATGCGCCTCTGTCACCCTGCTTGATTACTATGTACTTTGCCTTCACCTTTTTGTAGAGTGCGAGAGCTGCGCGAAGGGCCGAGTCGGTTCCCTGCGGAAGTATACCGGTGTAGGTCTCGGTCTCGGTCTCGTTGGGGGAAAATACCTCGAGCATAGGAAGACTCTCAAGAGCATAATCCTTGCCTGCGGGAGCAGCGTCAACAAAGATCGGAATGCCGCGCGCGGACGCTATACGCGCCGCGGCAAGCGCTACGCTGAAGGGAATCTCAAATCCAAGATAAAGAGCATCGGGCTCGCACTCGAAGGCCTCGGTGATATTCTCGGGGGTGAGGTTGCCGTTGGCGCCGGGGTAAACGACGATACGGTTGTTTCCGTCGCTCTCCTTCATAACCACGGCAAGGCCGGTAGGATTCTCACGGTCTACCTTCAGGTAGGAGGTATTGATGCCAACCTCCTTGTAATATTGATAGAGCTTCTGACCGTGGAGGTCAGCGCCAACCTTAGCGCAGAAGTAGCAGTCTGCACCAAGCTTATTCAGAGCAATTGCCGCATTTGCGCCCTTGCCTCCGGGGATGTAGGCAACTCCGCCGTCGTCGATAAGAGTCTCGCCAACCTCGGGTACCTTATACATATTCATTGACAGATCCATATTTGCACTGCCGACTACGAGAATTTTTACGTTTGCCATTTTGTCAGTCTTCCTTTTCGGTTTTTCTGAAAAAATTATTATTCGGTCGCTTGAATAGAGCAATATAAAAGTATTGCGAGCTCGGTAGAATACGGGGAAATGTCCTAAAATGTATTTTTCGAGATAGCTCTCACGTACTTCTACCCAAAGCAATATTTAAATATTGCGAGCTTAGTAAAATACCGGGGAAATATCCGATTTTTGTGGGAGAAGCGTCGTTATTTTGGACGAAGTCGTATATGTATACGACGAGCCTTTCCAAAAAACGGCACTTATCGCCAAAAATCAAATTCAGTCTTCAACTACGGAGAGCTTGAAGATGCCGGCCCTCTTCACCATCTCAGACGCGAGAGTCGCCTCTCTTGCGCGACAAGTGAAGACAAAGCTCTGGTAACCCTCCTTACCGAGATGAGAAAGCGACTTCATCATAGATCTTGCGCGGACGTTATCCTGGTGAGCAAAGCTCTCGTCAAGACATACGGGAGGCTTCTCGGTATAGAGCATGTCTATAAGAGCCATCCTTACAGCAATATAAGCGAGGTCTCTGGTACCGCCGGATAGGAAGTCTACAGTCCTCTGCTCACCGGTCTCGGAGAGGTAGCTGACCTTAAGGCCGGAGGTGACGTCAAAGTCACCGTACTTCTTGTCGGTCATAATACCCATAAGCTCGGTGGAGTACTCGCCGAGTCTGGGGGAAATGCCTGCACGAAGGTTGTCGGACGCGCTCTCTATAGCCTTATACGCTATGAAATACGCCTTATGTCTCTGACGGAGCTCCTCGATGCTGGACTCAAGAGCCTTGATCTTAGCAAAGTATTCTGCGGGATCGCCGGAATTAGTCTTGAGAGCCATGATCTCATTCTCTATGGTATAGATCATTCTGTCGAGCTCAACGATCTTGTTTTTATAAGCGGCAATAGATGTGATGATCTCATCGTGGTTGATGTGTGTAAGCGCCTTTCTCTTAAGCGGAGGCACCTGACCGCGAATGTCTATCTCGTTCTTATCAGCGAGCGACTGACGAAGCTCCTTAACGGTGAGATCAATTGTATTCTTCTCCTCAAGGAGTATCCTCTTTCTCTCAAGGAAAGCGGCAACCTTAGTCTCGAGCTTATCAAGGAAGTCATTGAGAGAGGATGTCGGGGGCTCCTCACCCCAGCGGATGATCACACGGGTAAGCTCCTGCTTTGCATTCTCGTAATTCAGTCTCGTAGCCTCGAGAGCTATTCTCGCATCCTCGGTAGACTTGATCATACCGTCTCTCTTTGCGCGAGCGTCGGAGATAACCGCGATCTTGCCCTTGAGGTCGCCATATCCGGATACGCCAAACTTACCTGCAAGGGTGGAAAGGTTCTTTCTGTTCTTGACTATGCCAATGATGGCGATAACAGCGAGGGCAAGCGCACCGGCTCCAACCACACCGCCGATAATTCTGAATGCGATATGAGCAAGGGTACCCTTGGCAATGATCTCGTAAACGATGGCGGCGATAAGCGCGAGAGCACCTACGGTAGTAAGAGCGATGTTCTTGGCAAGTCCCTTGACGTAAGAGAGCGCTCTCTTAAGGATGTTTTCCTCTCCGCCCTCTTCATCCGCATGTTCTATAGCACCCTCGATCTCACGGGTGATGCCGATCGCGTTCTTTTCCTTCGTGTACGCGTCGTCTGCGTCCGCAAGCGCGTGATACGCATCGTTGACACCGCGGCGGGCCATGGTGATCTCGGTTATGTAAGAGTCGGTGGGAACGTAGCCGGCTCTGGTGTTCTCGTCAATAAAGGTGTTGAAGGCCTCTGTCTTGCGTACGCACTCCTCCTCAAGCTCATGAAGCTTGTCAAAGGTATCGATAAGCATAACACTCTTGTAACAGGAGTCGAGGTCATAGAGTCTCTCAAGCTTGTTCTCAGCCTCTGCCCTCTCCTGACGGATCTTGAAGAGCTCGGTCTCCTTGGCAAGAATCTGCTTGTTATCCTCGTTAGAGCGGGCCATAGCCTCCTCGAGTCCCTCCTGCTTGTGCATAAGCTCGTGGATGACTCCGCCACCGCCACCGCGGTGAACAAGCCCCTCCATCTTCTCGGAGATCTTGGTCATAGCTCTCTGGTTGTTGATCTTCTCGCTACCGGAGAAGAGGATGTTTTCTATAGATTCCTTAACGGAGCCCTCGTTGATGGCGGAATCACCGATCTGACCGATGAAGGCGGTGTTCTCAAAGAGCTCACGGCTGACGCCGAAGAAGACCTCGCCCGCAGGCATCTTGCCAAATGCAGTAGCTCCGCTCTCCATATCAATAATGGAGGACTCCTCCTTGAAGGCCTGTCTGCCATCCTGTCTTACAGTGGGGGTGGTCGAGCGGGAGATGAGGTATCTCTTATCCTTGACGCTGACTACCATAGATCCCTCTGCTATACCGGTATCCCAGTTTATTCTCTTTCTTCTTTCGCTGAGGACGTCGTCGGTCTCGACACCGTCAAAGCCGAAAAGCATGTATTTGATGAATGCGGCGATGGTGGTCTTGCCCGCCTCGTTCTGTCCCTCAATAACGTTCACCGTAGGGGAGAACTCGAGAGTCATATCCTTGATAAGTCCAAAGCTCCTTATGTCTATCTTCTCAATAATCATTTTTCCTTACTCAACCTTTCTTCTGTTTACTGTCTATCTCCTCGCCGAAGCATCCGCCGAGGAATCTCACCGCTCGCTTGACCGAATCCTTGGAGTTGTACCACGGCTCCTCATCGTAGCGGTAGTCAAATTTCTTGCAGAACCAGCTGACGTCACCCTTCAGCTCGGTTATATATTTCTTCTCGATGGCGTGAGCCTCGTCGTAGAAATCACGGTATAGCTTTTTCGGCATCTTTTTTGACGCGTACTCGAGCATCGCGCGGTAGTGCGGCAGGCAGAACCACGGTTGCTTGTTGAACTTTCGTCGGAACTCGGGATCCACCTCCCACAAATAGCAGACCGTAGCTATCATGGCGGAGAGATTCTTCTCTATCCTCGAGCATACGTAGCAGCTCTCCTCAAGTCTTGTAAGAGCCTCCTTTGCCGCAGCCGGCTTATTTCCGAGGAGTGTCGGGCCGTCAAGCTTTTTCTCCACCTCGTCAAGATGGCTTTCAAGGATCAGCCCCATGCCGAGCATCCTGCGCCTTCCGAGCATCATATTGTAATGTGTCAGGCAGAAGCCGAGCTCATTCGTCTTTATCCTGATGTCCGGCTCCATCATAGAGGCCCCGAGAATGATATCAAGCTCATCCTCTTGCAGCTTTTTGTAAAGCATACAAACAGGACAGCCGCATTCAGGCTTCTCTATCACCGCATCAAACGCCTCGTTGACCGGTATCGTATAGATCTGTTCCACGTTGCCTCCTTACCTCAAAATTTACAAAAATAACTTGGCGTATCAGCCTTGAAAAAAGACAAAATATGTGATAAAATATATATAAAATATTACGCCTCATCTCATTATACTACATAATTTTACGTTTTTCAAGAGGAAGATAAAAAATGTTTGAGAAATTTGAGACCGTCTTTGACGGCAAGGAAGCGATCTTGGTTAATAATCTCGGCAGATACAGCCTCGCCGATACAATGGAATGCGGACAATGCTTCAGATACGAAAGAGTGCCGAGAGAGGACGGAGCCGTCGAATATATGACGGTCGTGAAGGATAAGCTGATAAGAGTCGTCGAAGTAAATAAGGGAGAACTCATATTCCCGGGGATGGACGAGGTTACCTTCCGCGATATCGCGGTGCCTTACTTCTCACTCGAGAGAGATCTATGCAAGGTCAAAGAGAGTGTTATCGCCTCCACAGACTCCGAGTGGCTTATATCAGCGGCCGAGGCAGGCGAAGGAATTGCCATACTCACACAAGAGCCGTGGGAAACATTAATGTCCTTTATCATATCCCAAAACAACAATATACCGAGAATAAGAAAAATAGTCAGAGAGATCTCTGCAGAGTACGGAACCAACTTAAGTGTAAAAAATGACTATAATAGTTGTCCTTTAAAGCGGATTGATGTGAAGCCCAACGACCACGACTGTAAGACGTGCGGAAGATGCTACACCTTCCCAAGCGCAAAAGCGGTACTGGATAACCCCGACGGACTCCTCCCCTCCAAGCCCGGATTCAGATACGGGTACATACTCGACGCGGCAGAAAAGGTCACCTCGGGCGAGGTCGATCTCGATGCTATAAGGGAGAAAAACAGCTACGAATATACCCTCGAGGAGCTCAAGAAAATCAAAGGTGTCGGGGATAAAGTGGCCTCATGCGCCGCGCTGTTCGGCTTCGGAAATCTCGAGGCATTCCCCATCGACGTGTGGATGAAGAGAGCTATCGATACTTACTTTGACGGCAAGCTCGATCCTAATGCCCTCGGTCCTTACGCCGGAATAGCGCAGCAGTATATATTCCACTACATACGAAACGAAGCCAAGGAATGACCGCTGTAAAAACACAATAATATTAAAAGAGCCGATGCTTTGCGCATCGGCTCTTGCTTTTTATCTAAAAATCGTTTGTGTTGCGAAGTAATATGAAATACATAAAACTTAATAAAATACGGGGGAAATATCCGAAAATTACCGGTAGTACTTACGCTGAATAGATTTTGAGATAGTTTTGTCGTTCTTCGATCCGAAGCAATAGTTACCTATTGCGAGTTTAACAGAATACGGTGAAATATCCTAAAATGTAATTTTTGAGATAGTTGCCACGTACTTCTACCCGAAGCCGTATATGAATACGGCGAGTTAGGTAGAATACGGGGGAAATATCCGAAAATTACCTCTTAACTTCTTCCATGATGAAGGATTCAAGCACATCCCCCTCACGTATATCATTAAACTTCTCGATACCTACACCGCACTCATATCCTTCGTTAACCTCCTTAACGTCATCCTTGAATCGGCGGAGAGAGGAGATCTTATCCTCGAATATAACTACGCCGTCACGAACGATACGGATGGAGGACTGACGGGTGATCTTACCGTCCTGGATATAACAGCCTGCGATAATGCCAACACCGGGCACCTTGATGGTCTGTCTGACCTCAGCGTGGCCCTGGAGGACCTCCTTAAACTCGGGAGCAAGCATACCCTTCATAGCGGCCTCTACCTCATCAATGATCTCATAGATGATACGGTGAGTTCTTATATCAACGTTATTTCTCTCTGCGGACTCAAGCGCGTTTCTATCGGGACGAACGCTGAAGCCTACGATGATAGCACCGGAAGCGGCAGCAAGCATAACGTCGCTCTCTGTGATACCGCCGACAGCAGTGTGGATTACGGAAACCTTGACCTCGTCGTTGGAGAGCTTAAGAAGAGACGCCTTGACTGCCTCTGCAGAGCCGGCAACGTCAGCCTTAACGATAATGTTAAGAGTCTGTACGCCCTCGGAGATCATGGAGAACAGATCGTCGAGGTTAACTCTCGCGTTAGCATTGAGTATCTCCTGTCTCTGCTTCTCACGTCTCTGCTCTGCGAGGTTACGAGCCATTCTCTCGTCCTCAACCGCATTGAGCTCATCACCTGCCTGAGGAACGTCGTCAAGACCGATGATCTCAACGGGAACGGAGGGGCCTGCAGCCTTCACGGTCTTGCCCTTGTCGTCGATCATCGCCCTTACTCTACCGGTCGCGGTACCTACGATAACGTAGTCACCCTGGTGGAGTGTACCGTTCTGAACGAGGACGGTAGCGACGGATCCGCGGCCCTTATCGAGCTTGGATTCAATAACAATACCCTTCGCACGCTTTTGAGGATTTGCGCGAAGCTCCTTCATCTCAGCAACAAGAAGTACGCTCTCGAGAAGGTCCTCGATACCCATACCCGTGTGAGCTGAAACGGGCACGGTGATAACGTCGCCGCCCCAAGCCTCGGGAACGAGCTCGTAGGTTGTAAGCTGGTTGAGAATGTTGTCGGGATTGGCGGTGGGCTTATCCATCTTATTGATCGCGACAACGATATCGATGCCTGCCGCCTTGGCGTGGTTGATAGCCTCGACGGTCTGGGGCATTACGCCGTCATCCGCCGCAACTACGAGAATTGCAATATCGGTGGACTTTGCGCCTCTCATACGCATTGCGGTAAATGCCTCGTGACCGGGGGTGTCAAGGAAGGTGATGTCCTTGCCCTGAGCCTTAACGCGATAAGCACCGATAGCCTGGGTTATACCGCCCGCCTCGCCACGGGTAACGTTGGTATGTCTGATGGCGTCAAGAATGGACGTCTTACCGTGGTCAACGTGTCCCATAACGCAAACTACGGGAGCGCGCTCAACGAGATCCTCGTCATTATCCTCAGCCTCGGTAAAGAGCTTTTCCTCAATGGTAACGACAACCTCTTTTGTAACCTTTGCGCCAAACTCGTCAGCAATTATCTCAGCGGTACCAAAGTCGATAACGTCGTTAAGTCCCTTCATCTCGCCCATCATCATGAGCTTCTTGATTACCTCTGCGGAGGTCTTCTTAAGTCTTATTGCGAGCTCGGAAACGGTGATCTCGTCGGGAACGGTGATCTCAAGCTGCTTTTGTCTTGCTCTCTCCTGCTCCATACGCTTGATCTTTTCCTGCGCCGCTCTTTCCTTATCCTTTGCGGTCTTCTGATTCTGGCCCTTGTTATCCTGCTTTTTTAGCTTGGTCTTAGAGCTCTTCTGATCAGTACCGTTAAGAATTGCATAATACTGATCGTTATAGCGTTCGTCGTACTTGGAGAGATCGACGTGCGTTGTTCTGGTGTCGATGATCCTCTTGCCCTGGTTCTCATCACGGGTATAGCCGTCGAGATTTACACCGCCCTTAACGTTGCTTCTGTCAATAGAAGGAGTGATAGTCTTGAATTGCTGCTTCTGAGCCTTCTTTTCCTCCTTCTTGGGCTGTGCCTTCTGCTGAGCCTGCTGAGCCTCGAGCTTCTGCTTTCTCTCAAGCTGAGCCTGCTGCGCCTGCTGTGCAGGACGGAGTCCGGAATCCTTTCTCTGCGTTTCCGCAATAATGGGAGCTGCCTTCTGTACCGGAGGCTGCTGAGGCTTCTGTTGAGGCTTACCAAAGCCCTCTGCGCCCTTGCGCTGACCGTTTGCCTCACGGTTCATATTCTCGCGGCGCTTTGCAAAGGGATCGTCGGAGGGACGGGCGCCGTACTTGTTGCCCTGATATCCCTGACCGTCGTTTCTCTTTTGATTATTATTGTTATTCCTGTCAAACTGAGGTCTCTGTCCGTCGCGCTGACCGTTTCTGTCAAACTGAGGTCTCTGTCCGTCGGGACGCTGGGGTCTTTGGCCATCGGGACGCTGGGGTCTCTGACCCTCGGGACGCTTCTGGATCTCGGGTTTTGGCTCGGGCTTCTTTTCCTCTGCCTTGGGCTCAGGCTTCTTCACCTCCGCCTTAGGCTCTGCCTTGGACTCGGGCTTCTTTTCCTCTGCCTTGGGAGCAGCCTTGGGCTCGGGCTTCTTCACCTCTGCCTTAGACTCTGCCTTGGGCTCAGGCTTCTTTTCCTCTGCCTTGGGAGCAGCCTTCTTTTCAGTCTTATCTGCGATCTTGATAGTGATCTTACCCGTGGTGTAAGCTTCAAGGTCGTATATCTGGTGGGTGGAGGTTATGTGCTGCATGAAGACAGCGAACTCCTCGTCGGAGACGGTGCCGCCCGTCGTCTTCTCAATATCTACGGTTTTAAATTCCTCGATGATGTCCTTAGACTTCATAGAGAAGTCCTTAGACAGATCGGAAATCTTAATTCCTTTTGCCATATTTTTCACCATTCACCGTTTGGTGAATTCCCTTTCGTTGAAGTATGATGGGAATTTTTTCGGAATTAGAGGTGAATATGCCAATTATGTTTTACATTTTAAGCATTTTCACCACTTAAAAGCTTTGTTATAGCAGATGAAAAATTCTCATCGGTTATACCGACTACAGCGGGCGTGTAGGTCTTGCCAAGCAATCTGCCAAGCTCGTCGGTTTCTATCGCTAATACTGAAACGGGTGTGTGGTAAAACTCACACTTATAGATAATTTTCTTCTTCGTCCCTTCGGAGGATGAGCCCGATAGGAGCACGAGCTTAAGCTTACTCTTCTTTAGGTAAGCTATAACCTGCTCCGTACCTATTACAACCTTGCCTGCTTTCATCGCAAGGCCGAGCATTCCGAGGGCACGGCTTATAACGTTATTATCAGCCATGGCTAATCTCTTCTTCCATTATATCGTACACCGACTCGGGAATAGAGCACTCAAGAGAGCTTTCTATTCTCCTTGACTTGCGCGCCTTCTTAAAGCAGGCCGCCTTTCTGCATATATATGCTCCGCGACCGGACTTTTTGCCTGTAAGGTCAAGTGTGATCTCCCCCTCCGGAGTACGAAGAACTCTAACGAGCTCACTCTTCGGGAAGTGCTCACCGCAACCGACGCAGCGTCTTTCGGGTATCTTTTTTCGGGAAGGCCTATTAATTTCTGCCATCACGCCTTAATGTCTATCTTACAGCCTGTGAGTCTTGCAACGAGCTTTGCGTTCTGGCCCTCCTTACCGATAGCCAAGGAAAGCTGATCGGGAGAAACGAGAACCTTAGCCGAGCGCTCTGCATCCATAACTACCGAGATGACCTTTGCAGGTGAGAGAGCCTCTGCAATAAACTCCTCAATGGAATCACTGTATCTGATGATGTCAACCTTTTCACCGCTAAGCTCGGAGAGAATAGCGTTTATTCTCATACCGTTCTTACCAATACAGGAGCCGATAGCATCAACGTTCTCGTCTCTGGACTGAACTGCGATCTTGGTTCTGGAGCCCGCCTCACGGGAGACACCCTTGATAACGATGGTGCCATCCTGGATCTCGGGGATCTCAAGCTCGAAGAGCCTCTTTACGAAATTAGGGTGAACTCTGGAAAGCGATACGATAGGACCTCTGGTCTCGCCCGAATTTACCTCGGATACGAACACCTTGATTCTATCTCCGACATCGTGGACCTCTCCGGGTATCTGCTCAGACTTGATGAGGGTCGCATAGCCCGTGCCGGTGTCGAGGATGAGGTTGCCGGAGATCATATCCACCTTATCAACAACTGCGGTGATGATCTCTTCTCTCTTCTCCTCATAAGCTTTAGTCTGCTTCTCACGCTCTGCGGTGCGGATAGCCTGGATGATCATCTGCTTTCCGGTCTGCGCGGAGAAACGGCGGAAGGTCTTGGTCTTGAGCTCGGTCTCAACGTAACCGCCAAGCTTGTTTCTGCGGCTTAAGGACTTTGCCTCTGTAAGACCGATCTCGCACTTAGGGTCAACTACCTCTCCGTCCGGCACGACAAGGCGTCTGTGGAACACCTTCATGTCACACTTCACAGGATCGAGGTGAACTCTGATAAGAGCGGTTGCTCCTACCTCTTTTCTGCACGCGTTGGCGAGCGCTTCCTCGATCTTTGTAAGCATGTACTCCTTGGAGATACCGCTTTCTTTCTCAAGAAGGTCAAGGGAGGTGAATAATTCTGCGTTCATTTTTTCCTTTTTACCCGTAGCATAAATGCTACGCCCTTTCTATATTAATTATTAATAATCAAGAAGTAAGTAATCAATTGATTACATATTTATTTAAATCCGTATTATACGGAGTAATGTTCAAGATCAATCCTCGGTGTAGACCGTGGTAAGCTTGGATATCTCGTCGCGGCTAAGAGACACGCTCTCTTCCCCCTCGCGGATAGTGACGGTGGAGTCCTCGTAGGACTCAAGAATGCCGATAAAGGACTTTCTGCCATCCTTAGCCGAGAAGAGCTTAGCCTCAACGCGCCAGCCGATGCAGAAGAGAATGTGCTCGTCGGTACGGAGATCCCTCTCCGCCCCGGGGCTGGATACGTCAAGATAGTAAAATCCCTCGATGGGATCAAGCTCGTCGATTATAGGATCTATGGCTCTGTGAACCTTCTCACAGTCGTTAATATTGATGCCCTCGTCGTTATCGATCGTGATCTCAAGGTGATAATCTGCGCCGATCTTGGAATAGGTAACGTCCCATATTCTGTAGCCGAGCTCGGTAACGGTAGGAAGTATAGCCTCTCTTACTGTTTCTTTAACGCTTTTCTTCATTTTTCTGTCTTTAATTCCTCTCCTTCGGCAATGCGGCGCCGAATTTGTTTTTACAACAACAGAGAGTGACCTTTCGGTCACTCCCCATTTCTTTCATATTTCTACGCATATTATATCATATTTTTTGGGGAAAATCAATAGCTATATGTAATTTTCTCAAAAATATTTTAAAATACGTATTATTCCTCAGGATCTCTGTCGTTAGGAGCATCACCGAGGGGATACTTACGATCCCTCAGTCGGCGCATTCTTGTCTCTCTTGAAATCCTTACCATCAGCTTTTCGATACGGCGGACTACGTCCTCACGCTGCTCTTCAAGTCTGTTGGCCTTTTCCTTACGCTGCTTATCCGACATGTCGGCAATCAGCTTATCGGCAAATTTATCTCTTTTCTGAAATAATCCCATAACTGTTTCCTCCCGATATTAAAGCGGCCAATGCTTAAGAATGATGTCTATATACTTGTGGAAGTTTACGGGCAGGATGAGCTTGGATGCCTCGAGTATCTGCGGTCCCATAAGTATCATGCCAACGACGAAGAGGAGGATGGCGCCGAGTACACCGTATGCGAGGTACATAGCTCTCATCTGCTTCTCGCGCTTTCTCGCTCTCTTGAGAACCCTGATGGTGGAGCGCTCGATAGACTTCTTAAGGATGCGGATATCGCGCTTAGCGATCTTCTTCTCCTTGAGATAATCTCTCTTAACCTTACCAACAGGCTTTTCCTTCCTTAATATATAGTTAACTCTTGCAAGCTGACCGCGAAGATCAACTACCTCGTCCATCTTATCGAAGATTCTCATCTTCTCGTTACGGGTCACGCGGTGCTTGTTAAGTACGTTGAAGTATCTTCCGAGTCTGTAACGAGCCCACTTGCGCGCTCTGAGAACGGCCTTTGCCCTACCCTTGGTGCTGCCTCTCATACCGTTCTCGGTACCGGAGTAGATCTCAAGGAGCTGGGTGTTGATATCGTCACGGATGTCAAGAAGGCGCATAAGCTCCTCACGCATAGCGATGAGCTCCTCACGGTCTGCCTTTGCGGGAAGATCCACCTTCTCAAAGTTTGTAGCGACTACGGAGTAGTAACGCTCGTTATCAAGCTTCTCAAACTTGGTAGCGGAAGCTATTCTGGCCTTAAGGTTCTTGAGCTTGGCCTTGCTGTCGCGGAGCCAACGCTTTTCCTTAGTGGTTCTGTACTCACCGGAGAACTCATCCTGAACTCTGGAGACCTCAAGCTGGAGCATAGTGTAGTTGTACTGCACTCTTGCCTCGATCATCTTGTTGTCGGTAGCGCACTGCTCACGGGAGAGTGCGGAGAGCTTCTTCTTATCGAAGTAGGAGAGTCTTTCCTTCTTGGGAGTTCTTCTTCTGCTTCTCGCAAGCTTAACGCCCTCGGTGTATGGATGAACCTCGGGAAGTCCGTAGTTGTTGAAGTCGCCATCCCACTCGGGATCGTAGGTCGAGCCGTACTCAAGCATGAACTTGCCGTACTTCTTCGCCCTCTTAAGACGGCGCTTATTGGTCTTGAGCCTGGTATCGTAGTCCTGCATGAAGTAGAGCATCTCTTTTTCCTTGAGATCCTTCTCATACTCCTTGACAGCCTGTTGATCAAGCTCCTCGCGTCTCATCTGCTTTGCGTCCTTCATTACCGTCTTGGCGTCGGCCATCTCGAGCGCGCCGCTGTCGGTATACTTTTCCGCAAGCTTAAGAGTCTCGGTATCGTATCTGAGCTTCTTAAGACGCTTCTTATCCTTCTTAATGAGCATAGCGAGCTCGTTATTCTCTCTCTCTGCTCTTCTGATCTCGTTAACAGTAGTGATCCTCGGAACGCTGCCGACCACTACGTCACCGGACTCGGGAAGAGTGAGGTCAAGGAACTTCTCGTCAAACTCATCGGGTAAATACTCGGGATCGGGATAGATAAGGCCTGTGTCGGACTCTGCTCTCTTGATTGCGGCGAGCATATCCTTCTCGAGCTGCTTCTTCTCGCGCTTAGCTCTTTCCTTGGTTTCCTTATTATCCTTCTTTACGAGATCGAGCATCTCCTTTTCTTCAGCCATCGCGGTACGGTTCTTATAAACAAGATTATCGTAATCTGTGATGAGCTTATTCTCGTGCTCGCTTCTCTTCTCACGGGTTTTCTGAATATGCTTCTCGTGTGCGGCAACAAGCTTTGCATCCTCTGCATCCTTTTCAGACTGACGGATGGAGTTGTAAAGCTCCTTGTCAAAGGTCTCGGGGTAATCGTCGTAGTCCATATCAAGTACGGGAACGAGCGACTTCTCCGCCTTAAGAACAGCCTTTTCTGCAAGGAGAGCCTTCTTAGCTCTTTCCTTTTCTTCCTTCTTATCGGCCTTAGCAAGAGCGAGCATCTCCTCCTGCTTCTCAAGCTCAGCGAGGTTCTTTCCGCGTACCTTATCATAGTACTCGGTAGCCTTCTCATCCTTAGTCTGCGCTCGAGACTCGGTTTTTGCTAACTTTGCTTCACGTTTTGCAAACTCTCGAGCCGCAAAAGCTTCAAGGTCGTCTTCACGAGTTCTTGTATAAAGAGCCTCGTCAAAGGTCTCGGTGTAATCATCGTAGACAAGATCATCACTCTCGGTAAGGCCCTTGTCAAAGCGCTTTGCAGCCTTGATAGTAGCCTTTTCCTTAGCCTCTTTTTCCTTCTGTTCCTTCTTGTCTGCCTTTGCAAGCGCGAGCATCTCCTCATGCTTTTCAAGCTCGGCGAGGTTCTTGCCGCGCACCTTATCAAAGTACTCGGTAGCCTTCTCATCAGCGCTCTGGTGACGGGATACGCTCTTTGCGTGCTTTGCATCACGTCTTGCAAGCTCGTCAGCAGCCTTAGCCTCAGCCTCTGCCTCACGAGTTGCATTGTACAGATCCTCGTCAAAGGTCTCGGTATAATCGGGATAAATTACGTCGTCAGACTCGGTAAGTCCCTTCTTTGCCTTAGCCTCTGCCTTATCGAGAGCGCGAGCCTTAGCGGCGTTGTCCTTTTCCTCCTTGGTATTGAGCTTCTCAAGAGCGAGCATTTCTGCCGCCTTTTCCATTCTTGCGATCTCTTTACCTACGGCCTTGTCATAATCGGAAAGGATCTTATTCTCTTCCTTAGAGGTGCTTAGAGCACGCTTATCTGCCTTTGCAGTCGCATTCTCAAGAGCGGATTTAGCCTTTGCATCCTCCTCGAGCTTCTTATCTGCCTCATAGGCATCCTTGTCAAAGGTCTCTGTATAATCGGAGTAAACGACATCTGCTGTCTCGGTAGCGTTGGGCTCGCTCTTTCTGGTAGCAGCCTTTGCAGCAGCCTTGGCAGCCTTTTCTCTCGCTATTTCTTCCTTATATGTAAGAAGCAGCTCATCTCTCTGCTCACGCTCGCGGAGAACCTTCTCCTCGTGAGTCTCGTATTTTGCTTGGCTCTTGGAATCACGCTTTGCACCGTTGGCAGCCTTAGCGTCCTGCTTTTCGAGTCTCTTTGCCTCCTCCTCAGATGCTCTTCTCGCATCCTCAGCGGCTTTCTCGTTAGCTGCCCAGTTGGGATCGTATCCGGTATCGTAATCAGCGTCGGGATATACTTTATCCGCCTCGGTAACGGGCTCCTCCCTCTCCGCAGTCTTCTTCACGGGCTTGTTGCCGTTGTAGAATGCGACGAGAGCCGCGGCAACAGCCGCTCTGTTCTGCTTCTTATCCTTCGCCTTCTCGTAAGCGGAGACTGCAGCCTCGTTCTTTGCCTCCTCCTTAGCAGCCTTCTTCTCTGCCTTGGAGCCATCATCCTTAACTACAGGCGCCTTCTCGAAGGCAGAGGGATCATAGCCTTCATCGTAGTTGCCATCGGAATATACGGTCTCCTCTGCGGGAGCGGGAGCGGGCTTTTCCGCCTTTACGGGCTTATTTGCCTTATTATCACTGAGCATAGAGGATCTCTGATCCTTCTTGTCAGCCTTCTTCTCCGCTTTAGCTTCCTTCTTGTCAAGGCGCTTGTCGTACGGAGCAGTGGATATTTCCTTTTCGGTCTTGGGAGCGCTCTCCTTTACGGGAGTCTCCTTTGCGGGCGCATCGTACGCCTCGGTATCCGCATACACGGGAGTTGGTGCAGGTGAAGGAGCGGGTTTATTAGCCTTTTCTGCCGCTTTATCCTCCTTAGCCTTCTGCTTCTCTGCAGCGGCTACTGCGAGGAGTGCCTCCTTCTCTGCCTTTTTCTCCGCCTTAGACTCCTGCTTATCCAGTTTCTTCTGCTGTGAACCGGAGTATATCTCGGGAGAGTTGTCAACCTTCTGCTTGGCAGCCTTCTCTAAAGAGGTGGGAGCAGACTTTCCGGGGGCATTATACGCCTCGGTATCGCCGTAGACGGTAGCAACAACGGGAGTGGCAGAGGGCTTATTAGCCTTTTCTGCCGCTTTATCCTCCTTAGCCTTCTGCTTCTCTGCAGCGGCTACCTCGAGAAGAGCCTGCTTTTCAGCCTTCTTCTCTGCCTTTGCCTCCTGCCTCTCGATCTTCTTCTGCTCAGCCGCGGAATAACTGTTGGGAGCAACATCGGGCCTGTGCTTAGGAGTCTTCTCTACTACTGCGGGAGCAGCCTTCTTCGGAGCCTCATAGGGCTCAGCGTCGCCGTAAACGACGGCCTTGGCAGCGGACTCGGCATCCTCCTTGGGAGCGGGAGCCTTCTCCTTGGCCTTCTCCTCACCGTAAACTACGGCGAGAGCCTCACGCTTAGCTCTGTTCTTATCCTTCAGGTCTTTCTTATCAAGAGCCTTCTGGTTCTTGGCATCATAACCTGCGGTAGAGACCTCCTTAGGAGCCTTAGGCGCCTTCTCGGGAGCGGCAGCTTTAGCGGGAGCTACGTAGGGCTCGGCATCGGGATGCTCGGCCTCGGGCTCCTCAGCGGCGGGAGTCTCTTCAGCCTTAGCCTTCTTGTCAGCGGGCTGATTCTTGAGAGCCTCCTTCTCGGACTTCTTATCCTTCTTTTTATCGTATGCACTTGTGGATGCTTCCTTTTTGGTAAGGGGCTCGGAAGCGGGTGTATTGTCAACCGCTGCTACGGGAGTTGCAACGGGCACGTTATCTGTAGCGGGAGCATCTGCTGCTGCAGTCTCGACCACGACTGCGGGAGCCTCACTCTTATTATCACGCTTTGCTGCCTTGAGAGCCTTAAGTCTCGCCTTCTCTTCCTTAGCAGCCGCAAGGAGAGCCGCTGCCTCCTCGATGCCGGGATCAACGGGCTTGCCGCTGACGGGAGTTAGCACGGGCTGGCCAACAGGAGTATTTCCTGCCTCAGCCTTATTTTCAGCGGGAGCCTCGCTCTTTTCGGAAGCGGACTCGCTTACGCTCTCGGGCTGGCTGTTGTCCTGCGCCTCGGAATTATTCTTAGCGTTCTTTCTGTTCTTTCTCTCCGCTTTATTATCAGCAAGAAGGGCGTTTGCCTCTGCGATGCCGGGATCTATAGGGCGGTTGCTCGCAGGGGCTCTCATAGGGGAGCTTGCCTGACCGACACCGTCCTCGGGAACGTACTCGGGCATAGGCTCGGGCTCTGCAAAGTTAGCGCTTGCATGCCTTGCCATAATTGCATTCTCTGCATCGTAGCTTGGTACGTAAGGCTGGGTAGCCGGATCATATCCTGCACTGCCGAAGGGAACGACAGATGGCATAGTTCCACTCATCAGTGAAAGTTCGTCAACCTGATCCATATTGCCGGAAAGGGCAGTATCCGACTCTGATTCAAGAGCTCCGGTGTCATTTCCCTTCCTGGACTTTTTATTCCTCTTTTTCTTTTTACCTTCATTAGCCTCTGCCTCCGCGTTTATGGTAACGATGGGGGCAACTGCCTCTGCTCCTTCAACACTAAAGGGCATAGAGACGGAATCCGAGGTGAAATCGTCATCAAGGGTTTTGTCGTCCTCATGCTGCTTCACTTCATCTGCGAAGGTGGGGAGCTTTCTCTCCTTAGGCTTAAAAACAGGCTCCTTTCTCTCAGGCTTATCCTGTTCTGTCTTAAAGGTAGGAAGATTCTTTTCGGGCATAGCTTCACCCGAGAAATCTTCGCCTCCTGCATTGAAGTTAGGTTGCTTCCTCTTCGGAGGCTCGGCAAAGGTCGGCTCTTTTCTTGCAGGAGCCGATGTCTTTTCCGCTGGTGTCGGGGAGCTTACCTCTCCCGCGTTCTGGTTTTTAATCTGATCTGCCATCATTAATCCTTTCCGACGTGGTCGCGTCAAAGTAAGATTTATACTAAAGGCTTTTAGGCCTTACATTAAACTGTTTAATTTGGGTGATCTGTTATACCCTCTTATCGGGGTCGTAGTACTTGAGAAGGAAGTTCATCACGTCACGTCTCAGTACTATACCGATGAAGCAGCCGCGGTCATCCACAACGGGTACCGAGTTGTGCTCCTTTACAAGCTCAAAAAGCTCCTCCATCTTTGAATTATGGTAAAGCGGACGGGAGTAGGAGGGGTCGATAATATTACCGACGAGCGCTTTCTCCGCCGCTCTCATATTGAAATCGCTTACCGAGAGGAAATACTGAAGAATATCGTCGTTACGGAGCATGCCAACGTACCTTCCGTCACCGTCAAGAACGGGTATGGCAACGTATCTGTGAAATCTCATCTTCTCAAATCCCTGTCTCACCGTGCTGTCCGCCGTGATGTACTCAACGAGGCTCTTTGGTATTATGAAACGAAAGATATTCATCGTCTGTCCTTTCAGTGGATATTATCTAAGTTGAAGGCCGATATCGCGCAGCCTATAGCCGTAGAAAACTCGGCAAGCTCGGGGATCGTAAAGCGAACTCCGTAGCCAAGGTGGTTAAACTCCTCAAACTTTGCCGCGCAGGAGTCCAGACGTGTAAGGTTACCCGTCAGGACTATGTCCGTTACTCCGACAGAGCGAGAGGCAAATATCGATACCATGCCGACCGTCTCGTAGACGAGATTGGCAATACCCTTTGCGATATCCTGCTTTGTGGCAACGTCCGAGACGTTACCGAAGTTTGCGGC
This sequence comes from Clostridia bacterium, assembly GCA_017456895.1. Lineage (GTDB taxonomy): Bacteria > Bacillota > Clostridia > Oscillospirales > CAG-272 > UBA1740. The sequence continues at coordinate 38,900 of JAFTIN010000048.1, forward strand.
GGTCATATCCGCGTTCATCACGGGCTCAGCGCCCGAGGCTGTCATATCCTTGATACGAAGGTCTACGTTGCCGAGATCTCCGCTATGCGCGTACTCACTGATATGTCCGACGTCCTCCGCGCCTACAAGAAGCTTGGAAAGGCCGAGGAGTGGTCCTCCGCCGACTCCCGTACCGCCAAGATACTTCATACACCCGTCCTTAGCGTGGACTATCGCGGTACCGGTGCCCATACTGACAACGATCGCATCGTCCAGGCCGGAAAGGTAGGTTCCTCCCCTGCCTATGCAGTCGAACTCGGGTACCCTCACGCACTCTATGCCGTAAAGATCACGCTTGACGTAAGACGAGCCGACGCCGGTCATGATCACCTTATCAATATCGGATATAGCAATGTTATTCTCGTCCGTGAATTTGCCAAACGCTCCGTAGGTCGCTGTAAGCGGATCGTTAGCCTTTACGAGCTGCGGACTTATCAGCTCTCTTTTGCCATTCTTAACACGGAAGCCGACTATCTTGGTCGTGCTGCCTCCGACGTCAATTCCTATTACGATTCCCATTGTTATGCTTAAGAACGCCTCGCGTCCATCCTTTCCATAAGGTTCTCAAAGGACAGACCGTATTTATCGGCTATGTCTCTGGCGTAGGATTTACCATCGGGCTTTGCCCTGTAGATCTTGAAGGAACGCTGTCCCTCCTCGATACCCGCCACGAGAGTGTCAAGCTTGATACCGCCCTGTCTCATAGAGCGCTCGTTGATCTCGGGCACGGAGGCCGCGAGCTCGTGAAGGTGGGTGGAGAAGATGCCGCGGCACCTCATAACCGCAAATGCAGAGAGTATCTCCGAGGCAATATATGAGGCCTCGTAGGCTCCGGTGGAGGAGAGGGACTCATCGAGTAAAATGAGCGTATTCTCATCCGCACCGTCAAATATCTCCTTAAGTCTTGCGCACTCCTCGCCAAGACGCCCCTTATCGATAGTATCGTCAGCGCCCTCGGGGAAGTGAGTGAATATGCCGCTGACGGGTGAAACGACGCACCTCTCTGCCGGCACGGGTAGACCAAGCTGACACATAGCCTGCGCCGCTCCGAGAGCGACTGTGATAACCGATTTACCGCCTCGGTTAGGGCCTGTCAAAACGTATATCCTCGCCTCATCGTCAAACGAGAGGTCGTTAGTTACGATTTCATCGTCGATAGCAAGCGCTACGCGCGGATTGTAAAGTCCGACGGACTCAAATTTCTTATCCGCCATAGGAGCAAGCTCGGGGTAACAGATCGAACAGCCGGGGTGTGTGCTGAGCCTTACGAGAAGCTCTGCCGCTTTGGAGACAAACTCTATCTCGGGAAGAAGCTTGAGCAGAAAGTCGGTATTCTCCATAACATAGTCGGCGACGATATTTCTCCAACCCTTGACAGAGGAGCGGAAGACATCCTCTATAGCGGAGTTGAAGGCGCCGATAAGAGCCTCCTGCTTGTTATCGCTCTGCCCCTTGCCGAAGGGAGAGAGGTTTGCAATACAGGTAAAGGCGTCGTTCTTAAAGGAAAGTCTGAGTATCTTATCAAGAAGCTTACCCGACTTGAAATGCTCGGAGTTGATAGAAATAACGCCGGCGGACTCGGGGCGGAGCTCTCTGTCAAGATTAACTCCTATCGTGATACTCTTGACCTCGTGTACTCTGTCGGAGAGAGCCTCAAGCTTTTCATTAAGCTCACGGTAGTAGTCGGACTCGGTGAGCTCACAAACAAAATCGGAAAGAGCCTTAAAAGCCGGGCTCCCGATCCTGTCCTTTACACCGGCAAAGCCGCGGCGAAGTGTGTCAAGACAGGAGACGTAAAGCTCTATTTCGGTTATACTGTATAGGTAGGAGTCTGCGGAGGTGATGTTCTCACTGTCAAGTCTGCGCAGCTCTCTGATGTCGTCGAGAATGGGATGTATGCCGGATAGCGTGTCGAGTAGCTCGGGGATGGAAAGCAGGTCACGGACGGTGGACTGTCTGTAACGAATGACGCTCTCGTCGGTGGTGAAGTAGTCGGTTAAGGACGAGGTATTAAGGGCAAATATCTCGTTGAGTCCGAGTTCGTCGCACACCTCCTCGGTAACAGACGGCAGATTGACTCTGTTGCGGTGGAATATCTCCGACTCAAGGGTAGGATACAAGAGACTGACGTACTTATTTTCCATTATCCGAGTCCTCCTTTCTTTGCGCACTATAATACGCGCAAGCAATAGTTTTATAAATTATATCACACAATTAAAATAATATCAATAGTTATTTCAAATTTTCTTCACATAACCTAATATTGGCAACAGAGTAATCGTTCGCTTCGGGTTCCATTTTTTAGGTAAACAATAGTTGTCATTCGCGATTTTTGAGCGTTTTTTGCGGTTTTGAAAAACTCGACACGCCCCTCGCCTTTAGCACATTTTGATCACGCAAAAAACGTGAGAAAGTCTTCAAAATATCAGTCGGGCGCGACCTCCTGGCCGGAATTTAGACGAAGCAGATGCGCAATAATTTACAATTTGTTCATAATTATTTAGCGAGTTTTTTGCCATTTACAGCCATTTCTCTTGCATTTTTATGAATTCTCATATATAATATATAGTGAAGAAAAATGAAAGGAACACACATAATATGACAGATAATCACGCTACTACCGGTGCGCCAAAGGTCATTCTGCTTAACGGAAGCCCGCATAAGGAGGGCACGACAAACAGAGCTCTGACCGAGGTCAAAAGAACTCTCGAATCCGAAGGGATAGAGGCCGAGATAATCCACGTCGGACACCTGTCGGTCAGGGGCTGCTCCGGCTGTTATGCCTGCGGCAAGCTTAAGAAGTGCGTACATGATGACATCGTAAATGAGATAGCGGAAAAGCTTAGGGATGCTGACGGCCTTGTTATTGGTTCTCCCGTATACTATGCATCTCCCAACGGAGGCTTCCTCGCCCTGCTTGACAGACTCTTTTACAGCAGCCGCTTTGACAAGTCAATGAAGGTCGGCGCCTCTGTCGTGGCGGCAAGGAGAGGCGGATGCACAGCCTCTTTTGACGTGCTGAATAAATACTTTACCATCAGCGATATGCCAATAGTCTCCGCAAGATACTGGAACCAGGTACACGGAAACTCCGCCGAGGATGCAGAGTCCGATCTCGAAGGACTGCACACCATGAGAGGCCTCGGTAAGAATATGGCCTTTCTCATCAAGTGTATCAGACTCGGTAAAGAGCAGCTCCCTCCCATTGAAAGGGAATCTAAGGTATACACCAACTTTATACGCAAGGATAAATAAAACTCAAGAAATAAAAAATAAAGCGCTAAAATGCACATAACAGTTGTCATTTTAGCGCTTTTATATCAATATTATTCTTTACTACTTGATTCTCTTCTTTTTGCCTCTAATTATCAAAACGATCGAGATTATGAGTATAGATGCGCATATGAGTATAGCGCAATTCATAAAGAACTGCTGAGGCATATACATAATTATCGGATCGGTATTGGGGTCAAAAAGCCAGTTGTCCTTGCCCGGGAAGAAGATTAGGTGGAAAATAGCGAAAGCGAGTGAGAAATTGGGCGCGGCAAGCAGCGCGAGTGATGCAAAGAGCACAAGCGTGCTGATACCTGCATGATAGCTGAGCCCGTATCCTCTGGGGCGCGAGAGCTCTATAATTCCTATCTTATCAAAAAGGAACAGGAGAACAAAAACGAGGAGAGCAACTATAAACGCATTCTTGTTAAGGTCAAAAAGCACTTTGCAGTCCTCGAAATGAGCCTTGCCCGCCTCAGAGAACGGGAGGACGCCCGAACCAAATTCCCTGCCCTCAAGTGTAAGGAAGTCAAGCACCTCATCATAAGCCTCGATTATCTCTTCCCTTTCAAGCCCCATATCCTCCATATCGAGCGCATCGATGTGGGCGTAATAGAAGGGACGGACGTATATCGGAAGTCCTATCGAGAAAGTGATGGTGAGCACCATTACCGAAATAGTAAATATGAACGATAGGAGCTTGTTTAAGAATTTTTTCATCAGTTGATCTCCTTAAGTCTGCGGGAAATACGCGCTGCGACAATATCAAGGGCAGTCTTGTTTCTACCACCGTTGATCATAATATCTGCATACTTCTTGGTAGGTTCAACGTATATGCCGTGCATGATCTTTACGGTATTTACGTACTGCTTGATAACTCCATCAATATCCCTACCGCGCTCTGTGACGTCACGGCGAAGTCTACGAAGTATACGCTCGTCAGCGTCTGCGTCAGCAAATATTTTTATATCGAACATCTCGCGCAATCTCTCGTCGTGGAAGGTGAGAATGCCATCGACAATGATAACGGGAGTGGGTTCAATAAGAGTAAACTTCTCGGTGCGTGTGTGAATACAAAAATCGTAGTTGGGGATACTAACCGCTTCTCCGCCCTGAAGGACGCGCAGATGCTTGACAAGTAGGTCCGTGTCAAGAGCATCCGGGCAGTCATAATTGGTCTTGATCCTCTCGTCCATGGAGAGGTGATCCTGCGGTTTATAATAATTATCGTAGGAAATAATAGTTATTTCATTTGGAAACAGCTTCTTGAGTCCTTCGGCAAAGGTCGATTTTCCCGAACCTGTGCCTCCTGCAATTCCGATAAGCAAGGGTGCTGACATTTTTTCTCCTCCGTACGCACGTATAACGAGCAAAATAATTAGGAAAGCTATGATATATGTATTATACACCACCCTGTCGCGTTTGTCAACCGCGAAGAAAAAACGATCATTAACAAGTAGGCAAGAGAGATAAGTGCCGAAAGCACTGAAAATTCACGCTTTAGAGCTGGTTCGTATTATTCTCTCTTGCCTAAGAGAAAGAGAAAAATATTTTTCAAAAATCTATTGACTTTCGTTTGTTTCTGTGATATAATACTCAAGCGAGATTTATGAGAGCTCGAAGATTATGGCGAATTAGCTCAGTTGGCTAGAGCGTCCGGTTCATACCCGGCAGGTCGTTGGTTCAAATCCGACATTCGCTACCAGGCTCGTTGGTCAAGCGGTTAAGACACGGCCCTTTCACGGCTGTAACATGGGTTCGATTCCCGTACGAGTCACCAAAAACCACCTAACCCGAACTCGGATTGGGTGGTTTTTCTTTTGGTGACTCGTACGAGGAATCTCACCCGGCGACGAAGTCGCTGGGTTCGCATACGCCACGCAGAGCGCGTCGAGCTTGCTCGTAAGCGGCAAGTGAGCGTATATTCGCCTCGGGCGAAATTCCCGTACACTTTATCAGGACACCCGATAGGTGTCCTGTTTTTCTTTCCTTTGGTGTCCCGTACGTTGGAATCGAACCCAGCGCACATATAGGCCTCCGCTCTCCCCTGCACTCAGTAAGCATGTAAACCTAACTCTCGTTACGTATCGGGCTGCTGTGCGCATGGGTTCGCATACCCCACCCGAAGATCGAAGAGCTTGCTCTTCAGGCGCAGGGTGTGGGTATATTCAGCTCCGCTGAAATTCCCGTATTTCTCTGACACTCCTCGTGAGTGTCCTTTTGTTTTACTGCCCCGTGCCGCAATCGGCGCGTCGAGCTCGCTCGTAAGCGGCAAGTGAGCGTATATTCGCCTCGGGCGAAATTCCCGTTAAACGACGCCTATTATCGGTGTCGTTTTCTTTTTGACTCTTTGCGGAGCAAATTCCCGTACACTTTATTAGGACACCCGGGAGGTGTCTTTTTTTATTTTCTCCGGATTTCACCGCTACACACAATACACGCATCTTTTTTCTTTTCCCCGGCGCTTCTTGATATTTTATTTTCATTGTGATATAATAAAGAAAATGCGAAAGGAGAGAAATAATGAAGGGTTGGCTTATTGTAAACGGCTTTGTTGATTCGGGAAAATTCCACGAGCTGTACGGCTATCTTTCCGCCTCAGCAAAAAAGCGCGGTATCGAGCTCGAGATAAAGACATCGGATTCGTTCGCTGTACCGGTAGGCGAGAAAATATGTGTTGCTGATCACCCCGACTTTGCCCTCTTCTGGGATAAGGACGTCGTACTGGCGCACAGACTCGAGGGTGAGGGGATCAGGCTCTTTAACTCAGCGCGAGCTATCGAGATATGCGACAGCAAGATACTCACTTCGCTTATCCTTAACGGTGAGGTCAGAACCCCTAAAACGGTTATATCCCCGAAAACCTTTGAAGGAGTGGGCTATAACAGTATGAAATTTGTGGAAAATGCTACACGGGTGGTGGGATTACCTATGATAATCAAGGAAGCTTACGGCTCCTTCGGCGCCCAAGTGTATCTCGTAAACACGCTCGATGAGGCAGAAAAGATCATTGCCTCACTCGGCCACAAGGACTTCATAATGCAGGAGTTTATCTCGGAAAGCAAGGGCCGTGACGTAAGAGTCAACGTTGTAGGAGGACAGGTCGTATCGGCTATGGAAAGGTATAACGAGAATGACTTCCGCTCCAATATCACAAACGGGGGAAAAATGAGAAAAATCAACCTCTCCGAAGATATGAAAGACGCGGCAATCAAGGCTACGGAGGCTATCGGACTCGACTTTGCCGGAGTGGATATACTCTTTGGTAAGGACGGACCTGTAGTGTGTGAGGTCAACTCAAATCCGCACTTTAAAAGCTCGCTTGAGTGTACCGGTGTAGATATGAGCGAAAAGATTATGGATTACATCACGGAGCAGATAAAATGAGGGGGCTTCTGATTTACGATAAGGCAGGGGCGGAGCGCAACGAATGGTTTATAAATAGACTGATCAAGTGCGCAAAGGCACAGGAATGTGATCTTGAGCTCGTCATTCACCCGGAAGAAACCGACGGCGCCCTAAAGAAATCGGTCGACTTTGTTATAGTCAGAACGATCTGCCCTCACCTCGGCGTTAAGGCTGCTCATCTTAACGTCAGCGCCTTCAACAACTATCTGACCTCTTACGTGGCAAACGACAAGTGGAAAAGCTACGTCCTCTCCGAGAAGCTCGGCATAGCCGTTATGGATACGTATAAGGTGTCATCCGCGGAGGAGGCTATGGCGGCCCTCCCCTTCCCGTTCGTGCTAAAAGCGGTCGACGGCCACGGCGGCAGCGGGGTATTCCTGGTCAATAATGCGGAAGAATGTAAACAAACAATGTCATTATTGATAAATAAAGAAGTGATTGCGCAAAAGCTATGTGACGAGCCCGGAGTGGATATGCGTGTCTATGTTATGGGAGACAGGATCCTGGCGGCCGTCAAGCGCACGTCGAACACCGACTTCCGCTCCAACTTTTCTCTCGGCGGAAGCGCAGAGCTTTCCAAGCCTACCCACGATATGATCGAGGCGATAAACAAGCTCAAAGGCTCACTTTCCTTCGACTTTGTCGGAGTGGACTTTATACGCAATAACGGACGCTGGGTGCTGAACGAGATCGAGGACGTCGTAGGAACGAGAATGCTCTACTCTCTGACAGATATCGACGCGGCCGATGAATACGTGAGATATATTATCGAAAGAATAAAAAGCAAGGTATAGCGAGTCATGGCTATACCTTGCTTTTTTAGAAGCCTTTTGATTTTGATAATGCAGATTTATTGTGATTTCGGTGTTTTCAAGAAGAAGTAATGAGTATTGCGATTCAAGGAGGCTACAAAAGTGAAAAATACGCGTCCTTTTAAACCGCAGCTTTTACATCCCCGCCGCCTCGGTCCCCTTGTGACCTCGTATTGTTGATGATTTTTTCGCTTATATGGCGAAGAAATATACGAATACTGCGATTCAAGAAGGCTACAAAAGTGAAAAATATGCGTCCTTTTAAACCGTAACTTTCATGTCCACACCGCCTCGGTCCCCTTGTGACCTCGTATTGTTGATGATTTTTTCGCTTATATGGCGAAGCAATATACGAATATTGCGAGGCGGATAAGTGGAAAAAGCGCAAGAATACGCGTCACAATTAATACCCGCTGATCGGGAGAGATTCGTTATCCTCCCCCTTCGTTATCTCTAATATTTTAACATAGTAGCTCATAGTCGGACTGACCTCAACGAGTATCCTGTCGCCCTGCCTATGTCCCATAAGAGCCGAGCCGAGAGGCGACTCCTTGCTGATATATCCCTCAAGAGCGTTCTGGCGAAGGGTGGTGACGATCTGGATCTCGCGCTCCTTGCCCATCTTCTCGTTAAATATCTTTACCCTGTCGAAGAGCGAGACGGTATCCTTATCCCCCTCGATCTCTATAACTCTGGCGGTGCGGATCATATTCTCGAGGTAGCGTATTCTACCCTCGTTTCTGCGCTTTTCACGCTTTGCCTCCTTGTATTCGGCATTCTCGGAGAGGTCACCGAACTCGCGCGTGCGCTTCATCTCGGCCATAAGCTTTGGTCCGAGCTCGACACGGCGGTAGCGTATCTCCTCCTCCATCTTTTTTATATCAACCTCGGTAAGCTCGTCGTACACTGTAGCCACCTCCTTTTATTTCTACACTTGATTTTATCACATTCGGGCGAAAAAATCAATATCATTTTTATCCCTCTTACCGCATAGATTTACAGTAGCGCAGTAGATGGAAAAATTATTAAAAAATATTAAAAAATTCACTTGAAAAAAGTCGAATACTGTGCTATACTTTATTTAGCAAGTAAACTTCTTGCGAATATTTTTAACAAGGAGAACAGAAACATGGCATCCAAGTCCATTACCGCTCAGTTCGAGGCTCTTCCTAAGCTCGTTAAGGTTATCCTTCTCATCGTCTTCGGTTGGGTTATCGGCGGTGTTTACAGAATCATCCGTTACACTGAGACCAAGAACTTATTCACCCTTATTGCAGGTCTTCTTGCACTCTTTACCGGTGTAGGTAACCTCGTAGCAGAGGTTGCAGACATCGTTACCGAGATCCTCAGCAACAAGATCACTCTCTTCGCTGACTAATCAGTAAAGATTCATTCCGCACAGAATGCGGAATCAAGATAAAGGCGTACGCTGCGGCGTACGCCTTTATCTTTTTTTACACTCTTACCCCCTCTTGACTTTAGTTTGAAATTGTTGTATAATATTAAGACAACGGTCGATAATATACCGCACGTATCACAAAGAAAGGAGACGGTACAGTGGCTAACATTTGGCATAGCATTTCACCAAAAAGAATAACTCCCGAGGACTTCATATGCGTGATTGAAATATCCAAGGGAAGTAAGAAAAAGTATGAGCTCGACAAGGAAACCGGCTTTATCATACTTGACAGAATACTCTACACATCCACGCACTACCCTGCCAATTATGGCTTTATCCCGAGGACCTACGGCGATGACGGAGACCCGCTCGACGTTCTCCTGATCTGCGCGGAGCCCCTCGAGCCCATGTCTTTGGTCAGAGCCTATCCCATCGGCGTGATCAAGATGATCGACAACGGCAGAAACGACGAGAAGATAATCGCGATCCCCTTTAACGATCCTAACTACAATCACTACAAGAGTATAGACGAGCTCCCAAAACATCTCTTTGACGAGATGTGTCACTTCTTCACTGTATATAAGAACCTCGAGCACAAGGACACCGCGGTGGACGAGGTATCAACACGTGAGGAGGCGCTCAGAATTATCCAAGAGGCAATCACTCACTACAAGGATTGCTTCTGCTAAAACAAACGCCAAAGGCGTGAAAGAGGAACAGTATGCAGCTTCAAGAATCAGGCGAGATGTATCTCGAGACAATATATATCCTTACAGAAGAAAACCCCCACGTACGCTCCATCGACGTGTGTGAGCACATGGGCTTCTCTAAGCCGAGTGTCAGTCGCGCGGTAGGTCTGCTCAAGAGCGGCGGATACATCAGCGTGGATAAGGACGGATATATTTCCCTCACCGAGGTGGGACGTGAGGTGGCGGTAAAAATGTACGATCGCCACAGGCTCCTGACCGACTTTCTCGTCAGCCTCGGCGTCGACAGAGAAGTAGCTACAAACGATGCATGCAAGATCGAGCACCATATATCCGACGAGTCGTTTGAGGCTCTAAAGCGCCATATTTGTAAATAATAATTTTCTTTTATGTAATAAATTATGCCCGAGCAAAATGCTCGGGCATAATTCTTTTTTTACGGAGTTTTATAGTTTATTTTTCTTCCTCGTCCTTGCCGCATCCGCAGGAGCAGGATGAACAGTGGCCAAAGCAACCTCCGCCCGAGGACTGACAGGAGGAGCTGTCCGGGCAGCCAATACACTTCTTACCGCTCTTTTTAGCGCGGTATATGTAGAGAGCTGCGCCGCCGACGACGAGAATGATTATACCTATTACAATAAAGTCAACGGGTCCCATATTACGCACTCACCATTTCCTTTGCCTTTTCCTCGTTTCTGACCTCCTCACGCTTTTTGAGAATAGCGTAGGTGAAGATGGCTATGCAAGCCGCAACGATCACCCATCCGACGATAGGCATCCAGGCGTTGCCGAAGTCAGCGCCGGTGAAGAGAGTGCCGAAGAAGTATACGAGGAAGCCGAGCGAGTAACCTACCGCAAACTGAATTCCGATACCTGCGAAGAGCCACTTCTTGCTCTTGATCTCGGAGTTCATCGCGCCGATAGCCGCGAAGCAAGGAGGTGAAAAGAGGTTGAACATAAGGTATGCAAGAGCGGCAACCTTGGTGATCGCCATAACGCCCGCAACCTCTGCACCGGCGCCCTCCATAAGAGCAAGCTCCTCGGCGTCGATGAGGTTCTCAAGTCCTACGAAGCAGACCGCGAGAGTACCTACAACGTTCTCCTTTGCGATAAAGCCTGTGATAGCCGCCGCGGCAAGCTGCCAAGCAACAACGCCGACGATAGGAGCGAAGAGATATGCAAAGGGAGTGGCGATAGTAGCAAGAATGGAGTCGCTCGCGCTCTCAACGGGCTGAAGATTCCAGCCGAAGGACTGCATAAGCTGAACTACGAAGTTACATACGAGAATAATGGTACCTGCCTTAACTATGTAGGCCCAGCCGCGCTGACACATAGAGAGGGCCGCCTTCTTAAAGCTGGGGGCCTTGTACTCGGGGAGCTCGATGATGAAGAAGGACTTCTTGGGCTTGTAGCCGTTAAGCGCGTTGATAAGAAGCGCGCAAAGGAGGATAAGGATAATACCTACGAAGTACATAGAAACACCGACCCAACGGCTCTCACCGAAGAACGCGCCGGCAAAGAGCGAGATAACGGGAAGCTTTGCGCCGCAGGGCATAAAGGGAGCGAGCATTGCGGTAGCTCTCTTCTCTCTCTCGTTTCTGATAGTACGGCAGGCCATAACGCCGGGGATAGCGCAGCCGGTACCGATAACGAAGGGGATAACCGACTTACCGGAAAGGCCAACCTTCTTGAAGATAGGATCAAGAACGACGGTAGCGCGAGCCATATATCCACAATCCTCAAGGAGTGCGATGAGGAAGTACATTACCATTACAAGAGGGAGGAATCCGACAACCGCACCTACACCGCCGATGATACCGTCAACGATGATGGAGGAAAGGAGGGGATTTGCATTCTCAAGCAGTCCGCCTACCCACTCGCCGAACATATCGATAAGAGTAACGAGGCCGGGGATAGCAAATTCCTTCTCCGTGCCCTCAGCAAAAACGTAGCCCTCTGCGATCCAGGCACCGAGCCAGGACTGAGATATCTGGAATACAAGGAACATTACAACTGCGAAGATCGGAATGCCAAGCCACTTGTTGGTGAGGACCTCATCGATCTTGTCACCGACGTTTTTATCCTTGGTGAGAATCTTACGGGTCTCTACCTTCTTTACTATATCGTTTACGAACGTGAAGCGGCGTCTGTCCTCTGCCTCAACCGACGCTCTGTCGGTAAGGTCAATGTCTGCCTGAGTGTAGGGAGCCTTCTGCTCCTTGCCAACAAGTCCTATGGCAACAGATACTACCTTATCAAGTCCCTTTGCAGAGGTGGAGACGGTCTCAACTACGGGACAGCCGAGAAGCTCGGAGAGCCTTGCCGCATTGATCTTGTTCTCCTTCTTCTCGTTGGAGTCGGTCTTGTTAAGCGCAACTACCATAGGGATGCCGAGCTCGAGGAGCTGGGTGGTGAAGAAGAGGCTGCGGGAAAGGTTGGTAGCGTCGACGATGTTGATAATAGCGTCGGGGTGCTCGTTCCTTACGTAGTCGGAGGTAATGCTCTCCTCCGAGGTAAAGGGAGACATGGAGTAGGCGCCGGGAAGGTCAACGGCTATGAGCTCAGCGTCGCCATTTACGTAATTCCTCTTGATCGGGTGTTCCTTCTTCTCAACAGTTACACCTGCCCAGTTACCAACCTTTTCATTACGGCCGGTCAGAGCGTTGTACATTGTGGTCTTACCGCTGTTAGGATTACCCGTGAGTGCGATTCTCATTGGATATTCTCCTTATATGTAAATTATAAATAACATTTTTGGGGAGTTAGCCTCTGCTAACTCAGTTTCAAAGTTCAGAGTCATTAAAGATAAAAAACACTCTAATGACTCGGTATAATGCGATATTATTCTATTTCGATAGCCTCGGCCAGGGCGTTATCAATACTGTATCTGCCGTCCTTGATGGACACGACACAGCCGTGCTTACGGCGAGTAACGACGGTGATGGGCTCACCGCTATAGCAACCAAGCGAGAACAAGAAGGAGTTGAGCTCCTCGTCATCTGTCTCGATGCTGACAACAACGTATTCTTTTCCTTCCTCAGCGTTAAGTAACGTCATGATCTTCTCCATTAATTACTAAATAGAAATTCTTGGGTTAGCCTCTGCTAACCGTATAATATTATACTCGCGCACCTCCCTTTTGTCAATAGCTTTTCGGAAAAAATGGATATTTTTGAGTTATTAACAAAAAGACGGCGCCAATGAAGACGCCGTCTTGTGCAAAATTATTACGGTTATTTAATCGTTGTGTATATTCTGGAGCGAGTATCAATCGCCACTTCCCGGGATAAGATCCTCGATCTCGCCGGACATATATCTGCTATTCTTAAGAACGGTATCAAAGACAACGCGATATATTTCCTTCATACCCTCTGCTCCGGGGTGAAGGCTCTTGCCGCCCTGATCTTTCGGCATATATGTCTCGTAGTCGGGATTATCGCGTGTTATACCCGATAACAGACCGATATCGGCAAGATAAATACCGTCAAAGCGAGCAACCGCGTCTCGGATAACGCCGGACACCGCGTGAGTAAGAGATATATCCATATCCGAGCGCTCAAGGTTTGTAAGGCAGTATATTTCAGCATTCGGGTAGGTCTTCTGTATACGGTAAAGCATTACAGCGTAGGCCTCGGCAAGCGTGGTTGGTGTGAAGGAGGGATCATCCCCCTTTGCCTTTATCTGATCCATGGTAAGCGAATTCACGTTGCCCATAGTCCTGTGGTTATCGTTAGTGCCAAGGTAAACGAAAATGATATCGGGAGTCTCGCCCGCGTTATCTCCTGTATCGTCGTGTAGCTGCATACATCTGTTAAGGACCGACTGATAAACGCTCTCACCGGCGTTGGAGTTGTTGACCAAAAGCGTCGCGCCAAGAGCGTTGACAGTCATCTGCCACCAGGTACTGTCAACCGATGTGCCTCCGAAGACAGGTTGAGACGGCTGGTATCCGTACCAAACTATGTTGTTTCTTATGGTGGAATTGGTTGTGTTAGCAGCCGCACCGCTGGTAATATTAATATAGGTAGAAATGCTATCGCCGAGTATAGATATCTTCTTGCCTACGAAGGAGTCCGCAATCATGGTTGAAGATCCGACAAGCTTTTCAGTAATGCTGTAATCACAGTAAGGACATGAGGCAGTAGCAGTACCGTCCTTGGCAGCGGTGGCGTCACCGTTGTACTCAAATGCAAGATCGTCATGACCTATCATAGGAATAACTACATTACTTTCAACAAGCCCGCATACCGAACACAGCGTACGTTCACATCCATCAGCAGAGCAGGTAGGCTCGGTGACCACGACATCCATATCATGACCGAGGGGCTCACCTTTGATAGCTCCGCAATCGCGGCAGATCATAGGCTCCTCGCATGTAGCAGGTATAAAATCGTGCTCGGTCTCCCCCTTAACGTCACCGCAGACCTTACATATCTTTGGTGATGTGCAGGTTGCCATAGAGTAATCATGACCGAGGAAGCGTCCAACCGTCTTTCCGCAGTCCTGACAGGTCTTAGGCTCCTCACAGGTAGCGTCGAGATAGCGGTGATCGCCCTTCTCTCCATTGGTTCTGCCGCACTTGGTGCATGTGCTCGGCGTCTTGCAGGTCGCCTCGGTCCATTCGTGCTCACACTCTGTACCGGTAGAAGGCCCATCACCAATGAAGCCGGAAATAATATCGCAAGAGGTAAAGCAAACTAAAAGAAGAATTGATGCAAGTATAACCAATAAGACTCTTTTCATGTTTCTCTCCTTTGAAATTTACATTCAATCCACCTAAATTATATCATACGCAAATCGCCTAAAGCAACCGCTTTTCTCTAACACAAAAAAGTTTGTAAGGAATAGATAGGACCTTATTTCCATTTTTATGCGTTTTTCACTATGTATTCCTAAAAAAACTCCCACGGGTTGCCCCGTGGGAGTCGATATCCAACTTTTTTATCAAAGTTTGATATAGCGCAATAATTTTGATGAAGTTTGTTCAAGCGGAACCCGAAGTCGTAGAAACCTACGACGAGCCAGGTGACGGTTGGGCAAAATTCGCAAAATTCGCAAATTTTTAGGGAGATTATTCGTTCTTCCGGCCGAAGCAATAGTTACCTATTGCGAGCTTGTTGGAAAACGGAAAATATCACAAAAATTTTAGCTATAGAAATCTACAAGCTTTACGAGACGGTCATACTTCGCCTTTGCAGTCGCTTCTGCCTTCTCGAAGAGCTCCTTAGCTCTCTCGGGGAACTGCTGAGCAAGTCTGGTATATCTTGCCTCACTGTTGATGAACGCCTGGTAATCGCCGGTAGGAGCCTTGGAGTCGAGAGTGAACTTCTTCTCTGCGGCGGGGTTGAATCTGAACATATGCCAGTAACCTGCCTCAACAGCCTTCTTCATCTCGTCCTGGCAGTTAGCCATACCGCCCTTGATGGAGTGCATCTCACAAGGAGCGTAGCCGATGATGATGGAAGGTCCGGGATATGCCTCAGCCTCAGCCATAGCCTTGAGGGTCTGGTTCATATCAGCGCCCATAGCAACCTGTGCAACGTAAACGTAGCCGTAGGACATAGCGATCTCTGCAAGGTTCTTCTTGCCGATTGCCTTACCTGCTGCTGCGAACTGAGCAACCTGACCGATCTGAGAAGCCTTGGAAGCCTGTCCACCGGTGTTGGAGTAAACCTCGGTATCGAAGACCATAACGTTTACGTCCTCGCCGGAAGCAAGTACGTGGTCAAGACCGCCGAAGCCGATGTCGTATGCCCAACCGTCACCGCCGAAGATCCAAACTGCCTTCTTGGAGAGGTAGGACTTCTCTGCGAGGATCTTAGCCTTGAGGGGATTCTCACAGTCGCAGGACTCGAGCATAGCAACGAGAGCCTTGGTAGCAGCCTCGTTAGCCTTACCGTCGTTTACGGTGTTGAGGTAGTTATCGATGATAGCCGCCTTGCTTTCATCCTTGCAGCCTGCGCGGAGCTCCTTAACGTAGCCGATAAGCTTCTCACGAACTGCCTTCTGACCAACGTAGATACCGAGACCGTGCTCTGCGTTGTCCTCGAAGAGCGAGTTAGCCCAAGCAGGACCGCGGCCTGTTTCCTTATTTACGGTGTAAGGAGTAGCAGGTGCGGAGCCGCCCCAAATGGACGAACAACCGGTAGCGTTGGAAATATACATTCTCTCACCGAAGAGCTGGGTGATAAGACGAGCGTAAGAGGTCTCTGCACAGCCTGCGCAAGAGCCGGAGTACTCAAGGAGGGGCTGCTTGAACTGGCTACCCTTAACGGTAGTAGCAACAAGCTCAGACTTCTCGGATACGTTAGCTACAGCGTAGTCGTATGCTGCCTGCTGCTCAAGCTGAGTAGCGATAGGCTTCATCTCGATAGCGGTGCCGAGCTTCTCATTCTTGTTAACGGGACAAGCCTTAACACAAAGGGTACAACCCATACAGTCAAGGGGAGAAACGGACATAGTGAACTTGTAATTGGTCTTAAGAACGGGCTTAGCCGCGAACTTGGTAACCTCGGGAGCTGCTGCAGCCTCCTCTTCGGTCATAGCGAAGGGACGGATACAAGCGTGAGGACATACGAAAGCACAGTTGTTACACTGGATACAGTGCTCGGGATTCCACTGAGGAACGTTAACTGCAACGCCTCTCTTCTCATAAGCTGCGGAGCCCTGGGGGAAGGTACCGTCTGCATACTTAGCAAACGCGCCAACGGTGAGGCTGTCGCCCTTCATAGCGCCAACGGGAACAACGATATCGTTAACGAAGTCAACGAGATCTGCTCTCTTGCCCTCAACCTTAGCTGCGGGAGCAGTCTTGCCTGCGTCCTTCCAGGATGCGGGAACCTCTACCTTGTGGATAGCGTCCTTACCTGCGTCGATAGCTGCGTGGTTGAGATCAACGATAGCCTGTCCCTTCTTGAGATAGGACTTGGTAGCCATATACTTCATATAGCCGTTTGCTTCCTCTGCGGGAAGAATGTTTGCAAGGGTGAAGAACGCGGACTGAAGCACGGTGTTCTTAACCTTAGCGTTACCGAGACCGATAGCAAGCTGGGTAGCGTTGATAGTGTAGAACTGAACGTTGTTGTTTGCGATATAGGACTTAACGGATGCGGGAAGGTGAGCGTCAAGCTCTGCATCAGTCCACTGGCAGTCAAGAAGGAAGGTTCCGCCGGGCTTAACGTCGGAGATCATATCATACTTGCTCAGATATGCCGAGTTGTGGCAAGCAACGAAGTCAGCCTTGTTGATGTAGTAAGAGGACTTGATGGGAGAATCACCGAATCTGAGGTGAGAAATGGTGATACCGCCGGTCTTCTTGGAGTCATACTGGAAGTATGCCTGAATGAACTTGTCGGTGTGGTCACCGATGATCTTGATGGAGTTCTTGTTTGCACCAACGGTACCGTCGCCGCCAAGACCCCAGAACTTGCACTGGATCATATCGGTGGGAGCGGTGTCGGGAGCGGGCTGCTCGTCAAGAGAAAGGCCGGTGAGATCGTCAACGATACCAACGGTGAAGTGGTTCTTGGGAGCTGCTGCAGCCATGTTAGAATAGATAGCGAAGATGGAAGCGGGAGTGGTGTCCTTGGAGCCAAGACCGTATCTGCCGCCGATAACCTTTACGCCGCATCTACCGCACTCGGAAAGAGCGGTAACAACGTCAAGGTAGAGAGGCTCGCCAAGAGAGCCGGGCTCCTTGGTTCTGTCGAGAACGGAAACGATCTTTGCGCTTGCGGGAATAGCCTCGCTGAGCTTCTCTGCAACGAAGGGTCTGTAAAGTCTTACCTTAACAAGACCAACCTTCTCGCCCTTTGCAAGAAGATAGTCGATAACCTCCTCTGCTACGTCGCAAACAGAGCCCATAGCGATGATAACGCGCTCTGCATCGGGTGCACCGTAGTAGTTGAAGAGCTTGTAGTTGGTGCCGAGCTTTGCATTTACCTTGTCCATGTACTCCTCAACGATTGCGGGAAGAGCGTCATAGTAAGGATTGCAAGCCTCTCTGTGCTGGAAGAAGATGTCGCCGTTCTCAGCAGAGCCGCGAAGCACGGGATGCTCGGGGTTGAGCGCTCTATCGCGGAATGCCTGAACTGCATCCATATCAACCATTTCAGCAAGATCCTTGTAGTCCCAGGCAGCAACCTTCTGGATCTCGTGAGAGGT
>JAFTIN010000049.1 GCA_017456895.1 Clostridia bacterium
CAATCGGTAAATAAAAGTGCGTAAGCGGTTACGTGTGCGTATTCAACCGCGACTCCGCCAAAGGAAAGATAAAAGGGACACCGGACGGTGTCCCTCTTATCTTTGGTGGATCTGACGAGAATCGAACTCGTGTCCAAAGATCAATCCATACAACCTTCTCCGTAGGCAGTTAATCTTTTAGAATTCCCACATCGGAACGCCGGTTAACAGGCTTTCGTCAGGGTAGCTTCTTAATGCGTGACCGATACACAAGCGACTCTCGGTTCACGTGCACTACTCATTTGACGCACGGCGTAGGCCGTAGTCCTCCTACGCGGTACGGGCGGCATTATTGCCGCGTCAGCAGCTTACGCTGCCATTGCAACAGTGTTGTTGTCGTTTATTATTTAAGTTTGGACATTTTGACGCGATTATCCGGCGCGCTACGCTTATCGTACTTCACAACCCCTGTCGAAACCATTGCAGACCCATAGGAAGTTGTTTTTCGGGCAAAGGCCTTGCCCGTGTAAGATATTGTACACTTTTTTCTCCCGTTTGTCAATAGCGAATGCTGTCAAAAAATATTTTCGCGCGCGTATATTATATAAATGGAAGAAAAAATGTTTGAAATCATTAATTTTTTCACCTAACTATTGCACACGCCCCCGTTTTATGATAAAATGTGAGTAAAAGTACTATAATCCCCGAAACGGAGACGTATATGATTACCGAACAGAGAATAGACTACTACGTACAGATACTTAAGGACGAGCTCGTTCCTGCTATGGGATGCACCGAGCCGATAGCCATAGCCTACGCCTCGGCAAAGGCCAGAGCTACTCTCGGTACCTTTCCCACATCCTGTGACATAGCAGTAAGCGGAAACATCATTAAAAACGCAAAATCCGTCGTAGTACCTCACACGGGTGGCCTGAAGGGTATAGAAGCGGCCGTGGTCGCAGGGCTTGTCGGAGGTAACGCGGAGGCAAGACTCGAGGTGCTATCCTCGGTCACCGAAGAGGACATTGAGCGTATGCGCAAGGTGAAGGAAACGCTTCCCATCACGCTCCGCCTCTCAGAGAGCGAGTATCCCTTCGACATAATAGTTACAGTGACCGACGGCAACGACAGCGCCTCGGTAAGAATAACCAACAGACATACTAATATCGTTTCCATTACGAAAAACGGCGAGTCCATTTTCTCCGGTGAGGTCAACGAGGCCATCGAGGTCAAGAAGAAGGAGCTCTCAATCGAGGAGATCGTCGAGTTTGCCGAGAACGTCGATATTGACCTTGTCAAGCCTACCTTAAAGCGCCAGATCGACTTCAATATGGCAATAGCCGAGGCGGGCCTTACCGGAAACTACGGCGCCAACATCGGCAGGGTATATCTTGATAGCTATTTGCCCGACATCAGTGTGAGGGCGAAGGCCTATGCCGCTGCAGGCAGCGACGCGCGTATGAACGGCTGTGAGCTTCCTGTAATAATCAACTCCGGAAGTGGCAATCAAGGTATGACTGCCTCCATACCCGTGGTAATTTATTGGAGAGAGCTTGAGCTTGATGAGGAGAAGCTTTACCGCGCCCTCTGCATCTCTAATCTTTCAACCATTCATGTCAAGCAGGGCATTGGCACACTCTCGGCATATTGCGGCGCAGTTGCTGCAGGAGCCGGTGCAGGAGCGGGTATCGCTTATCTCTATGGCGGTGGATTTAAGGATGTCGCCCACACTCTCGTAAACGCGCTCGCGATCGATTCCGGACTTATCTGTGACGGAGCTAAAGCGAGCTGCGCTGCCAAGATCGCTACCGCGGTTGAGAACGGTATTTTGGGCTTCAATCTTTACCGCTCGGGCAACCAGTTCTTCGGCGGTGACGGTATAGTTAAAAAAGGTGTTGAGAACACCATCGAGAGCATATCCCGACTTGCAAAGGACGGTATGCGCGACACCGACAAAGCAATTCTTGATATTATGTTAGGCGCAGGATGTTGATCTTCCTTTTGCCGTAAGGAGCACTATGAAAGCTAAGAAAATACTCCTTTGTTTATTATGTCTTATTCTTTTCTTCGGGATGTCCTTATCTCCCACGGTCCTCGCCGTTGAGGGTGGATTGACCGAATACGACTACTCAAATCCCGGCTCGTATTTCAACGAGATCTTCACCTCCTCCGATCTCCTTTCATATATCGGAGAGTCGCTTACCGATGGTGAGCGAGCTTATCTTGATGCCTTTGGCAGCATCAATCTCAAGTATGAAGCGGTCACCACTCAGCATATCTCGGTTGTATCAAGGGATGATGTGACCGAGGTCGTTGCGCGTCCGTATTCTTATACAACAGGTAAGGGAAGCGTTGCTACCTGGACTCCCACCTCTGTCAGCGTTGACGGTGTTGCGGGAGAGCTCGTTCTTAAAGACGGTGCATACGTAGCTACGTTCGAATCTTCTTTGATAGATGAGGAATCGACGCTCAGTGTTAATTACACTCTCGACGTCACTTTTCTCGTCTGTGCCTCCGATGTTAACGAGCTTTTAAACCTCGCGTACGATAACGCCCCCGCTATAAAGTCGAGCGTCGAGCTTGCGAGAGCGGAGTATGAAGAGAAGAGGGAAGAGTATGAGAGATACTATGCTTTGAACTCATCTTCGGTCGATAAGTACCGCGCTGACTGTATCCTTTATTCGCAGTACCTTCTTGAAAAGCTGATATACGACGAGAAGCGTGAGGATTATCTTGCCTATCTTGGTGAGTATGCGCTCTATGAGGAAAGACTTGAGCTCTATAACGAGTATATAGCAGATCTTGACGAGTACAATGATATTATTGACAATAATCTACACTACGAGGACAATCTCGAAAAGTATTATTCCGATAAACAAAGGTACGAGAAATATCTTTTCGATCTTTCCGTAGCTGATACACAGCTCAAGGCCCTTAACGACGGACTTATGACCAAGGTGACCTATCTTAAGCGTCAGCTTTACAGCGCGCTGTTTTCGAGCTTGGTTGATAAGGTCGTTACAAACAGAGAGCTCTTCGTTACGGTTCTCGGCGTGGACGGTAAGATAATTGACGACTGCGCCAAGGCCTCCGATAACATAAAGGAGATACTCGTGCCCAAACGCGGAGTAGCTTATAAGGATCTTAAAACAGACGAGGAGAAATATGATTTCTACGTAAATAACTATTCTGAGCTTCGCGATGCGGTCGTAACTCTTACAGTATCTCTTCTTGAGCTTTATTCCTATGACGTCATCAGAAATACGATGCACAATCCTCCGACTCTCCCCGGGCAGAATCCGAGTCCCGATTACACCGAAAAATTCTCCATCTTCATTTCTCAGCTTATCCTCTTCTCAAACGCAATTTCAGACAAACCCGTGATGGATTATACGGGCTCCTTTGTTCTTGATGAGAACGTGAAACTCACTTATTGGACCGAGGATGGAACCGAAATGAGGGATAAGAAGGTCATCGACATTCTTGAAGGCAACGCTTTCGTTACCGATAGCGGCAACGCTTCGCCAATATCCGGTGGCTATCCCGACACGGTCGTCGAGCCTATAAAGCCCGAGCTTCTCCCCGTGCCCGACATTCCTACTCCCGTTCAGGCTCCCACGAAGCCTACGGAGGTTACCGATCCCGGAGAACCTCCTACAGTAGTTAATGAGCCTACGCCTCCCGAAGGGTATCTGTCCGTTCCGGAAAGGCCGGAAATCCTCGATAATGAGGTGTACTCGCTTCTGATCGCCGACTATGACGCCGGACTGCTTACCGAAAGAGCAGAGATTACCGAGGATATTCTATACACGCCCTCCGTCACTCTTGAAAAAAGCATGGGAGGTACGGATACTGTTACCGTAGTCTTTGCAGACTCTTACGGAGATCCTATACTTGAGGTTAGCGTTGATAAAGGCTCTTCAGCGAGCTTCATTGGAGCTCTGCCCACCAAGGATGATGATATCAGTGCAACCTATGTCTTTGAGTGTTGGGCAGATTCGGATGGAAATCGTTTTGATCTTTCGTCTGTAAACGAGAACGTTATTCTTTATCCGTACTTTAAGCCGAGCTACAAAGAGTATGAGGTTGAATATAATGTAGACGGTACGGGTAAGAACCGAATAAACGTCTCGGTTCCCGCCCAGACCGTGGAGCATATTCCTCTCTCTCACTTTATTGAGATCGCCGAGTCGACTTCTGCAGGTCTTTTCGTCAAGGCAGAAAATCTTACGCTCGAGATGCGTTACAGCACTCTTATGGAGCTTGCTTCACTCGGTGTCACCTGCCTTAACGTCAATATCGATCCCTCGCCCTCTTTATATACGTTTGAGATAAATGCAATGAATGACAGAGGCGAGGCGGTTGACACGACCGGTACGCTGAGCGTATCTATCCCGTGTGATGACTCGTCCTTTGCTACAAACGCTCTTCTTACATATGCGCATGATGGAGAGATCAAGCACGTCAATAAGTCATATTCGAACGGTGAGGTTCGCTTCAATCTTGTTCCGGGGATTTCGTATACCTTGGCCGTTAGATACTCGGTTAATGTACCCTCGAGCATAAAGGATAAGGTATCTGCTCCTTCCGATGCTATTCCCGGACAGACGGTCACTCTATCGGTAGACCTTCCCCTCGGACAGGAGGTTGAGCTTTACTACCTTCTCTCCTCGGATAGCAACACTAAGTATCCTATTGACGGCTTTAGCTTCGTTATGCCCTCCGAGAGCGTAAACCTGAGGGCTAAATTCACCGATATTCTTTACACGGTCACCTTCATCAGTGACGGTAAGCAAATATCCTCCCGTACCTATAAGTACGGTGATGAGGTCAGGGTACCGACCCCGCCGTCAAAGCTTAGCGACGGTGAGTATTCCTACACGTTCACCGGTTGGTCAGCGGAGGTTAGCACCGTCACCGCTGACGTAACCTATGTCGCTGTTTTTGACAGAACCCCTCTTCCCAAGGTGGAAAAGAGCTTTCCCTGGTTCAGCGTTATCTACTACTCCGCGATAGCTTTATTCTCGCTTGGCGTTGTTGCGGTAGTCCTTCTTATTCTCAAGAAAAAGGGCGTTATTAAGCTTGGCAACAGAGCAAAAAAGAGTAGGGATGCGGACCGACCAATGCCCGAAAATGAGGAGAAACAGGACGCAGAGGAGCTCACCCGGGCGTCAGATGACATGAAAACAAACGACGAATAACGCGAAAAATACCCCCGTACCCGTGTCAAGTTTAACGAATTGGAAGAGGGTGGAAAAAAGCGTGAAAATATACGTTGTTTCGTAAAGTTTGTTTTACTACAATTTTTATAAAAAAAATGAATGGGTTTTGTGCAAAATGTTCACAGAACCCATTTTATTTTAAATTTTTTAAAATATATTCATAATTTTTTATTGACAAACTTAACACGGGGTGGTATAATTTTGTCATAAAAGTTTATTTTTACAAATAAATTTATTAAATATAAAAAAATCTTACGAAAGGAAGACAAACAAATGAAAAAAACATTACGTTTGGTTTTGACCTTGTTGCTCGTCGTTATGATGACGTTTGGAGTCATAGCTCCCGTCGTTGCATATGCGCAAGACGGCAACAATGGCTCTCCCGACAGCTCTTACGACGCCGGTTGGCTTCAGCTTGAGCGCTTCGGTGACGAGCTGGTCGTAACCTTGACTCCCGACGTTGATTCTCTTAAGGAGATCGACAAGGCACAGATCAAGGCTATCCTTGACGAGGTTCTTGACTTTGCCAAGGACGTCGTTATCTCATCCCTCAAGGATGATATCTTTAACGGACAGTACGCTGATGGTAAAGACGGCTTCACCGATCTTGAGAGCGTTTGGTCCACCGCCATTGACGGCTATCTCGGTCAGTGCGGATTTGAGAGCGGCGATTACGTCGGCTTCTTCAAGGAGGCTGTAAACGACGAGACTCTCATTGACGGACTCGTTGATTATGCATGCGGCCTTCTCATCACCGCACATAAGGCAGGCATCGTTGATGACGAGACTCTCGAGTCCTTCGACGTTGAGGCTGCTATCGACGAGGCCTTCAATACCAAGGTATCCGAGCTCATCGCAGAGCATAAGCAGAGCAACCTTAACGCTTACGTTGCTTACATATTCGGCGAGGGCGCTGCAAGCGAGGTTGACCCCTCCGTGCTCGCGTTCGCTAACGGCGAGGTTGCAGACTACGTTTACGACGTTGCATACAACGCTTACTACGAGACCGGCCTTGTCGGTGACTCCGACATCGAGACCGCTATCGAGGCCTTCGTTGTTCTCGGCAGAGAAGAGGGCAAGGCGCTCGCTGACATCATTACCAGAGACAACGCAGTCTCCACTCTCTGTGATATCATTTCAGAGATCACCGACGCCGGCGTTAAGGCGTCTATCAGAGCAACCGTAACCGATAAGGTATCCGTGAATGACGGCTACTCCGACGAGGTTTACCTTGCTGTTGTCGGCCTCACCGAGGCTCAGTTTGAGGCTAAGCTTGACGAGTACGTTGACAAGATGGTTGCGGGCTATGACGAGACAGTTGCCGACCTCTCCAGGATCGATACCTCTATTACCATCACCGACGTTATCGGTTACGTTGATGAGGTTAAGGTAAACGGCATCGTCCTCTACGGCACCAAGGCAGAGGGCAGAGGCACCGAGCTCAAGTTTGATAACGTTCTAAAGCTTCTTGCAAAGCTTCCTAATTTCTACGACATCTCCAAGATGGCAAACGACGAGATGAAATATTCCTTCGACGTTTCCATCGGCACCACCCTCGGCTCCGACTGTGAGTTCACCCTTACCGGCAAGATCGGTGGCGGTTATGACGAGGTAAGAAAGATCGCTGAGCTTCTCAGCAAGTACATAAACGCCGGCTTCAAGAACGGTGAGCTTGTTCTCGACGTTCAGGTTCCCGCCGTTGTTTCCAAGGCGCTTCTTAAGGCTGCGAACTCCGACGGCATCGATCCTGTGCTCAAGCACAAGGTCTTCAGCGCATTTATGGCTGACGGTAACGACGTGTACGCTCTCATCAAGGAGCTCACCTTTGAGGATCTCATCACTCTGCTTGAGTGTGTCAACCTCGAGGGCATCCTCGATAAGGAGTTTGTAAAGCAGTTCGTTGATCTTTCCGATTACACCAACGAAGAGATCATCGAGATCGTTAAGAGATACGAGAAGTACTTTAACGTTGCTCTTAAGTACGGCGTGCGCCTCGCGGATAAGGTCGTTAACTATATCCCCGAGAAGTATATGAATTACTCCATCCTCGATATCATTAACTACGAGGATAAGAACGATAAGTTCTCCTACTCCGACGGCTTGTTTGAGTATGAGGGCACACACACCATTTCCTACGAGCTTATAGAGAAGGCTGCTTCCAAGGCTGCCGGCCTTGTTGGCATTGACGACTCTCTCGTTTCCTTCGTTCTCGGTCTCATTCCCGAGAAGTATCAGCAGAACGGCTTCACTTTAAGCGCTGATCTCAGCCTTGACTTCGTAGGTCTCAACCGCGTAGACTACGTAGTAGACGGTGAGGTTATCAGATCCGGCTTCCTTCCCAAGGGGGCTGACGTTGACTTCTTCGCTAAGGCTAACGACTCCGAGATCGTTTGCTGGATCGACGAGGATCTCAAGGTAGTTACAAAGATGCCCGACCGCGACGTTGTTCTCACTGCAGTTTACAACGACGGCAAGGCATATCCCACCGAAGACGTTGATAAGGTTTACGATGGCAAGTCCGAGACCGTAGGCGTTACTATCGGCGATACGACACGCACCTTCACCTACGAGTGGTACAAGGACGGCGAGCTCCTTTCCGTTACCTCCGAGACCTTCCAGGTAGTTAACGTTAAGGACAGCGGCGTTTATACCTATAAGGTATACCATAACGGTATGCTTACTCACGAGGGAGAGATCAAGGTAGCTATAGCTCCCGCTAAGATCGATACCTCTAAGATATCTATCGTTGAAGACTTCTTCGAATATGACGCACAGGCGCATACAGTAGAAATCGCGGGCGTACCCGCAGGCGTGCTCGCAACCCTCGGCGGTGACGTTACCGCTACCGATATCGGTAATTACAAGCTTTCGGTTTCTCTCGCAGCAGAGAATGAAAACTATGTTGTCGATCCCGCGGAGCTTAGCTTCGAATGGTCTATCAAGCGTGTTATCGACGTTTCCGACCTCTTCTGGAGCTGGCCCGTTGACGAAAACGATCCCGACAACGTTACTATTCCCGTTTACAACGGCAAGGAGTTTGAGGTTACCCTCGGCGGTGACGAGCTTGATAAGCTCGTTGTGACCCTCACTGGTAACAAGGCTACCGACGCCGGCGACTATATTGCAAAGATCCTTTCCGTAGAGCTTAAGGCAGAGTACAAGGACGAGTACGTGCTCGTCGGTCTTGACGCTCTTCCCGAGCTTGAGTGGACCATCGATCCCAAGAGCGTTGACGTTTCCGACGTTGTCTGGGGTACCGATATCTCCTTCACCTATGACGGCAACGTACACGGCGTATACGTAGAGAACTGTCCTGTAGGACTCGTTCCTCAGTACACCGCAAACGAGGCTACCGATGCAGGTAAGTATGTTGCATCCGTAACCTTCGTGCCCGCTCCCGGTTATGAGAATAACTACGAGGCACTCGGCGAGGTTGCTGATCTTGAGTGGACCATAGCTCCCAAGGAGTTTGATGTATCCACGCTCGTTTGGTCCTCCTTCGCGGGCTTTGTATATAACGCAGAGGCACACGAGGTTGAGATCACAAATCTTCCCGCATTCATTGAGGTCAAGAGCCTCAACGGTGCAAGCGCGATCAACGCAGGTAACTACACCGCTACCGCAGAGCTCGCTTCCACCGATACGAACTACACACTTTCCGCCTCCACGGTTACCTATAATTGGTCTGTGGCAAAGGCTACCGTTACCGTAAGCGGCATCAACTGGAATTACGTAACCGGCTCTATCATCTATAACGGTGCAGAGCAGAAGGTACAGGCGCCCGCATTTGCTCTTGATATTGAGGCTCTTCGTGAGTTCATCACCGTCACCGTAGCAGGCAACGCAGGTACTAATGCAGGCAGCTATCAGGCTACCGTAGCCTTCGAGTGTACTAACGGCAACTTCGCCGTAGCTGTTGCTGACGGTGAGCCCACAGTACTTAACTGGGGCATTGCTCCTCTTAGCGTTGACGTTTCCGCGCTTACCTGGAACTATTCCACTCCCTTCACCTACAACGGACAGCTTCAGGGTGTTACCCTTAACAGCGTTCCCGCAGGTATCGTTATCACCTATTCCGATAACTCCTTCACCAATGCCGGCAGCTATACCGCTACCGCAGCCGCTACTGCGGAGAACGGCAACTACACCGTAGCGGGCACAGTTCCTTCTCTTGACTGGGCTATCGCAAAGGCTGCTATCGACGGCTCGAGCATCAAGCTTGAGAACGCTACAGTTACCTACGACGGCACAGAGCACAGCATCACCGTCACCGGCAACGCTGACGTACTCGCTATGCTTGACGTTACCTATGAGGGCAACGGCAAGGTTCTTCTCGGTCAGTATACCGTAACCGCTACTCTTACCGTAAAGGATGAGTATGCCGCTAACTACACATACTCCGACGAGCTTACCGCAACCCTTACCATTACCGGTGACAAGAAGACCGATCACGAGATCAAGGACGGTAACGACGTTATCGTTAAGGTCGAGGCAGAGAACGGTCTTGATCCCGATAATATCATCGCAGGCGGTGTTACCACCGACGTTGAGTCTACATATGACGTAGACGGTGACGAGGCAGAGGTTCTCGTTGCTTACGACATTTACTTCACCGAGGGCGGCGCAGTCGTTTCTGTTGACGGCCAGACCTTCACCGTAAGACTTCTTATTCCTCTTGAATACCGCTCGCTTGACGCTGACGAGCTCCGAGTTATCCACATTAAGGATGACGGATCCGTAGAGATCATGGATGCTACCCGTGAGGGCGACTATATGGTATTCGATACAACTCACTTCTCCGTATACGCAATAGTACGTATCGAGGGACCCAATCTTATATGGCTTTGGATTCTTCTCGCTCTCATTCTTATTGCAGGCATTGTTATCGGTGTTTACTTCCTTCTCAGAAGCAGACAGGACAGAGCGGTAGCTCCCGATGAGATTCCTGAGGTCGTTGCTGAGGCGCCCGCAGAGGAGCCCGTAGCGGAGGAAGAGCCTGTAGTTGAGGAAGAACCCGTTATCGAGGAGGTCGAGGAGATCCCCGAGGTTGAAGAGATTGTTGAAGAGGCAGAGGAGGAAGAGATTCCCGCTGTCGAGGAAGAGATCGTTGAGGCTGAGGAAGAGCCCGTAGTTGAAGAGACTCCCGCGCCCGAGCTTCCCAAGACCGCAATGCTCGTTATGGGTGAAGACGGCAAGGAGGCTACCGCTATCATTGGCGGCGAGGTCGTTCACATCAGATTTAGAAGCTCCTTCATGTCCAGACTTATCCAGTCTACCGAGAACATTCAGGACTTCTACACCACTATCAAGAATCACGTTCTTTCCTACAAGGGAATCAAGGCTCGTGAGAGCTGGAACTACGAGGCCTTCAATAAGGGCAGAATCCAGCTTGTTAAGCTTAACATCAAGGGTAGAACCCTTATCGTAAACCTTAACCTTGATCCTAAGGAATTCAATATTAACAAGTATCACTTCATCGATTGCTCCGATAAGCCTAAGTTCGCTAAGGTTCCCATGATGATGAAGGTTAGAAGCGGCAGAGCCCTTAAGTATACTCTCGAGCTTATCGATGAGATGATGGCTAAGTATGAGCTCACCCAGGGTGAGGTTCCTACCGTTGACTACCGTATGGCTTACGAGACCACCGAGGAACTTGCAAAGCGCGGACTTGTAAAGGTCATCCTTCCCGCAGGCGTAACGCTCAGCGACGATATGACTTTCGTTCACGTTAACGTAAGCGAGCTTATCGAGTCCGGTACAAGCGAGAAGACCACCGAGCAGCTCATCAGCGTTGAAGCTCCCGAGACCGATGAGGTCGAGATAGACGAGACTCCCGAGGTTGTTGAAGAACCCATTGAGGAAACTCCCATTGAGGAAACTCCCATTGAGGAAACTCCCGTTGAGGAAGCTCCCGTTGAGGAAGCTCCCGTTGAGGAAGCTCCCGTTGAGGAAGCTCCCGTTGAGGAAGCTCCCGTTGTCGAAGAGCCCGTAGTCGAGGAGCCCGTTGAGGAAGCTACCGTCGTTGAAGAGCCCGTAGAGGAAGCTCCCGTCGTTGAAGAGCCCAAGGCTCCTACCGTTCAGATATTCGAGGATGGCACCGTTTACGCTGACGCTGTGGTAGCTGACCAGCTCGTAACCGACGAGGAGGCAGAGTCCAAGATAGAGATCGTAACCGTTGAGGCTGCAAGACGCGCAGGCAAGATGGGCGAGATCAACCTTGACGTTATCTGCGAGAACTTCGAGGACGACGAGGTAGTTGACGTTGAGGCTCTTAAGGCTAAGCGTCTCGTATCTCCCAAGATCGCGAGAGTAAAGGTACTTGCCCGCGGTATTATGTACAAGAGACTTACCGTTAAGGCAAGCAAGTTCTCCCTCCAGGCTGTCAAGATGATCACTCTTGCAGGCGGTAAGGTTGAGCTTGAAGAGTAATACTCATTAAGCAATAGCTTAAGATATAAAAAGAAGAGGGCGCACCTTACCGTGCGTCCTCTTTGAATTATAAAAGACAAGATCCGGCAGAGCAGGGAGCTTTGCCGGATTCATTATTATACAGTTTTGTCAAATCTTATTTTTATCTCTCTGTGAGAGTCAACGACCGACGTGCTCACCGTTACGTTCTCATAGCTTTCCGAAAAGCCTTCATCAGCAAGTATTACGTCTATATCCTTAACGTCAACGCCGAAGTACATCAGCAACCTTACCGCGACCTGCTCGCCTCCGTACGCCTTGCCTCTGAAGAGACAGACGTCGCCGTCCTCTCCATCTGCCTTCGTCAGCCACTTAATTTCGGGGTTGTAGCCCTCATTACCGTAAAGCTTAATGTTGACTCGTTTTTTTTCTAAAAGCTCAATGACGAGCGTTTTTTCGGCGTTTATCGTTGCGCTATCCCTTGAAGTAAAGCGTCCGATATACTTTATTTCGCTGTATGATATCGAAATATAGCGGAACAGAAATATGAAGGTAAAGATGATTGCACCGATACTGAATATGATAAGAGGGTAGAGCTTTAAGGCTCCCTCCGTGCTGCTGTTGAACGCTATAGACAGCATCAAGAGGGTCGACATTGGCACCAGCACCCAGAAGGCGCGTAGGCGCGAAGCGTATATGTATACAGATTTCATAAAACTACTCCTGTAAGCTTTTTATGAAAATTATATCACGTTTTTTTGAAAAATGCAATACCCGTGCGTGATATGTTAAGTTTTTTTACAATTATTAAATAAACTTAAATATACCTTAAAACTATTGCATTTTGTAAATATAAGCGTAAAATATATGTGTAAAACATTTTTAATGGGAGGCAAAGACGTCTATGTATATTCAGATGTTTAACTTTTGGTATTTCTTCTGGCTGATTCTGCTTACCGGAATAACCGTTGGACTTTATTTCCTTTTAAGAAACTGCAGTCATAAGGTGCAGAAGACAGTTTTGCTATCTATACTTGCCCTCGGACTTGTGATGCATTTCACTAAGGTATTCTATCCGCCGTATTCTACCGATGAGGCTCGTATGTTGAGAGACTCTTGGTTCGTCAATATCTGCGGAGCGAACATTTCTCTGTTCCCATTTATCTATCTTTCAAAGAGCGAGAAGGCAAAGGACTATATGTTTTACATAGGTGTTATCAGCGGACTTATCGCTCTCTTCTATCCTCAGGAGCCTCTTGCCAAGGCTGACCAGCTCGGCGAGCAGCTTGATATTATCAGATTCTACTTCCATCATTGGATGCTCCTTGCAGTTCCTCTTCTTATGGTCATCTTCCGTCATCATAAGCTCTCCTACAAGCGCGTTTTCAATGCGCCCACCGGACTTATGATCGTTATGCTATACATAATGCTCAACCAGATCTTCCAGTCCGAGCTCGGCTTTATTCCTCTTAGGGATCAGAGTGAATTCTTCGATATCGGATACAAGAATTCGTCCTATATCTGGGGCCCCGGAACAAATGATGCGATAGGAAGCTTCCTTGCCATCTTCACGCCCAAGATCTTTAAGACGGTTCCCGTAGGTCAGTATGCCGGACAGGAGAAATATTGGCCTTGGTTCTGGCTTTTGGTTCCGGTTTATATCATCGTTCCGATTCTCTCCTTCCTTTTGACTATGATATTTGATCATAAGAATTTTTCCACCGACGTCAAGGCTCTCCTGAAAAGAGGCAGGGAATATTTCCTGACTCTCAAAAATGGAGGTAAGACAAAGGATGAGGAGAAGGAAAAGGAAACGTTAGGTGTTTAAAATAATCATCAGGCAACAGTATGCGTTATGTGTACTGTTGCTTTTTTTGTATGTGTAGTACCGTGTTTCGCTTGCATGGAAATTATGAAGAAAATTTAAAAACTGTTGCAATTGTATAGAGGATATGTTATAATTTAGTTGGGATTGGTATAACTTTCCTAAATTTTACTTTTTTGCGCTACCGTAGTGCATCAGCTACCATTCTTCTGCGCAAATTTCAAGGAGAATACTATGAAAAAAAACACAAGATTGACTCTTGGTATCTTGCTTGTTCTCACCTTTATCGGTCTTCTTCTTATGACGGGTTGTGATAAGCTCCCGTTCCTCGGAAGTAACTCGGGTGAGCCCGAGCATAAGCACACCATCGAACAGCGCGATGGCAAAGAGCCAACCTGTACTGAAGGCGGTTGGTCACCATACGAGCTGTGCGTGACCTGCGACGATTATACGACCTATCAGGAGCTCGAGCCTCTTGGCCACGATTATTCCTTAAGCTTTTCCTCCGACGGAGACGCTCACTCCCGCGAGTGTATCCTCTGTGGAGACAGGACGGATGAGGGACCTCACAACTGGGTGCCATCCGGTGTTATAAAGGCTCCAACATGCACAGAGGAGGGTGAAGAGGCCTTTACTTGTATCACCTGCAGAGATACAAAGCTCGAGACCGTACCTCCTACCGATCACACCTACTCAGACTTCAGCCCCAAGGGCGACGTACACGTCCGCAGTTGTATTTCCTGCGGTGTCGAGGAGGAGGCAGAGCATAGCTGGGAGATTAAGGATAACGTAGATCCCACTTGCGAGGGAGAGGGCAGAGTGACGTATTCCTGCTCGGTTTGCGGATCCGAGAGATCCGAGATCAAGGCTCCGGCAGGCCACGATTATTCCGCGGGCTATCAGCCTGATGGCGACATACATAAGCTCGTTTGCAGCGCATGTGGTAACGTTAAACCCGACTCTGAGGCAGAACATGACTGGCAGGCAGGCGAGATAATCTCCGAGCCCACCTGCTTGAAGGAAGGCTCTCAGAAGTACTCTTGCTCGGCTTGCGGAGCAGAGAAGACTGTGTCGCTTCCCGCTATTGAAGAACACTCTTGGCAGGCTAACGCAATTACCAAGGAGCCTACCTGTGTTGACGAGGGCGTACAGAATTACATCTGTAAGTTCTGCGGCGCGAATAAGACAGAGCCTATCCCCGCGACCGGAGAGCACTTTGATGGTGAATGGGAAACAACGAGGTATCCTACCGCCACGGTTGACGGACTTAAGGTACTTCACTGTGCCGTATGCTCGACCGTGATCGCAGAAGAGGCCATAGCCGCTGACGTAAAGGATATGCCTATTGTATACCTTACCGGTGACTACACCGCAGCAACCAATGCCAAAAACGAGGTTGAAATGCAGGTAAGCTATTATGATCCCAAGGGAGAAGACAGCTTCGACGCATACGCGACCATCAAAGTGCAGGGTTCCAGCTCGACCGCATATCCCAAGAAAAACTACACCATCAAGTTCTATAAGGACGAGACCTTTGACAAGAAGCTGAAGATAGATTTCGGCTGGGGTAATGAGAGCAAATACGTTATGAAGGCTAACTGGGTAGACTTTATCCAGGCGCGTAACGTTGTGTCCTGCCGTCTGTGGGGAGATATAGTTCTTTCTCGCAACCCCTCCGCTATACAAGAGCGTCTTGCAGCCCTTCCTACCAACGGAGGTGCTATTGACGGCTTCCCAATCGCGGTATTTATGAACGGCAACTTCCACGGTATCTATACTATGAACGTTCCTAAGGATGAGTGGATGTTCGGTATGGACGATTCCGAGACAGAGGCGCTCCTCGGTGCTGATAACTGGAATAACACCAACTTTGCAAACACGATCGGTTACTTTGAGGAGGACTCCTCGGGCGACCTTGTCACCGCTGGCTGGGAGCTCAAATACTGCGGTAGCGACGACACTACCTGGGTTACCGATAGCTTCAACGCTCTTATTAAGTTCTGTCAGGAGAACGAGGGCGAGGCCTTCAGAGCCGGTGCGGCAGAGCATCTCGACGTTGACGCCGCTATAGATTATCTGATTCTAATGTATGTCAACTTTATGCGTGACAACGCCTCCAAGAATATGCTTTGGGCCACGTTCGACGGTAAGGTATGGATCCCCTCCGTATATGACCAGGACGGTGTATTCGGTCAGGTATGGGACGGTGTACGCATCGCAGAGGCAAATAAGTCCTTACCCGGTGTAAAAAATGGTAAGGTTACCCACGGCTTCAACTTCGGTCCTTCGGCAGAGTACACCTACAACGGTGAATACTTCATTCTTTGGGACCGTATCTGGAATGCTTACACTGAGGAGGTTCTCGTCCGCTATAAGGAGCTCAGAGAAACTACTCTGAGTGAGGAGAATATTATCGCAGAGTTTGAGGCATTCCGCGCTTGTATTCCCGTGTCTGTATATCAGGCAGACATTGATAGGTGGGCAACCGAACGTGCTACCTGGTGGCAGGGAAAGAAAGGATCCGGTGTATGGTATGAGAAGTTCAATTACGACTACACTTACGACTGGATCTCTGAGCGTCTTGACTACCTCGATGAGGCTATGGGCGTTGTATATAACGACATATACCTTCCGAGTACGTCTGATCCAATAATCTAAATAACAAAACCGCTATTTTGCCAATAATAATTAGCAGAATAGCGGTTTTATTATATATGTAAGGGCAAAGTTAGTTCAGTGTATCATAGATTATCGTCTTTAACGCTGACGTTGGGATCTCTTGATTCGTGTAGAGGCATAGCATTCCCTTGGGTGTAATTTTATAATCAGAGAGTTCGTTTCTGTGCTCCAAAACTTGTATTTCTTCGTTCATTTTTTCTTATTCCTTATAACCGTTTCGACAAGCATTCTTGCTATACTTCCGTCTCTTAGTTTTGACGGCGCTTCTTCAAAGCTGAACCACTCGGCGGAGTCTACCTCGCAGGAGAGCCTAAAGGCCTGCTTCTTGACCTCGGCCATAAATCCGAGCATAAGCATGTCCTTCTTTATAAAGGGATAACTGCCTACGTATTCTATCTCTATTGAGTCCTGTCCTATCTCCTCTTTGACCTCTCGTGCCACAGCTTCTTCGGCAGATTCTCCCGCCTTCATTACACCCGCGACACATACGTAAGTATTCTCGGAGACGTAGCCTTGACGGAGCAGGGCAATCTCATCAAATTCATTTACCACCGCGACTATAACGCTTGTCGTGAAGCTGTCCCATAAGGGGATATTACATCCATCGCAGAAGGGCATGACCCCCTCGTCACCTATTGATCTTTGACTTAATTTTCTTCCGCAGTGCGGACAGTATGTAAAGCGCATATTTTACCTCTTATCTGGAAAAACACAAAAAATGTAAATAATTATTGTCAAAAAACTAATTAACAAGACTTAATATTAGGGTTATATACTTTTGAGTTACAGCATCTTCTCCATGTAACCCTGCATATATTCCGTATATCCGTTCTTAGGGTAGAAGGAGTAGGACTCAAACCATTGTTCCTTCGGACTACCCAAATGAACAAGAGACCTTGTTATTCCTCGCCTTTTCATTTCTTCCTCTGCCGTATATAGTAGTCCTGTTCCTATTCCCATACGCTTCATTGAGGCCTTGACGTAGAGCCTGTGCAGGAATGCTTCCTTAGGATTATCGGTCTTTGAATATCCGATGCATCCAATCACTCTATCATCTTCATTAACCGCGATCCAGAACGCATCTCCACGGTCAAGGTAATTTGTTTTGATGTCGAGCAGGTCGCTGTTTATCGTCGGTATTCTTCCGAGAGCATCCTTGGCCTCCAGAACCATAAATATCAGGTCATCTCTGTATCTCTCTTCGTATCTTTTAATTATCAAATTTATCTTCTCCTTGGCATCCATAAAATATCGCACTAATATCACACGGGCATTCGATATTATTCTGCTTGACAAATTGGGAATTGTCAGTATTACAACTGCTTTATCTCATTGGTAATCATAGTCACAGCTTTTGCGTTTGTATCAATTTTAATGGTATTAAGTGCTTGATACATCGGTATTCTTGCTATGCTTCTCTCAATTACATCTTCAGAGCGAATACCTCTTTTTACATCCATTGATAATCTCTCACACAGAGTCTTTTCATCCGCTACAAGCGAGATGCATTTTACCTCACAGTTCTGTGTATCCAGCTTTTC